>CAZKUO010000009.1:0-36977 GCA_964555975.1 uncultured Ruminococcus sp. | reverse complement strand
AGCCCGCAAGGCTTGTAAGCACTCCGCCGCTTTCGGAGTAAGCACCGGTATTTTTGAGAGCTTTAACAAGCTCATCTGAGGATAAAATATCCTTACCGGCTTCACTGCTTCCGCCTGTGCCGCCGTCACCCGAGGCGGTTGCGGGTTCCTTTAATGAAAGTGCTTCAAGTGTGAAGCCCGCATTATCGGTTCCGTAAAGACGAAGTTGCCCGTTAGCGGCAGTGGTATCTACCGCATCGGCAATTTCTATTACTGCCTTACCGTTTAAAGAAACTGTGAGGTTTTTACCGCTTGCGGAAATTGCAACCTCGGTTTTCTTTGTGAAATCGTGGCTTACCGCCTTAAGCTCGGTGGATTGCCAGTTTGTATCATTAAATTTTTGCAAGCTTATGCTACCCGCCGAAATAAATGCTCTGTAGCCTACGCTGTGGCCCGTTACATCGTTACTGCGTATGCGAATTTGCAAGCTGCACGATACTCCCGACGGTACACCGAGGGTGAATTTAAGCTCGAAATCCTGTTCACTTGTCAGCATTGCATTTTTGCCGGGGAAGCCCGCAAGGCTTGTAAGCACTCCGCCGCTTTCGGAGTAAGCACCGGTATTTTTAAGCTTTTCGATAATCTCGGTTTCGGTAAGAATATCTGCAGCGGTTGAGGCCGCAAACGGATTAATACCAACCGAAACCGTAAGTGCGCTCAAAGCAATTAACGCCGCACATATTATTGCAGTCAGCTTTTTCATTTATTTCACCCCTCCTATTCCAAAGTAACCTTAACAAGCTTGTAGCCATCGGTAATAACGCGGTTACCCTTAACCGTGGGCGTTCCGTCCTCGGTTTTCCATTCGCCGTTTACAAATTCACCGTATTCGGCCTTTTCAACCTTGTTTTTTCCAAAGGCAAAGGCACTTCCGTCTTCACCGGTCATACAAACAAATTCCTTTTCAGTGAGCCAAAAGGCCATTCCGTAGCCCTTTTCCTTGGCAAAATAGGTTACCTCATAATCACCGAAGGCTCTTGTTACACTTACGTCCTCATCCTCCTGCTGATAGTTGAATGCGGCAACACAGGAATTGGCAACAGCCTCGGCAAGCACATCTTTACACTTGTTAACGGTATAATTAAACTTCTTTACCGCCTCTATGGAATTGCCCGACAATGGGTTTACCGTGAACAAATCCTCATCGGTTACGTAGTAATATCCGCCGCCGTAGCCGTCTTTCTCTATATCGGACTGATAATTATTGTAGCTGTAGCTCAAAAAGCCGTAGCCCTCGGCAAGGAATTTAACAACAGTGTAGGAATGGTCATATTCTGTTGAGGCCTCCGCAAAATGGAAAACATTGCCCTCGTTAATGAATATGTTATCAAGGTTTTCGTACCAGGTGGTTTCGTAAACATCAATACCGATTATATCAACACCGCTGCCCTTAAGCAAAACATCGGATATATCTCGGCCAACCTCCCAGGCATCCTTCATTATGTTAACTCGGGTAACACAATTATACTTACTGCTGTGAATAACATCACCGAGCTTGTTTAAATAATCGGCAATGGCATAGTGCTGACCGCCCGCCCAGCCGTATTTAAAGTAAGCCTCCTCGGTTTTATACCAGGTATCCGTTCCGCCGTCGAAAACGGGGCCGCCGTGGCTGACCTCGTTATCTATCTGTATCATAACACAGCGTCTTTCGGTATCCCTTTCCGCAATATAATCCATAAGCCTGGCTAGGGCGTTCTTTTCACGCTCAAGTGTTGCTTCACAGGTAAAGTCATAGTAAAGGCCCTCGGGTGATTTCCACTTAACGTACTCATCCGATTCCTTCAAATAGTTCGGTGTGCAACCTCCCGAGCCGCAAACCTCCGTGCCAAACCAAAGCCACTGAACGGTAAGATCATATTTATATACCGCCTGGTAGTAAAGCTCCATTAAATCAAAATTGAATTGATCCTTTTTGGCCTCTATTTGGTACCATTTAATGGGCACAACAATTGTATTGAAGCCATCCTCTTTAACCTTTGCAAACATAGTGTCTATCAGCGAAATATCATCACTGTAGCGCTCACGGATATTATCTATTCTAAGCTGAGTGCCGTAAAAAAGGTACGGCTTGCCGTTGTGTTCAATGTATGTTCTGCCGCTTTCCGAGGTTACAACCCTTGAAACGACACTGTCGGCCTTTACGGAATTTTCGCCCCCACCGGACGGAGCAGCTCCCGAGGAGGAGCCGCCCGGCGTGCAGGCAGAAAAGCTGCAAAGCAGAAAAGCAGAAAGAAATGCCGCAAATAGCCTTGTTTTTTTATTTATAGTGTGATTTTTCACGCTATCACCCGCAAATCCGTTATTTTTTGTAATTACATACTCCAAATTATTCAGCCGAGCTCAGTGCATCGTCAACAATCGCCTGTAAAGAGGGCGAATAGCTGGCTACAGATGAGCTGATTGAAAGACCGCTTGTTATAATATCCTTATAAAGCTTTGAAGAAACCGTTTCCATAAAGTTGGGGTAGCCTTGTGAGGGCATACAAACAGCATAAGGAATCATATCTTCAATAATTTTCTTCTGCTCATCGGTATAGCCGCCCTCCCAATATTCATCGGAGAACTGCGACTGCTCATACCACTCATCATAGGCCACTGCCCAATAATTCTTTAAGAACACTGCAGTTGCTTCGGCATTTACGGTGTTTGAAAGAATTGAAAGACCGTCAACCCAGTACATATAGCGAATATCACTGCTGTTATCGCTTGAGAGCGGGAAAGGTACAAAGTCTATTTCATCCTCAAGTCCCTGTGAGGCATATTCACGCACATAGTAGGTTCTTTCGGCGCACATTGCAAGCTTGCCCTCAACAAAGGCATTACCCTCGCCGTTTGTAAGTATGCTCTTATCCTTAAAGCCCATTTCCTGCAGGAAGTTCATTGTGCTTGTGAATTTGCTGTCCTGGAAGGTTACCTTGTTGTCACCGCCTATGTAATCCGCAAGACCGGCAGAGCAGATAAAGGGATGCTTATACCATGTACCGAAGCCGTATTGATCGGTTTTGCCGTCGTTGTTGAGATCCTGAGTCATATTCTTTGCAACCGTTCTGAAGGTATCCCAGGTCCACTTACCCTCTTTGTAATATTCAAGAGGTGTTTTTTCACCGTTGTTTTTAAACAACGTATTGTTGTAGAGAATAACAAACGGTACGGAACGGCATTTTTGTGCAAGACCGTAGGTTTTACCGTTGAATGAGAACGCCTGGCGGCTCAAATGCTCGGAAATGTAATCTGTATCCTCCAAATAATCGTCAACGGGCAAAAACAGACCCTTTAACGGTAATGTCGGGCAGTCCTGTGTGGTGGAGCAATAACCGTCAAGCTGTGCACCTGTAGCAGCTTTAACGGTAAGATTACCGTATCTTTGGTTCCAATCGGGGCTCATAATATAGGTGATTTCTCCGCCTGTATCCTTCTTCCATCTGTCCCCTGCGGCTTTTGCAACCGCGCTTATGGTTGCCTCCTCATCGGCAGCGCAGTACATAACAAGGTCAACACCCTTATATGCCGACATATCGGTGCCGGCAGCGGCATCGCCGCCGACGTTTCCGGATGATGTATCCTTATCACCGCAGCCTGCAAACGCACCTGTAAGCATAGCCGCTGCCATTGCAATACAAAAGCTCTTTTTCAACATTTTTTTCATTTTAATTATCTCCGTTCTGCCGTAAATTTTAATTTTAAATGCTTTAAATCGGTCACGGCCTCCCGCTTAAAAGCATTGATGCCAAAATTTGTCATACACACATATACTATCAAGCTTGATTTCAAATCACCTCTGTAATATGCTTTTTTAAGTCTTATTCTACCATACCTGTTCTTTCAACGCTTTCAACAAAGCTTTTTTGACCTATGAAAAATATTATCAAAAGCGGCAAAATCACCAATAAGCACCCCGCCTGAACGCAAACCGAATTTGCAACCGGGTTTGAGGTTGTGCTGAACATTGTTTGTGCGGTTGTGGGAAGTGCTTTAAGTGCCACGGCAAGTGTTGAACCGCTTCCCATAAGCATTCCCGCATAGTAATAATCACCCCAATGCCACACAAGCGAAAACAGGAATACCGTAACAAAGGAATTAATCGCATTCGGAACAATTATTGTAAGGTAGCATTTAAGGGATGAGCAGCCGTCAATTTCAGCCGCCTCCTCAATAGAGCGCGGAAAGCCCCTGAAGGTCTGCATAAACACCAACACAAACAGGCCTGCACGCAGTCCGTTGCCGAAAAGCGACGGCAGAAAATAAACCCAACCCGTATCGGTAAGATTAACATTTGCCGAAAAACCGGTAACCAACTCTATAAGGCTGCCTACGCCGAAAAAGTCAAAAAATCTGTATTGCTCGTAGAGCGGCACAATTATTGTTTGGTTGGGAACTATAATCGTGAGTATTACACCGAGCAAAATTAAATTTTTCCCCTTGAATTTAAAGCGCGCAAGGCCGTAGCCCGTAAAGGCGCAGATTACCGCCTGTATAAGCGAAGCGCCTACAGAGTAAAAGGCTGTTCGTCCGAGTGTGGTCCAATAATTCAAAAGCTTGATTGTGTTCTTAAAGGAGTCGAGCGAAAAGTGCAACGGAACCCAAACAACCAGCGGATTGTAGTAATCCTCTGTTCCCCTAAGGGCGGTGCTGACCATAAAAAGTATTGGATAAACAATAATATAGCTTATGCCGATAATCAAAAATGCCCTAAACAGTGCCCAGGCAAAGCTCGCTAATTTTGTTTTGGTTTTAATAAGCTTATATTTATTAACGCTTTTTACCATTTTTGATTTCGACCCTCACATTTCAGAATAATTTATTCGCTTATTTGCCACCGCAAACACAGCGATTACTATAAGCATAACCAATGCAAAATACACCATTGAAAGTGATGAAGCCTCGGCGTATTGCATATTGGTAAACAGAGAGGTTATTTTGAGCATAACATCATTTGTGCTTGATGTAAAGCTGTCAACAACGGTGTAAATAATGTTTATCAGCAAAAACGGACCTACCATTGGAAAGGTTACAAACCAAAAGGATTCCCACGCGGTTGCGCCTTCAACCCTTGCGGCCTCATAAGATGAGGACGGAATGCTTTGCAATGCCGAAAGGAACAAAATTATCTGCATTCCGGAGCTCCACACCATATCGAAAATATTGTTTACAATACTTTCAAAAAATGTAACCACCTTTTGAGGAATACCGGCCTCGGTTAAAAATTTAAGGGCATCTGTAGCCTGAAAAATTGCGCTTGTTGCCTCGGCATCCATATTCTGCTGCAAAACATTTTGCTTTAACAGGAGAATAATTACTCCCGAGGAAATTATAATCGGCAAAGCGAAAATCGCTCTTACAATACCTCTGCCCTTAAAATTCTGATTCAGAATAATCGCAATAAACAGGCTGAATATCACCACAACAAGCACAGTTGCCGCCATACTGCCGACCGATGTGATTATAAGCCGCATATTTTCGGCATCGGTAAATAAATTATTCTTATAATTTTTCAAGCCGACCCAGGTTAAAGCAAAGCCGCTCTTTGTTATTTTTATGGATGAAAAGGAGTAAAAAACAGCCTTTATAAACGGAATAAGAAAGAAATAAACAAAGCCTATAATCCAGGGCAGTACATATAAAAAGCCGGTTCTTGCCTTTCGGCGCCGATTTGTCAATCTCGATTTTTTCAATTTGAAGCACCTCCGTTGACATAATAATCCTCGGCACCGACGGTTATATTTCCTTTTGTGTACGGTGTATCGGAATAATTCACGTAAATCACCGTACCGTTTTTGTACTCGGTTGCAAAAACATTCTCGGCAGCTTCATAATGGGCGATGATTTCACTGTCGGCAACATTTTTTAAGGCACCGTAAACCTCCTTGCCCGATTTTTCAATTATTTCGAGCCAATCATCTGCAAAAATACAGTTCAAATCATCGTACCCGTCATCAATAATTTCGGAATACTCGGTTGCCGAAAGCGAATACATAAGACTGCTACCCGTTTCCAAGGCCTTTAAAACAGCCGTTTTATTATCTGCCACCGAATTGAGCGACGGTGTTGAGTAGGAAACCAGTCCGTGCAAAACCATTTGGTAAAACGGTACCGTTTTATCCTCAATATCGTAATTGCTGCTTTCATTCGGTGCGGAAATTATGCAATCGGCATATTCGGCCGCATATATATACGGTGCCTCAAGCATTACGGAGATTCCCTTGTCAGAGAGCTTTCGGAATATTTCACTGTAAATATCCCGTGTTTGGCTGCTGAAGCAAATTTCACTGCCGTAATCCGAAAGAATTGTATTCCCGAGGGTTGAAAGTGAAAGACTGCGAGCCTCGGTTTTCAGGTAGGATTTCAAAAATTTGTCAACCGATTTTGAAGTATTTTTCGGCTTTAAGGCATACTTTAGGGTACCGGTTTTAAGCTGCTTACCCGTGCTTATATCGTATTCGTAAAACACGGCATTCTTTTGTCTTACATCCCTTACAACATTGCTCGGCTTAAAAACGGAGCTCTCGGATTTTCGCATATAAACAAAATCCTCATCGGGGTAAAAGCCCACAGCCTGCTCGGCAAGGTAGCTTACCAAATTGTTAAAGCCCTTTTTGCCGCCTATTTTACTTGAAACCTTAAAGCCTGTAGGCACGCTTTTGTTGTAAAGTCCCGCTTTACTTATGCCTTTATAGCGAATGCTTATGTCCTCAATACCGCTTTCCTTTAATCCGTCAACGATCTCTTTAACCTCATTAAAATCGGTAAGGCTTTTGTTCACCTTAACGGGAAAGCCGAGAAATGTATCCGCCACAAGCGCACTGCCGTAAATATCCAAATACAGCGGAACGTAATTTTTTTCGGGTTTGCTTTCAAATTTACCGTTTTTCTTTAAATATTCACGGTATGTATTTGCCATTCCGCCGTAATCTGCGCTCTCCCCCGTTACGGGAATGTACTCCACCGAAAAGTTTTCGCAATCGGCACGCTTTTTTGAAACAAAGGTAACATCCAGCGGGTACCAGGTTTTTGAAAGCATTTGCACAACGGAGGTTTTGCGGTAGGTAAATTCGGGATAGATGTAATTATACGGATTGTTGCCGCTGCTTACCGAGGCATACAGCTTACAGGCTGTACTGCCGCCGTCTATAACCGAAATCATAGCCTGAGCATTATTTTTGATGCCGAACAGTGGCATATAAGCCTTTTCGTTTACGGTTATGCCTGTCGTTTCGTTCATCTGCTCATCTGTATTGTATATAAGCTGCTGATAAGCGGTTGTGCTTTTACCGTTATTGAAGCCGATTAAAGCCCCACTGCCGTCCGGCACAAGAAAATATCCCTCATCATTTACAGAGGCGGCTCCCCAATAAGGCAAAAGCACGATTTTGCTTATCAGGTTATCCCCTCGCTCGTCAATTTCGGCATTGAGTATTTCGGCCTTTACACCGTCACCCGTAAGGGTGTAAAGCACGGGCACGGTAAATTCCTCATCCTTAAAATTATAACACACCTTTATGCCGTTACCGCTTGCCGAAACCGAAATTCCACCGGAATTTGTTGCCGAAGCGCGGCTTGTGGCCTGCTTTTCGTTGGAGCCGTCCGCAAGGTAGGTAACAATAAGCTGTGAGGTCGTCTGCATTTTTACAATTCCGCTGACTGTGGCATTAAGCTCACTGTCGGTCGGATTGCTGTGCCACCAATTACCCGTTGCCTTAACATAGAATGACACTTCGCCGTTTTCATCAACATAAAGGGCAAATTTTTCGTTTTCGATTTCTGCCGCGGCAGCTACCGCAGCTTCGTTTTCCGCCGCAACTGAAAAAGATGCTTGAGGAAAATGACAGATAACTGCCAAAAGCAGGCACATAATAAGGCAAAGTATTCTTTTGGCTTTCACTGTCATTCTCCTTTCATAATCGAATGCATCCTCAATTCATCAATAACAGAGGTAACAAAGGATGTTATTTTGTTAAACAGGCTGATTACAAGCACCAGCAAAAATACGGCTATTGCCATACCGAACACAGTGGCAAGCAGTGAGGCAATAACCTGCTTAAGCGTATATTCGTGAAGCACGCTCATTCCCATCATAAGCAGTGCCAAAGCCCAAATAATGCACACCGCTTCAATAATGCTCATAAAGGCCGCCTCGTCGGCCGAGAAGAAATAGCTGAGTGCCACGGTAACATAATTTGAAATTACTATGGGAATCAGCGCATAGGAGGAATAAATCCAGATGTTTTTAACAGTGCCCTTGCCCTCAAACAGGGTGCAGAGTGCCCAGTTTATAACAACAAATGCCGCGAACAAGCCCACCGTTGAAAGAAACTGAACCAAAACACTGAATTCCATAAGAGATTCAAGCTTTGTGTTAAAAAGAAATGCGGTTTTCTGCCGTTTTAAAATGCTTGAAACAAACCAAAGCCCCAATATTATGAGCGAAGCGATAAATGAGGTTTGACCCGACCATTTTAAATCGTTAAAGCCCTTGCTCGGGTGGAAGCAGGTATAAAACGGATATTGCCATTTCTTATAACGCTTAATACTGAAATCGATTTTTCGGTTTCTTTTCCTAATGTAGCTTACCGTGTAGGCAGTTATAAGAATTACCGCAACCGAAATCAAAATCCAAACGAAATTGTCCTGCAAAAGAAGATTGCGGTATTGCGCAAAGGCCTCGGAATATCCTTCCTTATACATACCGAGCTTGAAATACTTCATTGCCTCGGTATAATTTTTTTCACCGAGCAACGCCTCACCTATTCCGATGTAGGCTATTTGAAGGCTGCCGTTCTTTTTAATAACCTCTTGCCAATAGCTTAAGGCCTCGGCATATCTTCCGTCATTGTAAAGCGTTACGGCGCGACGAACATTTCTTCCGTATTCGGTGTATCTTAAAACCGTAATATTGCCCTTGGCCGAATCGAGAATATAAATTCCGTTTTCATCCGATTCAACCGCAGCGGGAGTGGCAAGTGTTCCCTTTTGAGCACCTATGTTTCCCGTTACAAACAGAATTTGCCCATCAGCAGCGGAATACTGAAATATGTGACCGTACTGACTGTCAACCGCGGTTATAAAATCCTCATTATCAACTGAAACGTCGGTTATTCTCGTTACAATTTCGGTTGAGCCCTCGTAAACATCTGCGGTGTCACCGTAATTTTTTCCGCTTTCCCAAACATTTTCGCCGTTCGGGTTAAGCTTTTTAATTTGGTCCACCTTATCGGTAGTGTTGTTCGTGCAGGTATATATGAAGCCCTCACTGTCAATATCAAAGCTGCTGTATTCCTGCGGTATATTCTGAACCGTTCTTGAAATTTGAGCTTTATTCAAAATGCTGCGCCACATATTCTCCACAAGGAGGGACAGCGTAACCGTAACGCGGTTTCCGCCGAAAAAGGAATTAAAGCTGCCGTCGGGATTATACAAAAGCGCACCCTCGTAATTCCCCTGATTTATAACGTAATAAAAGCCGTTGGCATCTATCAAAATTCTCTGCGGCTTAAATTCAAGCTCTGCATTATATAGGTCACTTTTCGGCTTTTCCAAAACCGTTACAACCGTATTGTCCGCCCCGACAATAAGCACACGGCCGTTGCCGGTATCGGCAATACAGAGATAGCCTTCGGTAATAAAAATACCCTTAGGTGCTAAAAGTGAGGTCGGCTCACCCTTTAAATTAAATTCGGTAATTTCTCTTTTGAAAACGAAATCCGTATCGGTAACTATTATACGGTTATTATCCGTATCCAAAATATACATTTCGCCGTTAAATAAGCAAATATCACTCGGTGAAGCAAAGCTGCCGCAATCAAGCTGACTGCCGTAAACCGTTTTTTCCACATAAACCGCATCGGGTGATTTTTTCACGTCATCATCACTGTAGGCGTATGTATTTGTTGACCTTGCAGAGGCGGTTATTGTGCCTACCGAGAGCAGAAAAACAAAAACCAAGCAGATATAGGTCTTAAGCCTTTTCTTCATTTTCAAATCACCGCCCCCTATTCCTTAATTCCGGAGCTTGTCATGGTTTGAACCACATTGCTCTGAGTGAAGATAAATATTACTATGGGCGGAATCATCAATAACACACTACCTGCAGTGGAGGCACCCGTTCTTTCAATACTGCCCGAAAGTACCTGATTTATCGCATCCGGCAGTGTTTTAAGCTCCTCGTTATATATAAGACTTCCGCCTGTTATTGACCAAACCGACTGAAATGAGAAAATAAGCAGTGTAAGCCATGCCGGCTTTACCGACGGCATAATAATACTGCGATAAATTCTGAAATGATTTGCACCGTCTATCATAGCGGCCTCGATTAATGCAAAGGGGAGCTGATCCATAAACTGCTTCATAAGAAACAGCCCCATACACGACGGGAGTGCCGGTAGAATATAAGCCCAATATGTGTTTACAATACCGATTTTGTTCATAATAATATACTGCGGTATTGCCAAAACCGTGCCGTTAAAAAGCAGTGCCAAAACAACAGCCTTAAACACCCAGCTAATGCCCGTTTTAAAGCGTGACATAGGGTATGCCGCGGCAGAGGTTATTACTATTTGCCCCACGGTAACTATTACCGTAACAACAAGACTGTTGAAAAGATACCTGCTGAACGGAACCCACAAATTGTTGATAAGACGGAACAGCATTGTGTAATTGGTTGTAACCGGCCGCATAACATAAAACCGCGGCGGATACAAAAACAACTCATCAATCGGCTTGAAGGATTGCATTACGGCATATATCAGCGGCAAAAGCATAAAGACACCGACACCCGAAAGCACAATTGCTATCAGTAAATTTCCCCACAGGCTTCTCGTTTGCTTACGAACACCGGCGTGGGAATATTTTAATTTAAGCTTGTTTTTCATTCACTCACCCCGTCAGTCCGCAACCACGGAAAGTATCCGTGTAACAACCGATTTGAACAGAACCATAATAAGGAACAGCAGCACCGAAACCGCACAGGCATAGCCCATTTCGTATCTGATTGTGCCGTAATCCATAATGTGCAGCACTATTGTGTGTGCTGCATAGTTTTTGCTTGGGAAGCCCACCAGGGTCTGCGATATACTACCCACCGAAAAGGCCGATGAAATTTGCATAATTGCGCCGAACATCATTTGCGGCTTCATTACGGGGAGTGTAATGTAAGCAAGCTCCTGCCAACGATTCTTCACGCCGTCAATGGCTCCTGCCTCGTAAAGGCTTTTGTCAACCGACTGAAAGCCCGCAATAAATGAAAGAAAGCTTACACCGAGGCTCATCCAAAGCTGAACGATTATTATTACGGTAAGCATATAGCTTGTGTCGCTCAACCACTGAATCGGCTCCAAAATAAACCCGAGCTTTAAAAGCAGATTGTTGATAAAGCCGTATCTGTCACCGCTGAATATATATTGCCATATAAAGTAAACATTACCCGTAAGGGCGGGAGCGTAATAAACAAAGGTAACAACCGCGCGGGCCTTTGGGTTAAGCTCATTAATAAACCATGCCAAAACAAAGGAAAGTATGTACCCCGCAGGCCCCGTAATAACGGCAAAAATCATCGTGTTTTTGAACGCCGTGCCGAACACATCATCCCCGAAAAACATTTGAACATAATTGCTTATGCCTATAAATTTGGGGCTTTCTATCATATTGTACTGTGTGAAGGACAAAACCACCGAAGCGAATATTGGGAGCACAACAAACAGCGAAAACAGCAGAATAAAGGGTGCAGCCAATATATAAAGCTGATAATTCCGCCTCAAATCGGTTTTGATTCGATTTTTCAGAGAAAATTCATTGTTATTTGAAATTACTTTTTTCATACCGTTCACTCTATTCCGAATTCTTTCTGCTTGCGTTTAACCTCCGTGGTTGTTCGGTCAGCCCATTTTTCAAGGCTTGCACGCGGGTTCTTGCCGCTCACAACAGTATCGTTAAAAGCGTTGGCAAGATTTCTGGTAACAATATATCCGCCGGGAATTTCGGCAAGCTCGCGAACAAAGCTCATTTGCGTTTGCAGGGCCGAAAGCTCACTCTTGCTCCAGTTCATACCGTTTAATGCCGCCGTATTTGCGGGTGTCTGCCTTGCGGAAACCCCCATAACCGATTCCATTTCGGTAGCATAACGCAACTGTGCATCGGTATCGGTCCACCAGAAAATGAATTTCCACGCCGCCTCGGGATTGTCGGTATTCTTAAATATAACCGATGCTGTACCCGAAGCGTTAACGCTTTTGTCAATGCTGCCGTCTTCGCGCGCGGTACCGGGCAACGGCACCATTTTCCAAAGTCCCTCAAGCTCGGGGGCGGTAACCTTTATTGTATTATACATATTGTAATCGGCAATTCCGATGGGCATTTCACCGGTTCTGAAAAGATTGTTAAAGCTGTATTCAAGCGAAAAGCCGTATTGAGTAAAGTATTTCGTCCACTTTAAGAAGGCGTTATAAGCTTCCTCGGAGCGCCATTCGGTATCGGTAAGACTGTCATTGTAAAATTTGCCGCCGTTTTGATACAAAAATGCGGTAAACATACCCGTGCCCGCACTCGGAATACCAACCCTCATATTGTTTCTTTGAAGTATCGGTGCAAGTGCCGAAAATTCCTCCCAGGTTTCGGGACATTCAAGACCCATCTCCTCGAAAATATCCGTTCTGTAGAACATCATCGGGAAAATCTGCGAATCCGGAATACCGTAGCATCCACCGTTGTAGCAATAGGGGTCAAAGGCAGTCGGATTATAATCCTTCTTAATATCCTCAAAGCCCTCTATTTTGGAAAAATCAACAAGCGCGTTTCTCATTGCGAGATTTACAGGTTGATCCCTTGCAACGTTAATTGCAACATCGGGCCCGTTGCTTGCAAGTATCGCCTGAACAAGGCTTGCATTTACAAGCCGTATATCCACCTTTATTCCGGTGTCCGGAGTGAACGAATCGGAAATCATATTGTTGAGTATCTGCATTTGATCCCTGCCCGAGGAAATCCAAACGGTGATTTTTTCATCACCATTACCGTAATCGGTGCTGTATTCCCCCGTGAATGAAGCCAAAAAGCGCAAAATACCGGATTTCAGTGAAGTAATAAAGCCCGCACCCGCTTTGGGAAGCTTTTCATCGGGGTTCATAAGGGCTATGCGATCTATTGCCAAGGGCTGATACTTTAAATCCAAAAGCCATGAGGAAAAGCTGCTTACATTTGAGCTGAAAGTGCTCAGTCTCCCCGAGTCCACAATCGTATCGGGATCATCTATAATATCCTCAAGCTGAGAAAGCAGGGTTTGAAGCGCGCTTGCATTAACGTGCTCGGTTTCAAGTATTTCCGAAAGAGCATCAAGGCTGTATTCAAGGTTATTAGCCGCTTCCTTAAATATTTCAACCATATCCGTAATCGAAGCGGTTATGTTGTAGTCTCTGTATTGGTCGGGGCTTGTGCCGGTTATGGCAATTATTCTGCGATAAACCGCCATAAGGCTGTCACCGATACCCTGCAAGCCCTCTATAATCTGCGAAATTTCGCCCGTAACAACCTCAAGCTTAATTTCGTGTGTACCCTTTGTAAAATAGAACAAATAGGGTTCATCTCCGCCCGGGGCCGCCATCTGCCAATCCTCGGAATAAGGAAACTTAAGCGCCTCGGCCTCGGCAAACGGAACCTCACCGTCTATATAAAGCCGCCTTGAAGAAAAATATCCCTTAATTGTATCCTGCTTAAATCTTAAAGCGATTTTATATAAGCCGTCCTGCGGCACATTCACCCGCCAGGAAATCCACTGTGATTGGTATTTCCAGGAATTGCCGCCAATGTAATTGTAGCGTATCTTGGTGGGAGAAAAGGGCTGTGTGTTTGCATCGGTCTTATCCGATTGTGCTCTCAGTGAATAATCCGATTTTCTGTAAGCTTCCTCCGCCTCAATGTATACTGCCTCCGAGGTATAGTCGGGGTAGCCCTCGGCCTTGTATGTATCAAGCACCTCGCGGTAGGTGGGCAGCTTATCCGCTCCCTTTAAAACAATTTTTTCTATTGCCACGGGTTCTTCATCGCAAATCAGTGTAAGCCTGTGCACACCCTCGGTTAAATAAAAGCTGTAAGCCCTATTGCCGTAATAGCCGTTTCCGTCCTTAAAGGCACCGTCGGTCCACTGCGGAGCCTCGGAAACAGATGGTGTATACTGGTTGCCCTCATCATCGGTCAGTATGCCGCTGTCATCCTGCCAAATACGGTCAAAGCTACAGGATTTCGCCTCATCAAAGGGATATTCACCGTCCAGCTTGATGCCAAGCCCGATTGCCGAGTTTCTTCCGCTTATTTGATAATACTTAATGTGTATTTCGTAAAGAGCCGAGGTAGGTACTTTAGCCTCATATTCAAGCACACAGTCACTGCCGTCGGCAATAACTGCTTTTTCAACCCCGTCAAGGGAGGATATTTTTATGCCCTTTTCCGAAGCGGAAGCATAATCCGCCGCATTAATAACAATTTCCGTTCCGGCCGACGGCACGCTTTCATACTGTGCGGAATAGGTACCGTAATCACTGCCGACGGTGGTTTCCCCTGCGGAAGTGCCGCCGCTTTTTTCGGCCGAGCATAAAACCGTGGAATTAATCCCACCGAAAAGCTCTGCCGCAATTATAAGGCCAAGCCCCAAAGCCACCGCTCTTTTGAATTTAAGCATAAGAAAAAACCTCCGCAATGTTCTGTATAAATTATACCAAATTGTTAAAAAATTTTAAATACCGATATTTTGACATTTTGTGCTGAATTATGCTCTGTTTTAAAACTGTTGCGGAAATTATTGCCGATTTTCTTGAAATTATTTGAAATTCAGTTATAATTAATTAAGAATGATAAAATTTAAGGGGGCCGTTATGTATAATATACTGATTGTAGACGATGATTTCCGTGATTGCCGCGGAATAAGCAACACCGTTAAAAAATTCAATATTCCGCTTTCAACCCACACTGCCGAATGCGGTGATGATGCCCTTGAAATTCTGAAAACAGAAAAAATAGATATACTTATGACCGACATAAAAATGCCCGATATGTCGGGTATTGAGCTTGCAGAGGCGGCAAAGCAGCTTAATCCGGAGCTTGTAATAATTATTATGAGCGCATATAAGGATTTTCACTACGCACAGCAGGCTATCGGCTTCGGTGCGGTAAAGTATCTTCTCAAGCCCTACCCTATTGATGAGCTGACCGACACACTCAAAAAAGCCATAGAAATATGTGACCGTAAAAACGAAAGCCGAAAATCGGCACAGTCGGTTTCGCTTCGCGCCAAGAGCGATATGCTGCTTGATTACCTCAGCGGTAAAACGGACTTTTCGGAGGAAATTGCCACTGCCCTTAATACCGAAAAGCTTCAGCTTGTGCTTATTCGAGTGCTTCAGGCCGATACTCCGCCCGAACTGCCCCTTGTAAAGCTGCCCGAGCTTTTTGCCACAGAGCCGTTTATAATAGCCCTTGACGGGCCGGAGTACATTCTCCTTAACAGCAGCACAGTTAATTCCGACCGTGAATTTTATACCCTTGTAAAGGATTTGTTTTTAAGCAGGTTTCATTTGCAAATTTGCATTACCTACAGCCCCTTTACCGAAATTTCGCTTTTGCCGGAAAAATATAAATCCATACGCCGTGCAGGTGAATACTTCTTTTTTGCGGACAAAGGTCTTGTGCTTTACACAGAGGATATTTCGGACGCCGACGGAGATACCGATTCGATTGACGACCTGATGGATAAAATTTATTTTTTAATCGACACAGGTAATTATTCCGAATTTATTGCGGCGCTTTCACGTCTTTTTGAGGCACTGGGTCAGAATGCGCATTTTTCCTCTCTTTATGCGAAATGTATTTCATCAAATATAATCAACCGCCTATGCACTCACCGCAAAATCAAAGGCCTTGAACAGGAGCTTATGGGTAAAATTTTCTCATCAAATTCGGCAGATGAAATTGTGGCGTTGTTTTCAGAATTGATTAAACAGTTCACCGATAACTACGGCAACGGCGACACAAAGCGACTGATTTCAAAATGTCTCGCACTTATTGAGAATGAATATATGTGTGATATTTCTTTGGGCTATGCCGCCGAAAAGCTTTATATATCGCCCTCGTACTTGAGCAGACTTTTCAAAAAGGAGACCGGAAAAACCTTTATAGATTATTTAAAGGAATACCGGCTGAAAAAGGCGTGCGACCTGCTTAAGCACACAAATATGCGTATTACCGAAATTGCAAAAACGGTCGGCTATGATTCCTATTCCTATTTCAACACACTTTTCAGCCGTTTTTACGGGTTAACGCCCGCGCAGTACCGTGAGAGGAGTGCCGAATAAAGCAATGAAAAACCTTTTCAACAGGCTTAGAAACGGCTTTTTGAACCTTAAATTCAGGTACCAGCTTTTATCTACCTATCTTCTCATTTCCTTGATACCCATTATGATACTCGGCATTTTTTCCTACAATCAGTCAAAGGCCCTGCTTTTTTCCTCAAAGGAAAAGGATGTTCGCTTTTATTTCGACAAGGCCGATGCCGCCCTCAACAACAATATATCTATTTGTGAGGAAATTATATCCGAGCTTTCCCAAAACAGTGCCTTTCTCAAAATATTCAACAACGAATATGAAACAACCGAGGCCCTCAATGCCGATATTGCTTCCTCCTTTGGGCCGTATATTTACAATCTTAAAAGCTTTTACGGCTTTATACGTGAAATAACATTTTTTTCAAAAAACGGCATAGCACCCTACCAAACGGTTGTAAGGAGCTATAGTGAGCTGTCCCTCCCTGCGCACACTCCTAAAAACAGTGCCATGTGGTATTATGACGGTGAATTTCTTGTTTTCAAGCGTGAAATTTACGATACACTCGGTGTAAACACGGGCAGTCTTTGTCTGTTTGTGCGTCCGAAATCGCTTATGAAAGCCACAAACAGCGAGCTTATGAACTATAACCTGCTGCTCACCTCGGCTGATATGAAAATTATTTACAGCCGAAATACCGTTTACGGAGCCCCCCTGCCGGATACGGAAATGCTTTTAAGCCTTAAGGATAACACTCTGAAGCTCGGCTCCGAGGAATATACAGTGTTTTCAACCAAGCTCAGCAACAGCTTAAATCTGTTTGCTTATATGCCGAAAAGCTATATAGTTGCGGGTAGCGGAACCATTTTACATTCAACCTTCACGGCAATGCTTTTATCGCTTATATTGCTGATTATTATAGATGTTATTTTCTCTTTTTCGTTTACAAAGCGAATTAAATATCTCTCCGAAAAAATATCTCTTATTAAAAACGGTGAGCTCAGCATCCGGCTCCATTCCGAGCAACGTGATGAAATAGGTAACCTGACAAACGATATTTCCGATATGACCGAGCGCTTGGATTCGCTTATACATACGGTTTACGAAAAGGAAATTAAGCAAAAGAAATTCGAGCTTAAGGCCTTGCAGGCTCAAATTAACCCGCACTTTCTTTACAATACACTGCAAACCGTAAACTGGATAGCAATTGATAACAACGCGGATGAAATCAGTGAGCTGGTTATAAATCTTTCAAACTTTTATCGGGCAACCCTCAACAACAACGCCGATGAAAGCACCGTGGAAGATGAAATTAAAATGCTCAATTCATATTTTGATATTGAAAAAATAGTGTTAAGCGGCAAGCTTGATGTTGAATTTGATGTGGACGAGAGGATTTTAAATCACAGAATCATTCATCTGCTTTTACAGCCCTTGGCTGAAAATGCGGTTGAACACGGAATTAAAAAGCTTAAGGGTAAGTGCGGCAAAATTAAAATTACGGCACACTGCATTAACTGTTGCCTGGTTTTCACCGTTTCGGATAACGGCCCCGGTATAGAAACAGAGCCTCCCGAGCAGCTTTTAAGCAAAAGCTCAAAGGGCTACGGCTTAAAAAACGTGAATGAGCGAATCAAGCTTAAATACGGTGAGGAATACGGATTAAAAATCACTTCTGCCGCTTCTCCCACGGAATTTACCGTAACACTGCCGATTTCATTTTAGCCTTTTTAAAATCCCAAAATAAAATAAGATAGGTCCATACATACTAAAAGCTCACCGCCGAAACGGTGAGCTTTTAAACAGATGTGTTATTTCGTTATTCTGCGGACTTTAATGACTCCAAATGTGTTTTTAAGGCGTTAAAGGTATCATCGCTTATATTGTGCTCGATTTTGCAGGCATCGGCCGCGGCAACATCACCGTCAACGCCGATTTTTTTAAGAAAATCGGTTAACACATTATGCCGCGCATATATTTTTTCGGCAATTTCTTCGCCGTCAGCCGTGAGGGTTATATAGCCGCTTCCGTCAACCGTTATAAAGCCGCCCTCACGCAAAAGGCCTATGGCTCTGCTCACGCTCGGCTTTGAAAAGCCCATATATTCGCTTATGTCAATAGAACGCACAAATTTCTCTTTTCGGGTTAGAATAAGTATTGTTTCAAGATACATTTCTCCCGATTCCTGTAAATGCATAGCTCCGACTGCCCCTTTTTCTTTATTTTGCAGACTGGTTTTACCTTTCAGTCAACCGAACATAATCACGGCGCGGCTGAACGCCCATATACGCAGGGCGGATTATTTTGCCCGAATTTAAGAGCTCCTCAATGCGGTGTGCACTCCAGCCTGCAATACGCGCTATTGCAAACAGCGGTGTGTAAAGCTCATGCGGCAAACCAAGCATATCGTAAACAAAGCCGCTGTAGAAATCCACATTAACGCTGACGCCCTTATACATTTTGCGTTCGGCCGCAATAATTTCGGGTGCAAGGCGCTCCACTGCGGAATAAAGTGCATATTCGCGGTCAAGGCCTTTTTCCTCCGAAAGGGATTTAACAAAGCCCTTAAATACCTCTGCACGCGGGTCGGAAACCGAATAAACCGCATGTCCCACACCGTAAATAAGCCCGGCACCGTCAAAGGCTTCCTTATGGAGAATTTTCTTTAAATAATCTGATATTTCATCCTCATCGTTCCAATCGCGCACGTGCTCCTTAATATCGTTAAACATGGCGCACACCTTAATATTTGCCCCACCGTGCTTAGGGCCTTTAAGCGAGCCCAGGGCAGCGGCAATTGCCGAATAGGTGTCCGTTCCGGAGGAGGAAACCACGTGGGTTGTGAATGTGGAATTGTTACCGCCGCCGTGCTCTGCATGAAGAACCAGAGCGGCATCAAGCACACGTGCTTCAAGCGGGGTGTATTTACCGTCAATTCTCAGCATATACAAAATATTTTCGGCGGTTGAAAGCTCCGCCCGCGGCTCATGAATAAAAAAGCTGTTACTGCCGCGCAAATAATAATCATACGAATGATAGCCGTAAACCGAAAGCAAGGGGAATCTTGCAATAAGCTGCAGGCACTGGCGCAAAACATTCGGCACTGAGGTATCATCCGCACGTGTATCATACGAATAGAGCGTAAGCACACTGCGTGCAAGCGAATTCATCATATTATCGGATGGGGCTTTCATTATAATATCACGCACAAAGGAACCCGGCAGGGTTCGATAAGAGGAAAGCAGAGTGCAAAATTCCTCAAGCTGAGAAGCATTCGGCAGGGCACCGAAAAGCAAAAGATAGGTTATTTCCTCAAAGCCGAAGCGACCGTCATTTATAAATCCGCCGACCAGCTTTTCAACGTCATATCCCCTGTAATAAAGCTTACCTCTACAGGGCACCTCCTCACCGTTCACGGTTTTTTTGGAAACAATTTCCGAAATTTCAGTAAGACCTGTGAGCACGCCGCGACCGTTTAAATCGCGCAGTCCCCTGTTCACCTTATGTTCAATGTACAATTGCGGTTCAATGCGGCAGTTGCCTGTGCAAATTTCCGCATATTTCAGTATTTCCGGGGTTATATCATTACCCGCATAGCTGTTGTTTACGCTCATTTCATCACTTCCTAACGCTGTTGATTTTACCATAAATTTGCAACCGAATTTTTAACTGCCTGTTAATTTTAATTGCCGTGCCGTTTTCAGGCACGGTTAATTACTCCGCGCTTGCAAGCGGCTGCGCACTTGCCGCATTCGGTACAAAGCTCTCTGTTTATCACAGGGCGGTTTTCCTCTATTTTAAGCGCACCGCTTTCGCAGGCCTTTTCACACATTTTGCAGGCTACACATGAAGCCTTACAGGCTTTAACCGCCGCTGCCCCCTTATCCTTGCAGGAGCAGGCAACAAAAATTTTCGTATTTTTCGGAATAAGCTCAATAAGCCCCTTTGGACATACCTCGGCACATTTGCCGCAACCTACACAAAGTTCCGAGCAAATAACGGGTCGGCCGTTTTTAAGGGTAATTGCTCCCAATGAGCAGGCCGCCGCACAATCGGCAAAGCCGAGGCAACCGTAAGCGCATTTAAGGGGGCCCGAATGGAGCATTGCAGCCGCAGAGCAGCTTTGCAGGCCATCATAGCCGTACTTTATTTCCGTCACCTCGCGTGTGCCGTTACAGGCGATAAAGGCCACCTTTGGCTCTGCCGTAACCTCAACCCCGAGAACAGCCGCAATGCCCGCAGCGGCAGAGGCACCGCCCGGTGCACATTTATTCGGCTCGGCCTCACCCGCGGCCACAGCCGCCGCATAGCCGTCACAGCCGGAATAGCCACAAGCACCGCAATTGGCCCCGGGCAGAGCTTCACGTATTTTTTCATGACGTTCATCCACCGGCACCGCCATAAATTTAGAGGCAAGCGATAAACCGAGCCCCGCAATTAAGCCGATAACGCCCACAATTACAATAGGTAAAATTATTTCCATATGCTCAACCTCCTATTCCGGCAAAGCCCAGGAAAGAAAGCGAAACCAAAGCCGCCGCAACAAGAGTTATGGGTAAGCCCTTTAAAAATTCGGGCACATCGGCCGTTTCCATTCTTTCGCGCACACCCGAAAACAGAAGCATTGCAAGCAAAAAGCCGAGGCCTGCACCCAGTGCGTTTGCAAGCGACTGCACAAAATTCATTTCATTGGTAATATTAAGCATGGTAATACCGAGCACGGCACAGTTGGTGGTTATAAGCGGCAAATATATACCGAGCGCGTTGTAAACAGGCTTAATATAGCGCTTTAAGAATATTTCTATAAGCTGAACAATTGCCGCAATCACAAGAATAAATACTATTGTTTCAAGATATGTGTAAGCAGGATACAGTATAAAGTGATATATGGGCCATGTAACAGCCGTTGACACAACCATTACAAGGGTTACCGCAATTCCCATTGAAAGGGCGGTATCGGTCTTTTTGGAGACCCCGAGGAAGGGGCAAATGCCAAGGAATTTTGAAAGCACCATATTGTTGGTGAGTATTGCCGCCAAAAGTATCGAAGCAATTGAGGTTGTGCTATTCATTACCGGCAGCCTCCTTTGCAGCGTTTTTCTCGCAAATGCCTTGCGACGGACAGCCCGCACAGCCTAAATGCTCAACAGGCTTTTTGCCGCTTTTCTTTGCCAAGGCGTTTGATGCGGCAACCAGCATACCGAAAACGAAAAATCCACCGGGAGGCAAAAGAAAAATTATCATAGGGTCAACAAAGCTTGAGGTGACGGGAAGCGAAAACAGCGTTCCCGCACCGAGAATTTCACGTATTGCACCCATAAGGGTAAGCACCGCAGTAAAGCCTATGCCCATTCCGAGACCGTCAAGCACACTGGGTATGGCCGAATTTTTTGAAGCGAACATTTCGGCGCGTGCAAGTATTATGCAGTTAACAACAATAAGCGGCAGATAAATGCCGAGGGCTTTATCAACAGAGGGTAAAAATGCCTTAACCAGCATTTGAACAACACTTACAAAGCCCGCAATTATTGTTATATATGCAGGTATACGCACCTTGTCGGGAATAACGTTTCGCAAAAGCGAAATTGCAAGATTTGAGCACACAAGCACCACGGTTGCCGATAATCCCATTCCTATGCCGTTTATCGCCGCTGTTGTAACGGCGAGCGTGGGGCAGGTGCCGAGAACAAGCCTCAGGGTGGGATTTTCTTTTATCAGCCCGTTTGTAAAATAACCCAAATATTTATTATTTTTCATTTGAAGCAACCTCCGGGGAGCACAGCTCCGCCCTGCTGTAATTTTCGAGTGCCTTGTTTACGGCGCGGGTAACTGCGGTAGAGGTTATTGTGGCACCTGTCACCGCATCAATTTCGTTTTTTTCACTGTCGGCACCGTTCTTCAAAATCGAAATGCCGGGCTCCTTGCCCTTAAACTGACCGTAAAAGCTTTCCTTTGCGGCGTTTTGGCCAAGCCCCGGAGTTTCGTTTGAAACATCCAAAATCGAAACACCCAAAACAGTGCCCTTGTCGGATACGGCTGTCATAACCGTAACAGCTCCGCCGTATCCCTTTTCCGAGGTTGTGAATATGTATGCGGTGATTTCACCGCCCTTAACTGCCGCATAGTAGGAAAAAGCAGGCGTTTCTTTAAGCTCGTAATCATCTGCGGAAACCAACTGTTGCATACTTTTTTTGCTGTTTTCGGCATCCAGGGCGGCAATTTTTTCGGCAGTTACCTTGTTTGTAAGGGCAAGAGCCGCCGGAATCACCATGCAAATCACAAGCAGTACAACGGTCGGCTTAATAATGCTGTTGCGATTATTCTTTAAAAGCTCAAGGATTTTATTCATTTTTTGCCGCCTCCTTTGGTTTCACAAAACCGAAAGGCTTTGCAAGGGTGAACCTGTCAATAAGCGGAGTTAAAATATTCATAAGCAAAATCGAATAAGAAACACCCTCTGGCAAGGCACCGAATTTTCTTATTACAAAGGTTATAATTCCGCACCCAACGGCAAATATCGCCTTACCGAGGCGTGAGGTGGGGGTTGTGGTGTAATCGGTCGCCATAAACACAGCACCCAAAATCAGTCCTCCGCCGAAAACCGCCGTAACGGCATTTTGCCCCGGAATAAGCGAGCAAAGTGCAACCGTGCCGATAAAGCAAAGTGGGATTAAGGGCGTTATAACCCTGCGCAAAACAAGGTAAGCGCCGCCCACAAGCAGTAAAAATGCCGAGGTTTCCCCTATTGAGCCGGCGTGCATACCGAAAAACAGCGACTTAAAGGAATAAACCCCCGTTTGCAAATCCGCAAGCGGTGTTGCCGAGGTTATCACATCCGAAACGGGCTCAGTAAACCTTGTCATAGCCGAGGGGAAAGAAACCAACAGCACAATTCGTGCCGCAATTGCGGGGTTTGCGAAATTACAGCCTATTCCGCCGAACATCTGCTTTACCACAATTATTGCAAACACACTGCCGATAGCCGCCTGCCACAGCGGTATTGTGGGCGGTAAATTCATACCGAGTAAAATCCCGGTTACCACCGCCGACATATCCTTAACCGAATTTGGCTTTCCGAGTGCCTTATTCCACAGGTATTCGCTCAAGACAGCGGCTCCCACCGTTGTTAAAAGCACTGCCGCCGCATAAATTCCGAAAAGTATGCAGCCGTAAACCGCGGCGGGCAAAAGCGCCACGGTAACGTCAGTCATAATGCCACGCGTGGTATCCGGCCCGTGTATATGCGGTGAGGACGAAGCCTTTAAAATCTCTTTCATTTTATCTTCTGCCTCCTTAGCTCAGCCTTTGCAAGCCTCATAACCTGTGTCAGCGGCCGTCCCGCGGGGCAGGTATAGGCACAGCAGCCACACTCCATACAGTAATCGGCATTAAGGGTTAAAATTCTTTCTTTAAGACCGTGGTTCAATGCCGCCTCAACCGCCGCGGGGTAAAGCCGCATCGGGCACACCTGCGAGCAACGGTTGCAGTGAATACAAGGTGAGACTTCGGGTGCTGCCTTAGCTTCAAGCATTACCGTAACGGCATTTGTGCGCTTTTCAATAACCGTTTCACTTGTATATGTATCGGTGCCCATCATAGGCCCGCCCATTATAATTTCAGCAGCCTCTTCACAGGTGCCGCCCACAAATTCCAAAACCTCCCGCACAGAGGTGCCTATGGGGACATTAACATTAGCCGGAGCGGTAACAGCGGTACCGTCAACCGTTATTCGCTTTGAAACAAGCGGCATACCCGTGGTTATAAATCTGTAAAGTGCGGCCACGCTTGTAATGTTCATTACAACACAGCCCACATCACTCGGCAGCTTGCCCTGCGGCACACGCCTGCCTGTAGCGGAATATATAATAACCCTCTCCGCGCCCTGCGGGTAGCTTGCGGGTAGCTTCATCAGCTTAACGCTGTCATCAACATCGCGCCTGTCCGCCGCAATGCTGTAAAGCTTGCTTATTGCTCGCTCCTTGTTTGCTTCTATGCAAATTATAACACGCTCAACGCCGAGCTTTTCCTTTAAAAGATATATCCCCTCAATAACGTCACCGTAATTTTCCATACACTCGCGGTAATCGCTTGTAATATAAGGTTCACATTCGGCACCGTTGATTATAAGGGTATCTATTTTAGTGTCTTCCCCGAAATCCAGCTTTACGCCCGTAGGAAAGCCTGCACCGCCAAGCCCCACAAGCCCGCAGGCACGGGCGGCGGCGGCAACATCGGCACGGCAGTTGACTTCAAACGGCTTAAGTGACGGCTCGGGCGTGCCTTGTCCATCGGATTTAATAACGGCATATGTAACCTCGCGGTCACCGCTTTTACGGGCTTCAAATGCGGTAACCGTGCCCGAAACACTCGAATGAACATCGGCACTCACCTTCCCCGTGGCCCTGCCTATCAGCGTACCCACATAAACCTTATCACCCACGGCAACCGCAGGCTCGGCGGGAGCACCGATATGCTGAAGCATCGGTATACAAACCGTTTCGGGCGGCGGCATTACAACGGTTTCACACTCGGCTGTGTTTTTTAAATGCGGCAACCGAACACCGCCGCGCAGCCTGACCGCAGGACGCAATATTCTTTCCTTATTATTCACAGTAAAATCCACCTTTGTTTTCCGACTGACGAAATAATACCATATACTGTTATTTATAATACTATAACCGACGGATATTTTCAAGAAAAAAAGTGAATTACCTCTTTTAAAATATTATTTCCCGTGCGAAGCCTTAGAGGAAATTCGTTCCTTCAAATCCTCATAAAGCTCAACGGCTTTAAACCGCATAATATATTTATTCGGGGTCTCGGCAATTTCAGCGGCTTTCCCCTCCACGCTGTCCGAAAGGCGTGCCTTGCTTGCCGCCGGCAAACATACCGACGGAAAAACCACACACCACCAGTTTTTGCCTTCTGCCTTACCGAGCCTTACAATCAGTGAACGGTAGTTTCCCGCGGGGAGTGTAAAATCCTCATATTCCCTTGTTTCAAAGTAGCTTTCCCCAACCTCTGCCACGGCACCATAATTAAAGCCGTTTTCGGTTAATACAGCCATCGCCGCTACGGATATATCGTGTAACGCCGCACTTGCGGCCGCTTCTGCCTCGGCAAGACCGTCGGCTTCGGCAAATATGGCAGCCGCTTCGGTTAAAATACGGTCTCTGACAAGCAGCTTTACAGCTTGGTCGGCTTCACTGTCTGAATTTGCAATTATGTGCAGGCGCAAAACCCCGTTGCGCAAAGCATCACACTTTTCTTCAAATCCCGCAAGACTTATAAAAATTGTGCAAAGCATTCCGCAAAGAAGCGCAAGCTCGGCAATTCTGTGGGAAAACAGCTTACTTTTCATTTGTTTCATTCCTCTTTCAAGCATTTCGAGAAAAATATTGGCATTTTTTCACATTTGTATTCAGCGGAAACAGAAAATTTCGTTTTATCCCGCAATTTAAAAAATTAACTATTGACAAACCGCCGATTAAATTGTATAATATAGCGGTCGTCGATAATTCGGCTGTATAGCTCAGTTGGCTAGAGCATGCGGTTCATACCCGCAGTGTCATTGGTTCGAATCCAATTACAGCCACCAACGGCCCGGTGGTCAAGAGGCCTAAGACACCGCCCTTTCACGGCGGTAACACGAGTTCGAATCTCGTCCGGGTCACCAAAACGAAAATCCCGTCGATTTATATCGGCGGGATTTTCGTTTTACTTTTTCTGAAACAACCGAGCGTGCCCATTCACCTGCACAGGTGAATGGGCACGTTTTATAGTTTAACAATATGTTATTACAAATCGCAAACATCCTTGCGAGGACGCTGAAACCACTTGCCATCGGTAAAATCGGGCATTGCCTGTGGAGTACCGCCCTGCTTTATCGACATTTCCGATAAAACAGACACTGCCTGCCAGGTCGCCGCATCATAAACATCTATCGGCATTTCGACTCCGCTTATAAGTGAATCGGTAAAGGCCTTGTAGGCAAACCAATCCATTCCGCCGTGACCCGAGGCCATTTCCTCAGGTGTTATGTTCTTCCAAAGCGACGGCAGGTATTCATCCTCAAAGCTTGCCGCATTGTTAAGTGCTTTTTCATAGTACTTTGTGGTAGAGAAAAATTCCGCGTTGCCGTCAAGGAATACAGAATTTGTTTCCTGCATATAAAGACCCTTGGTACCGCGTATGGTAAAATCTCTCGAATATGAGCGCGGAAGTGTGGTATCAAGGCGCAGTAAAATAGTTTCGCCGCGTGCGGTTGTAAGCACTGTCGTAACAATATCGCCCTGAGCAAAGTGTGCATTTTTCATTTCCTCTGTGGCATCCTCGCGGTTCCTGATATATTCCTCAAGTCCCGCGGCCTTGCTTGCAAAGGATGAAACCGTCATAATTCTGTTGCCGCGGTTAATATCCAAAAGCTTGGCAATGGGTCCCAAGTCATGTGTGGGATAATTATCACAGCAACGGTTAAGGTAATTATCAAATCTGTAATGGCGTGTAACGTGGCCGTAGGCAATTTCGTTTCTAAGGTCGTGTGCATAAGCGCCCGCGCAATGCACAATAGTTCCGAAAAGCCCCTTACGTGCCATTGAGGTTGCCAAAAGCTCATCCTTATTCCAGCAGCAGTTTTCGGCAAACATATAGGGTGTGCCGGTTTCCTTTTGTGTTTTTATAAGCTTATAGCAGTTATCAAGGCTGTACTCGCAGCCCACTTCACTTACAACGGCAATTCCCTTTTTCATAGCGCAAACCGCAATTTCGGTATGGGTGCTCCAATCGCTGAACACAAACACCGCCTGCAAGCCCTTAACGGAAAGCGCATCGCGGTAATCAGTAAAGCCCGCCGGCTCATTTCCATGCTTCTTTACCAATTCGGCGGCAGCGGCAATCCTGTCCTCATAAACATCACATACGGAAACAACCTCAACATCGGGATTTTTTAAAACTACATCCTTTAAAAGTCCGTAGCCGCGGTTACCCAAGCCGACAACACAAGCCTTAATCATAGAAATCACTACTCCTTTGCTTGCATTATAATTCCACAGCGAATAAAATACAATGCAAAAAACACACAAAAAACTTGCTTTTTTTAACATTTTAAAATATTTCATTTTACTTTTTATGCAGTTTATGTTATTATTTCAGCGAGGTGAGGTTATGTGGAATTTTATCAATCCGACATATTACTGTGCCGTTGCCGAGCCTTTCGGAAACGGCGTTGTTTTGGGCGTTGGGTACGATAATTTCAACGTTACCCGTCCCCTGCTTCGCTTTTGGGTGCAAAACACTGCTACCTGGCATTTTGTAATCTCGGGTAAGGGTATGCTTGAAATCGGCGGCAAAAGCTACAGTCTTCGGGCGGGTGATATGTTTTTTATCCCACCCGGAATCGAAAAAAGATATTATCCCTCGGAAAACGAGCCGTGGGAATATGTTTGGTTTTCCCTTGATGCCGGGATTGCCGAAAGCTATGGTAGCCTTGCGGGCTTTTCACTTGAAAATCCCACCCGTGAAAACAGGCACGCAGGCACGGTAAACACAATACTGAAAAATTTGTTCGCAGAGCTTACAAACGGACGAGACGGGCAATTTAAGGTGCTTTCCGCATTTTATAAAATTATGGATATTTGCGCTTCCCACATCCCCTCGGACAGTATGCAAAGCATACGTGCCTATATCGATGCAAACTGTACCACACAGCTTTTCAATGTGGAAACGCTTTGCAAAAATGCGGGGCTGAGCCATGCACACCTTTTAAGGCTTTTCAAAAAAGAATACGGCGACACGCTTATAGGCTACATTACGAAAAAGCGAATTGAATATGCCTGTGAGCTGCTTGAAACCACCTCCCTTTCGGTATCCACGGTTGCTTTTTCAAGCGGTTTCTCCGATGAAATTCATTTTATGAAAACCTTTAAAAGAATTACCGGCACAACGGCACTTAAATACCGTGTTGCGGCAGAGGGAAGCTCGACAAAGCGAAGTTAAGCTTTAAAAAGTGAATTTCGTTGTTGCTTTAAGGGCTGTTTTATGTTATTATAATAGCACTATTCGGTTTGGGTGATTGAATGAAATTACTGATGAGCATCGCATACGTTGCGGTTTTGGGTATTCTTGCTCATTACATAGGTGAATCGCTGCCGCGCGCGTGCTTTTCCGAAGCATCATTTTTTTACCGCACGCACCGCTTTGAAAAGGGCGGCGCGATTTACGAGCACATTGGAATAAGGCGCTGGAAAACGCGCCTGCCCGATATGAGCCGCATTATGCGTGATATGCTGCCGAAGCGCGTAACCTACGGGGCAGGCTCCGGGGATATTACCGCGCTTATACGCGAAACCTGCGTTGCGGAATTTATACACGTGTGCCTCTGCTTTTTCTCGGTAGGCATATATCTTATTTGGAAGAATTACGTAGGCATTATACTTTCGCTTGTTTTTGTTGTTTGCAATCTTCCGTTTATAATAATTCAACGCTACAACCGCCCGCACCTGATACGCCTGCGCGACAGGCTTTTAAAGAGGGAGAGTAAAAAGAATGCGAGTACTGATACTGTCGTGTAACACGGGCGAGGGCCACAACTCCGCCGCACGTGCACTTGCGGATTTTTTCCCCGAACACGGCATTGAATGTGATATAAAGGATGCTTTGGCCTTTTGGTCACCCCAAAAAAGCAAGCTTATAAGCCGCGGTCACGTTTTGATTTACAGGAAATTCCCCAAGCTTTTCGGCGTGAGCTACCGTTTTGAGGAAAACCACCCGCCGAAGGACGGCGATGAATCACTTATATATGAGCTTGTTATTCGCGGCTGTGAGGCGCTTGATGAATTTTTGCGTGTTGAGCCGTATGATGCCGTTGTTTGCACACACGTCTTTTCCGCAATGATGATGACCGAGCTTAAAAAACGCCGCAAAAGCGGTATTAAGACATATTTTGTCGCTACCGATTATACCTGCTCACCGGGTGTTGGGCAAACCGTTATGGATGCTTATTTTATACCCCACAAGCAGCTTATTGCGGAATTTGCCGAAAACGGTCTGCCCGTTTCACGCCTTGTGCCGAGCGGAATACCCGTTAAAAAAGCTTTTTATAACAAAACAGAGCGGGCACGTGCCAAGAAAACTCTTTCCCTCCCGCAGGATAAGCGGATTGTTTTGCTTATGTGCGGAAGTATGGGCTGCGGGCCGATAAAGGAGCTTGCGGAGTACCTACCGCAGCAGCTCCCGACGGATGCAATGCTTGTTATTATTTGCGGTAACAACACAAAACTTTTCCGCTCGCTCACAAAATATCAGTTGCCAGAAAACCTGCGTGTTGTAGGCTACACAAGCCGTATGCCGCTTTATATGGATGCCGCCGAGCTTATTTTAACAAAGCCCGGGGGCTTAAGCACAAGCGAGGCGGCGGTTAAAAGGCTGCCTATGCTGTTTATAGATGCGGTGCCCGGCTGCGAAACCCGCAACCGTGAATTTTTCACCACCCTCGGCTGTGCGGAAACGCGCGACACAGCGCTTGAGCTTTGCGATGCCGTGTGCGATTATCTTGAAATACCCGAAAAGCTAAATAACGCCTCACAAAGGCTTTGCGAAGAAATGCAGGGCTGTGCGGCAGATATTATCAGTGAATATATTATTAAGGATGCAGACAGTGTTTATGGTAGATTACAGAAAACTACGGCCGAATAACTTGACAACCCCCGAATTTAAGCACCTGCTTTTGTTGATTTACTGGCCGGTGTACGGGCTTGTTTTTTGGTTGCTTGAGCGTGGCCTTTCGCTTGAATACCACCCGGTTGTTTCACCCCTCGATGCAAAGGTTCCATTTTGCGAATATTTTGTTTTTCCCTATTATTTTTGGTTTGCCTTTTTGGTGGGTATACATCTTTATACCCTCCTGTTTGATATACCCGCATTTAAAAAACTGATGTATTTTATAATGATAACCTATACCGTTACCTCGATAATTTACATTTTTTACCCCACAATGCAGGAGCTACGCCCCACCGAATTTGAAAGGGATAATTTTTGTGTTGATATTGTAAAAGCGTTGTATGCCTTTGATACAAACACGAATGTTTGCCCGTCGCTTCATGTGATTGGCTCATTTGCGGTGTATTTTACAACTCTTTACTGCAAACCGCTGAAAAGCCTGCCGTGTCAGGCTGCGCTTCTGATAGTCACCGTGCTGATTTCGGTTTCCACCGTGTTTTTAAAGCAGCATTCGGTAATTGATATTGCGGCGGCGCTTTTGCTTTGTGCGGCAGCCTTTCCCTTTGCGTATATTCTGCCCGATGTATTAAATAAGCGCAGTGCCGGGAAACTGAAAAACGGAGAAGAAAATGGATTTTGTTCAACTGAGAAAACAGGTAATTGAAAAATACTTTAGCCGTATGAATGACCGCCAGCTTGAGGCGGTCACAACAACCGACGGACCGTTGCTTATTTTAGCGGGTGCGGGCAGCGGCAAAACAACGGTTTTGGTTAACCGAATTGCAAACCTGATAAAATTCGGCAAAGCCTACAACAGTGATTATTGCCCCGCGGTAACCGAGGCCGATTACAAGGCGGGAGAGGATTTTTTAACCGGTGCGGCAGACTATGTGCCGAACGGTGTTTTTTCGGTTTATCCGGTTCGACCGTGGAATATTCTTGCAATAACCTTTACAAACAAAGCCGCGGGCGAGCTTCGTGAGCGTATTTCCGCAAAGCTCGGTGAGGCCGCCGACGATATTTGGGTAGGCACCTTTCACTCAATTTGCGGCAGACTGCTGCGCAAATATGCACAGCTTTGCGGCCACAGCTCGCACTTTACAATATACGATAACGATGACAGCCTGCGCCTTATAAAGCAGATAATCAAGGCCTATGAGCTTGATGAAAAGCTTTACCCGCCAAAGGCGGTGCTTTCGGCAATATCCTCTGCAAAGGACAAGCTTATAAGCCCGGCGGAATTGCTTGAAACTGCCGTAAGCGACCGCCGCCTGCACGGTACTGCCGAGATTTACAAAATCTATCAAAAGCGACTGCTTGAAGCCGATGCCATGGATTTTGACGATATGATTTTCAAAACCGTAAAGCTGTTGCAGGAAAACAGCGATGTGCTTTGCGAGTGCTCGGAAAAATTCCGCTATGTTATGGTGGATGAATATCAGGATACAAGCCGTGCACAGTATAAGCTTGTGAGCCTTTTGGCCTCGGCACACAATAACCTTTGTGTTGTGGGTGACGATGACCAAAGCATTTACCGCTTTCGCGGTGCAACAATAGAGAATATTCTTGATTTTGAAAATGAATTTAAAAACGCACGGGTAATACGGCTTGAGCAAAATTACCGCTCAACACAAAGCATTCTCGATGCGGCAAATGCGATTATAGCAAACAACCGCTCACGAAAAGGCAAAACCCTTTGGACGGCAAACGGACGTGGGGAGAAAATAACGGTTTTCACAGCATCTGATGAGCGTTCCGAGGCGGCGTTTATAGCCGAGAAAATTCTCGAAGCCGTGAAAAGCGGGGGCCGTTTTTGTGAAAATGCCGTGCTTTACAGAATGAATGCACAATCGCGCTCGGTAGAAAATGTTTTCGTGCGAAGCGGTATTCCCTACCGCATAATCGGCGGTCACCGCTTTTTTGACCGAAAGGAAATTAAGGACGTTACGGCCTATTTACAGCTTATAAACAACAACAGTGACGATTTGCGTCTGAGAAGAATTATAAACGAGCCCAAGCGCGGTATAGGCGAGGCCACCGTAAACAATGCCGCACGAATAGCGGCAGAGCTCGGCTGTTCGATTTTTGAGGTTATAAGTCACGCAAATGAATATGCGGCGCTTTCACGCGCGGCAACAAGGCTTATGGGCTTTTGTGATATTATAAACGAGCTTACCGATGCCGCAAGCCGCCTTTCTCTTTCCGAGCTGTTGACCGAGCTGCTTGATAAAATCGGCTACAGAGAATATTTATCCGAAAACGACGAGGAACCAGAAAAGCAGCAGGAGCGCCTTGAAAACGTTGCCGAGCTTGCCTCTAACATTGCACAGTATGAGCTTGAAACGGAGGAGCCCTCTCTTTCGGATTTTCTCGAACAGGTTGCCCTTGTGAATGATATTGACTCACTTGATACCTCCGAAGACCGTGTAATACTTATGACGGTTCATTCGGCAAAGGGCCTTGAATTTGATAATGTTATGCTTATAGGTATGGAGGAGGGTATTTTCCCGGGTAATCAGTCCATATACGGCGGTGCCGAGGAGCTTGAGGAGGAACGCCGACTTGCCTATGTTGCGGTTACGCGCGCAAAAAAGACACTTACCCTCACAAATGCATACACACGTATGCTTTTCGGCTCAACCACAAGGAATATGCCCTCAAGATTTTTAAACGAAATACCCCCCGAGCTTTGCTCACAGCAAAACGGAGGTATTCCTTATTACGGCTATGCCGCACGACCTCAGGCGGGAGGCGTATCTGTCACCACACCTTCTTCCCCTGTTTCGAGCTCCGCCTCAAAATACAGTGTGGGTCAAACCGTGCTGCACGGCACCTTCGGCGAGGGCACTGTGCTTTCGATAAAAGCTATGGGCAACGATACTCTGCTTGAAATTGCTTTTGATACCGTGGGCACAAAAAAGCTTATGGCCAATTACGCCAAATTAACAGTTTTGTAATTGTTTATTCAATTTTAAATGATAGGATAAACAGTATAATCCGTCGCACTTTAATAAAGCGTCGACAGAACGGAGATTTTTGTATGACAGTTTCGGGGAATGCGGTAAAGCATACCGCAAAAACGGCACTTCGCGGCAATTGGCTCAGATGCATTGCGGCCTGTATGACAGTTTTGTTTGCTTTTTTCGTAATTTGGTACGCAATGAATATTACCGAATATATTTTCGGTAGCATTGCGGCTGTTATAAGCGGCGCATTAATGCTTTTCTTTTTGTTTTTTCCGCTTTTGCAGGGATTAATACGCTTTGTTTGGCGTATGCTGTTTGATGCGGTTGATAATCCATCCTCCGTGTTTTATTATTTTTCAAGCAAAAGTGAGTATATAAGAGCAATAAAAATCACCTTTTCAATGTGCATACGCGCGGCTTTCTTTGCATTTTTGCTTTTTCTGCCCGCAACCGTGGTTGATATTTTCGGCGGAACCAAAATTTACTCGCTACTTGATATGCCGATACCGCTGTGGACTACGGGCCTTTATTATCTTTCGCTTTTCTTAAAGTGTGTGGCGGTTATTTTACTTGCTTTCATTATGCTCAGGTATTCTGCCGCACCCGTACTCTGTGTTGCGGATGAGAATATGGAGCCCTCTGAAGCCATACATATGTCCTGTGTGATTTTTAAATATGCAATGCTTGATTTCATTTATTTGATATTCGGCTTTTTCGGCTGGATTTTGCTCTCTCTCACGGTAATACCGCTGGTTTTCACACTCCCCTACTTTATTACCTCGCTTTGTGTTTTCACGCGCTTTGCCGTTGCGGATTATAACAAGCGTGCCGAGCATACCCTGAAATCCGATATTCCCACCTTTGTTGCAGGCGAATAAAGACAATTAATATCAATACTGAAGAAAACAGGCCGCCATACCCATTTCATCTGAGTATGGCGGCCCTTACTTTTGCTTTTTAGATTACCCTAACCCTTATAACGCCATCAATCGCGCCGATTTTTTCGGCAACCTCATTGGCATCGGTTTCGCCCACATCAAGCATTGTGTACGCATAATCACCGCGGGATTTATTTAAAAGGTTCTCAATATTAACATTGTTGCCTGCGAAAATACCCGTAATCGCGGTAAGCATATTCGGAATATTTTTGTGGATAACACAAATTCGGCTTTCACCGCTTCGCGGCATAACAACCTCCGGCAGATTTACGGAATTAACAATATTTCCGTTTTCAATATAGTCTATCAGCTCTTTGGCTGCCATTGCCGCACAATTATCCTCCGATTCGGGGGTAGAGGCACCAAGGTGCGGTATTGCAATTACGCCCTGTGCACCCAAAATATCATCCGACGGGAAATCGGTAACATATGATGCTACCTTGCCTGCCTCAAGCGCGGCCAAAAGATCGGCATTATTCACAAGGCCGCCGCGGGCAAAGTTTAAAATCCTCACACCGTCACGCATTTTTGAAATTGCGGCGGCGTTTATAAGATTCTTTGTTGTATCGGTAAGCGGTACGTGAATTGTAATATAATCGCACTTCTCGAATATTTCGTTAATATCAAAAATATGCACTGCATTGTGGGTTAAGTTCCAAGCGGATTTTACCGAGAGATACGGGTCGTAGCCGTAAACGGTCATACCGAGGGCATTTGCGGCATTTGCAACCATAACACCGATTGCACCCAGGCCGATAACTCCCAGCGATTTACCCTTAATTTCGGGGCCGACAAAGGCACCCTTTCCCTTTTCAACCTCTTTACCTACGGTATCGCCGTGGCCCATAAGCGTTTTCGCCCACTCAATACCGGAAATTACTCTACGTGAGCTTATAAGCAGGCCCGCAATAACCAATTCCTTAACGGCGTTTGCGTTGGCACCCGGTGTGTTAAACACAACAATTCCCTGCTCCGAGCAGCGCTCAATCGGGATATTGTTGGTTCCTGCACCCGCACGCGCTATTGCCTTTAAGCTCTCGGGAAATTCAACCTCATGCAACGCGGCCGAGCGCACTATTGCACCGTCGGCATTTTCAACCTCATCGCCTATGGTGTACTTATCGTCAAATGCATCAAGCCCCGTTTTAGAAATTTTATTATAGGTTTTAATTTTAAACATTATGCGTTTTCCTCCTCAAATTTCTTCATAAATTCAACCAGCGCCTCAACACCGCTTATAGGCATTGCATTGTAAATGGAGGCGCGCATTCCGCCGACAGATCTGTGACCCTTAATGTTTACAAAGCCGGCTTTCTTTGCTGCGGCAACAAAGGCGGCATCAAGCTCCTCATTGCCGGTAACAAAAGGAACGTTCATAAGCGAGCGATCCTCCGGCACAACAGTACCCTTGAAAAGCTTGCTGTTATCAAGAAAATCGTAAAGCAAGGCGGCCTTTTTTTCGTTCAGCTTTTTCATTTCCTCAAGCCCGCCGAGCTTCTTTATCCACTTAAAGGTTAACCCCGCAATATAAATCGCATAGCAGGGCGGTGTGTTAAACATTGAGCCGTTTTCGGAATGTGTGGCATAATTCAACATTGTGGGTGTTATATCCATAGCGCGACCGATAAGGTCCTTGCGGATAATAACGATGGTTACGCCCGCAGGCGCAACATTTTTCTGTGCGCCCGCATAAAGCACACCGAAGCGTGTTACGTCAATCGGCTCGGAAAGAATACAGCTTGAAATATCCGCCACAAGCGGCACATCGCCCGTATCGGGCAATTCATAATACTTGGTGCCGTAAATGGTGTTGTTCATACAAATGTGAACATAATCGGCCTCGGGGTCAAAATCCGCACGGGTGGTTTTCGGAATATAAGAATAGGTTTTATCCGCACTCGAAGCCACAGCGCGCGCCTTACCGTAGCGTGCCGCCTCCTTATAGGCCTTGTTAGCCCACTGACCCGTGATTATATAATCTGCCTTGCCGCTACAGGTCATAAGGTTAAGCGGAACCATTGCAAACTGGGTTGATGCACCGCCCTGCAAAAACAAAACCTCGTAATTATCGGGTATATTCATTATTTCACGAAGATTTTTTTCGGTTTCATCGAATATCGCCTGATATTCCTTTGAGCGGTGTGACATTTCCATAACCGACTGACCCGTAGCACCGTATTCAAGCATTTCGGCCGCCGCGGTTTTTAAAACCTCCTCCGGCAGCATTGAGGGACCCGCACTGAAATTGTAAACTCTCGACATAAGAAATTACCTCCGTATAAAGCAATTTATTTAATAGTGTAATTTAATGTACTATATTATATTACAGTGTATTCCCTTTGTCAATAGGATTGTTATTTTTTTATCAAAGATTTTTTAAAAATTTTGGAATTGCCGAAAAGATTGTTAAATTATTAACTATCATTGATTTTAATAAAAAACAAAAACACCCGCACAGAGAATAAAATCCGTAACGGGTGTTTGAAAAAATATCGGTTATTACTTTGTTCCGAAAATACGGTCGCCGGCATCACCTAAGCCGGGCACTATGTAGCAGTGCTCATTAAGATGATCGTCAAGCCCTGCGCAGTAAACAGGAACATCGGGGTGCGCATTTGTAAAAGCCTCAATCCCCTCGGGAGCCGCTATAATGCACATAAATTTAATGCGCTTGGGGTTAAATTCCTTAATTCTCGCAACCGCATCTATGGCACTTCCGCCGGTTGCAAGCATCGGGTCAAGCACAAAAACGTCACGCTCGTTAAGGTCGGCGGGAAGCTTGCAGTAATAATCAACCGGCTTGTGGGTTTCGGGGTCGCGGTACATACCTATATGCCCTACTCTTGCCGCGGGAATAAGGCTTAAAACGCCGTCTACCATTCCGAGGCCCGCGCGGAGAATAGGCACAAAGGCCATTTTACGTCCGGCCAGCTTTTTTGTTTTTGCAACCGTAATGGGTGTTTTGGTTTCAACCTCGGTAAGGGGTAAATCCCTTGTTGATTCATAGCACATAAGC
>CAZKUO010000008.1:0-45502 GCA_964555975.1 uncultured Ruminococcus sp. | reverse complement strand
AATATGTCCGTTTGTCAAATTTTAAGTGATTGACCGTTAGACGGGAATAAATCTCCGCTCAATCATGACTACAGGCTAAGCCGCCGATAGCGGCAAAACCGAATGTCCGACAAACAATCTGTCGCTTGCAAGTGCGCCGCGCTCCAAGCGTGTGCAATGTCGGGCACCGCAAGAGGGCCTGAGCTGTCAGCGAAGCTGACTGGGGGAGGCAAAGAATTTGCACAAACCAAAGGCTACCTTGTGTAAGGGGGGCGGGTCTCCGGCGGAGACCTCTGCCAACGGCAGAAGCACCGACCGAGGCGGCAGCCGTTACGTAGGGATTGTAATGCCGTAAAAGCTACTTAATTAAAAAACAATCCCTCCATCGCCCTGCTTATGCCCGCTTTATTACCGCCGCAATAACCGTAATATCGTCCTCATGGCTGTCGCTTCTGCGGCGGTGGGCACCCTCGCATATCCGCTCGGAAAGCTCCTGTGCGGTGCCGTCCTCCCAGGCCTCCAGCTCGTCGCGTATCCAATCGCAGCCCTCACTTGTTGCCCCGTCCGACAGCATAACCACAATATCTCCCTCACGGCATTTAATGCTTGCCCTGTCAAACCGCACCTCACGCAAAATGCCTGCCGGCATTGAGCTGCTTTCGGCTCTGCCCGTTTTGCCCGAACGCCGAATAACCGTGGGCGCCGCTCCCGCCTTGTAAAGCTCCACAAGCCCCGTGTAAAGGTCTATGGAGGCAATATCCACCGTAGCAAGGGATTCATCGGTGGATTTGAAAAGCATTGAGGAATTGAGAATTTTCAAGGAGGAATCGAACCCGAAGCCCGCCTTTATGAGCCGGCTCATAAGCCCCGAGGCCATAGCCCCGTCTACCGCGGCTCTGCCGCCTGTGCCCATACCGTCGGAAAGGACGGCAATAAAATGCCCGCGCCCGTCGGAAAAATATCTGTAAGCATCCCCGCATATGGCAGAGCCCGAGGCACAGCGCTGCTCGACCCCCAAGTCCACCCTGAAAACAGCCCTCTCGCTTGCGGTAATGAAAATTTCTCCGCCGGCCTCGGTTACGGCGGGTACATCGAAATCGCGCTCACAGGCGACAGATAAAAGCTTCATAATTTGCAGGCGGTTGAGCACTGGCGCCCCATCTTTTTTAAGCTTAAGCTCTATTTTAACCCTGCCGTATTTATCCGTGCGGCTGCTGTATTCCTCGGCACGTATGTTGAGATTTTTAAGTGCTTCCGCCGCCCTTTCTGCCATTGTATTATCATAGTGGCCGTCGTTTTCCAAATCCTCGGCCAGCTCGTAAAGCATATCCGAAATGCCCTCAAACTGGTCGGAAACCACCGAGCGCACCTCCTCTATGCGGTTTTCGGCGGCTATGTGTGAGGTGTATTCCGAATACCTTTTACAGGCTGCGGCCGCAATGCGCGGCAGTCGGGCACAGCGGCCCTTAAATTCCTCCGGCAGACCGCAGAGTAAATCGGAACCGCCGTTTTTTACCGCTTTGGTTATTTCAAGCAGTGCCGCAACGGTAGCTTCGCGGCGGCTTTCCCAGCAGTGCAGTCTCAGCTTACAGCCCACACAGGTGTCCTGCTCCACCGCGGATATAACGCTGCCGAAATCGGGTGCATTGATTTTGGAAAGCTCACCCGCCACCTGCTCAACCGTTTCCGAAACGTCGCAAAGGGCATTCGCCGCCATATTAAGCCGCATTTCAAGCGATTTTTTAATGCCGGTGGGTATTGCCGAGGCGCGGCTTACCGAAAACAGCCGCCCGAGACCTGTGCCTGCCCTGCCGCCTACACAAAGAAAGAGTGCCGCCCCAAGCAGTGCTTCGGTTGAGGCCGCGGCCACGGTGACAGCGTTTGAAGTGATCATACTGCCAAACAGGGCAAACAGCGGCGGCAAAAGCAGTAATGCATATTTACCGAAAAAGGAAAAAATACCTGCCGCAAGCCCCGTAAAGGCGTAAATAACCGAAATCCCATCACCCGCGCCGCTTAGCAACAGTGCCGTGCTCACGGTAATTCCGCAAACAGAGCCCGAAATCACACCGCCGTATTTTGCGGCACTGAGAATAAGCGCAAGCCCCGCTATTCTACCGACCGATATACCGTAAATTTCAAGCCCGCAAAGCCCCGTTAAAATTATGCCGAGCATAACAAAAAGCGAAGCCAGCCCCTCGGGGGAAAGCCCCACACCCTCACGCGGGCGGTTAAAAAAGCCCGCAATAAAGTATGCTCCGCCCGCGGAAAGCAAGGCCTCGGCAATCGCCCCCACCACACTGCCCTCTGTAAGCCCTAATGCCAAAAGCGAGGTTACAAGGCTTGCGGTAAAGCATATTGCCGCAGGGGTTATGGGGCTTTTGGCTGTTTTTTCAAAAACCGAGGCAGTCAGCCGCAGGCCTATAACCGCAAAAAGCGCCGCAATGCACCTAAAGGCATTGCCCTCGGTTATGGGTATGAAATAGCCTATAAATGCGCCTGCCGCGGCGGCGGGCGAAAAAACGGCAGGGCAGCCCGCCGCAAAGGCCGTGCCGAAGGGCAAAAGCCTGTCCGCAACCTCGGCCCTTGCGGCAATAAGCCCCGCAACCGCCGCAAGGGTGTGACTGAGCACCGCCGTTGCCAGCTCCCTTACCGTATATGTATTTTCCCGTGGCGCAGCCTTAATAACATCCTTCAATTGTAATCACCGCCGTATTTATTTTCAGTGTGGCAGGTTCAGTCTCTGTCACACCGGCAAGCGGGAATAATCCGAGCCTGCCTAAGCAATTATAGCACTGCCGATGTGATTATTTTGTCGAATTATATTCCACACTCATACTTTTTTAAAAAAATAAGATTTTTTGTATATTCGGCACAGCTTCGCGGAATAATAAGCCCGACGAGGAGTGACGGCATGAAACGCCCTTTAATATTTTTAATAACAATCACAATACTTACATTAATTTGCGGAATTTCGGCCGGTGCGCTTTCAAAAATGGGCTCCCGCTCAGATGAAGTAGTAAAAATTCAAGAGGCGCTGAAGGCGCGCGGCTATTACGGCTACACCGTGGACGGAATATTCGGCACACGCACCAAAAATGCCGTTATTGCCTTTCAAAGGGATAATTCTCTCAGAGAGGACGGCATTGCGGGAAAAGAAACACTGAAGGCCCTCGGGATAAGCGAGAGCGGCACTGCGGGCTATTCCTCGGCCGATTATGAGCTACTTGCCAGAATAATATCGGCGGAAGCGAGAGGTGAAGACTATTTGGGGCAGGTGGCCGTGGGAGCAGTTGTGCTTAACCGCGTGGAGCACCCCTCTTTCCCCGATACGCTTTCGGGGGTGGTTTACCAAAGCGGAGCCTTCTCCTGCCTTTATGACGGACAGTTTTACGAGCCGATTGCCGACAGTGCCTATTCCGCCGCGCGCGATGCGATAAACGGACTTGACCCGAGCGGCGGCGCGATATACTATTACAATCCCGCGACGGCCACAAGCAAATGGATATTTTCACGCCCGGTGATAACCACAATAGGTGCACACAGATTTTGCGAATAACAGCTTTTGCAAATAATTATATATCTATTTAAATATATATGTATTCAAGTGAATTGTCAAGAAAATATATATCCGATAAACTATAGTCACAGAGGTGAATATATATGGTTTGTATTATTCTTGACAGAACCCTTAAAAGGCTTTGCGTCAGCCGTTACGAGCTTGCAAAGCGAACGGGGATTCAATATCAGGTTATAGATAATTATTACAAGAACAGGGTAAAGCGGTACGACGGCTATGTGCTGGAGCGTATATGCAGAGCCCTTTCCTGTGATATAAGCGATATTTTGGAGTATACCCCTCCCGAATTTGACAAACACGCGTGAATGTGATATATTGAGCTTCGGGAGCTGAGCTTATATGCAAAAAATTAAATTCACAAAAATGCACGGAACAGGCAACGATTACATATACATTGATTGCTTTGAGCAAAACTTAGAAGACCCGGCCGAGCTTGCGCGCCGTATGTCGCCGCGGCGAACGGCCGTGGGGAGTGACGGGCTGATACTTATTTGCCCCTCCGACAGGGCGGATGCGAAAATGCGCATTTTCAATCTTGACGGAAGCGAGGGGAAAATGTGCGGCAACGGTATTCGCTGTGTGGGCAAATATCTTTACGACAGCGGCAGGGTGAAAAAAAGCGTTATCACGGTGGATACACTCAGCGGAATTAAGGAGCTGAAAATCGAGACCCGTGGCGGCCGCGCCGAATTTATAACGGTGGATATGGGAGTGCCCGTATTGGAGCCGAAAAAAATTCCGATACTGTTTTCGGGCGAAAGCGTGGTAAACGAGCCGTTTGAAATAGGCGGGCTGGAATATAGCCTAACCGCCGTTTCAATGGGCAACCCGCACGCGGTTGTTTTTTGTGAGGATGTAAACGGCCTTTGCCTTTCAAAAATCGGCCCGCTTTTTGAAAATTCCGATATTTTCCCCGAGCGCGTAAACACCGAATTTGTGCGCGTTGCGGGTAAAAATGAGCTTGAAATGCGTGTTTGGGAGCGCGGCAGCGGCGAAACCTTAGCCTGCGGCACGGGTGCCTGTGCCGCGGCGGTGGCGGCGGTGCTCGGCGGCCTTTGCGAGAGAAACAAGGAAATCACCGTCCGTTTGCGCGGCGGTGACTTAACAATATGCTATTCCGCAAATTCCCACGTTTATATGCGCGGAACGGCAGAAAAGGTATATGAAGGAGTGTATGAGCTGTGAGCCTCGGTATAAAAATAAACGAAAATTTTTTGAATGTTAAAAAAAGCTATCTTTTTTCGGAAATAGCACGTAGGGTGGCGGAATATTCAGCCGCAAACCCCGAAAAGAAAATAATAAGGCTCGGTATAGGTGATGTTACACTGCCCCTGCCCGAGGCCGCCGTTGACGCTATGCGGCGTGCAACCGATGAAATGGGCAGTGCCGCAGGCTTTAGGGGCTATGCACCCGATTTCGGCTATGATTTTCTGCGCAGGGCGGTATCGGCCCATTACGGGCGCTTTTCGGTTGATATTGCCGCGGAGGAAATTTACATTTCCGACGGTGCGAAAAGCGATGTGGGAAACATAACCGATATTCTGGGCGACAACCCCGTGCTTATCCCCGACCCAGTTTATCCTGTTTATCTTGACAGCAATGTTATGAGCGGACGAAAAATCGAGCTTTTAAAGGGCACCCCCGAAAACGGCTTTCTGCCGCGGCCCGCGGGTCTTGAAAAAAAGCCCTACATAATTTACCTTTGCTCACCGAACAATCCCACAGGTGCCGTTTACAGCAGGGCAGGGCTTTCGGAATGGGTGAATTTTGCAATTGAAAGCGGCTCGCTTATAATTTTCGATTCGGCCTATGAAGCCTTTATTTCGGGTGATTATCCCCATTCGATTTATGAAATCGAGGGTGCGCGCCTGTGCGCGGTTGAAATTTGCAGTCTTTCAAAAACCGCGGGCTTTACCGGCACGCGCTGTGCCTGGAGCGTTTTTCCGAATGAGCTTACCGTGGGCGAAACGGGGCTTTCGGCACTTTGGGCAAGGCGGCAGGCAACCAAATTTAACGGTGTGCCCTATGTTGTGCAAAGGGCGGCCGAGGCAACCCTTACCGACGAGGGGCTTGCACAGTGCCGCCGCTCGGTAGCTTATTATATGAAAAATGCCGAGATTTTGGGCTCGGCGCTTAAAAAATGCGGCATTGAATTTATCGGCGGGGAAAATTCGCCCTATTTGTGGCTTAAGTGCCCGAACGGACTGGCTTCTTGGGAATTTTTCGATTTTCTGCTTGAAAAGGCGCAGCTTGTGGGCACACCCGGCAGCGGCTTCGGTGAAGCGGGTGAGGGGCACTTCCGCCTGACCTCCTTCGGAAGCCGTGAGGATACCGAGGAGGCCGCCGAGCGGCTTTGCGCTCTTTTCGGCAAATAATCGCTCCGTTCCGCAAAAAGCGGGATACTTCGACAAAATTTTTGTTGCAATATGACCGTACATACTGTATAATTACTGCATATGCAATACAAGCGACTTGCTTGTTGAGTGTAATTTTAATTAAGGGGATGTCAATTATGGATCAAAACAAAGTAGATATGTACATCTTAACAAATCAAAAGGTATTTTCCTGCGGAGAAAATGATGTACTTAAAGGAAAAACTTGCGGCAATGGATGAAAACAAATTCACAATGGTTTCAACCGTTGAATTAAAGGATCCCACCACCATTCTTTTGGTTTCCATATTCTTAGGCGCGTTGGGCATAGACCGCTTTATGCTCGGTGATATGGGTATGGGTATACTCAAGCTTCTCACCGGCGGTTGCTGCGGCATACTTACGATTGTGGATTGGTTTACGGTTTCAAAAAAAGCCAAAGAAGTAAACTTTAACAACCTTATGACCCTGCTTTAAGCAGAGAATCTTTGAATTTTAAGGGCATCCGTGCCGAAAGCGCGGTAAAAATCATCCACCGTAGTGACAGCCTTTCGGACTGTCCGAGGGAATTTGAAAAAACACAAAATTGTTATTTTTACAACGTAGGGCGGGGGCTTGCTCCCGCCGTTTTGTTTGCAACAGGGTTTTCGTTTGTGCAAATTCTTTGCCCCCGCTGTGGCAGGTTTGTTCTACGACTGTAAGCTTACTCGGAATCACTCGCCAGGCGTCCGATTTTCTTAATACAACAAAAAATCCTGTCGATTACAAGTCGGCAGGATTTTCAATTAACAATAAATAATCGGATTACAGACATCAACTATGTTGATAACAAGGTGCTTTTACGAGGCAAGCTTTAAGCAATAGCTATTGCAACCTTGTTTTCGGTAAGGCAGTTTTCACCGATGTAAACATCAAATTCGCCCGCTTCAACGGTATAATCGCCGTTTTCAAGGTAAAATCCCAAATCGTCAAAGCCGAGCTCAAATTCGATTTTTGCAGTCTCGCCGCTCTTTATAAGCACCTTTTTATAGGCCTTTAATTCCCTGAGCGGCCGCATTACCGATGCTTTTTTATCGTGAATGTAAAGCTGAACCGTCTCCTTACCGTCAAGCTCGCCCGTGTTTTTAACCTCGGCAATCAGCTTAAAGGTTGCTCCGCCTTTAATTTGCTCTAACGTCAATGTGCCGTTATCGGCCTTTGGGGCGGAATACTCAAAGCTTGTGTAGGAAAGACCGTAGCCAAAGGGGTAATACGGGTCGGCCGGGCCGTCAATATAGCACACCCTTAAGCCCTCGCCGTAGTAGCAGTTTGAGGCTCTGCCGCTGGAGGTTACATTGTAATAAAGCGGAATATGTGTGGGCTTTCGCGGGAAGGTTACGGTTGTTTTTCCGCTTGGGTTTACCCTGCCGAGCAGAATATTGCAGGCGGCGTTTGCCGTTTCACTGCCGCAGTGCCATGCATAAAGCACCGCATCAAGATTATCCGCAACCTCTTGAATTGCAATGGGGCGCCCGCAGAAAATAACACCCACGGTTTTTTTGCCGGTTGCCTTTGCCTTTTTTATAAGGTCAACCTGCTTACGCTCAAGTGAAATATCGGCAACGCAGCGGTTCTCGCCCGTTCTCGAATAATCCTCACCGAGAGCCAAAACTATAACGTCGGTATCGGTAGGAATCAGGTCGAAATTATCGTCCTCACCGAAAACAACGGCCGTGTTGTTTTGCATAGCCTCAAGGAAATTCGTGGTTTCGGAGGCTCTGCCGTCCAGAGTCCAGCTGCCGAGCAACGAACGGCGCTCCTTTGCAAAGGGTCCCGCAAGGAAAATTTTATCGGTTTTCTTAAGAGGCAAAACGCCCTCGTTTTTAAGCAAAACCATTGATTCCTCCGCAAGCTCCTTGGCATCACGCAAATGCTCTGTGCGGTCAAGCTCGCACTTTTCGCAATAGGGATTTTCAAACAGACCTATTGCAAGCTTTATTCTTAAAACTCTTTTTACGGATTCATTAAGCGTTTCAAGCGAAACCTTACCGTCCTCAATAAGCTTTTCAAGGTTTTCAACGTAGCAGCGGTCCTTCATATCCATATCAAGTCCCGCATTAAGGGCCAGCTCGGCACATTCACTCAGGCTTTCGGCCACGCCCTGCTTTTTAAGCTGTAAAACCGCTTCCCAATCGGAAATAACAAAGCCCTCAAAGCCGAGCTTGCCCCTTAAAATTTCGGTAAGATATTTTGAGGATGAGGTTACGGGCTGACCGTTAATATCGTTAAACGATGACATAACCGTGCCTATACCCGCCTTTACGGCTGCGCGGAATGCGGGAAGATAGTAATTGTAAAGGCTGTAATCCGAAATCTCGGTTCGGTGGTAATCTCTGCCGCCCTCGCTTGCGCCGTAGCCTATGTAATGCTTGGCACAGGCAACAAGGCTGTTTTTATCCTTTAAATCATCACCCTGAAAGCCCTTAACAACCGCCTCGGCCATTTTAGCACCGACATACGGGTCCTCTCCCGGGCCCTCAATAATTCTGCCCCAACGGGGGTCGCGGCATAAATCGAGCATGGGTGAAAAGGTCCAATGCACGCTTTCCTTGGTTGCCTCTTTTGCAATGTTTCGGTAGCATTTTTCCACAAGCTCGGGGTTAAACGAGGCCGCGCTTGCAAGCGGAACGGGATAAACGGTTCTGTGGCCATGTATAACATCCTTACCGAATATCATAGGAATACGGTTGGGACTTTCCTCAACGGCAACCCTTTGCAGCTCATTATACAAATCAACATCAATTGGGTCCTGCTGGTCGTTGCCGGCGGTCCAGGTTGATGCCATTATAATAGAGCCTACCTTGCCCGCCCTTATTTCCTTTTTAAGCTTTTCGACATCCTCCTTTGACAGAGGTCCCATAACCTGACTGAGCTGACCCACCTTTTCGGCAAGGGTCATTTTTGATAATAATTCATCAACCTGCTTATCAAATCCCTTATACATAGCCTATCTCCTTGAAATCAACAGCACCTTGTAAAGACAGCATTAACCGATTTATTATCCCAATCGTTTTTATAATAATAGCCCACATTCATAAGATAATCTCCGCCGAAGACCTTATCCGTTCCCTCCAAGGCGTAGAGTGCATTTTCATCCAAGCCCTCAAGACGGATATATTCATCGGGAGCATAGGCCGTGGCCAAGCTGCAATTAACGGTTAATATAACGGTGTTTTTATCCTCTGAAACAAACTCAATTGCACTGTAATTACCCTCAAACGGGGATTTAAGGCGGTAGCAGTCACCCTTGTGGAAGACTTCGCCCAATTTTCTGTAAGCTTCAACCGCCTGCTTTGCGGTTTCAATTTCACCCTCGGTGCATTTGTTAAGGTCAAGCTCAAAGCCGAACTGACCGCACATTGCCACATTGCAGCGCATTTTAAAGCTTGTGTTTCTGCCCACCTGATGATTGGGAGCGGCCGAAACATGAGCGCCCATTGCGCTGAACGGATAAACCATGCTGGTGCCGTACTGTATTTTAAGCCTTTCTACCGCATCGCTGTCGTCACTCGTCCATGTTTGCGGCATATAATAAAGCATTCCGGGGTCAAAACGTGAGCCGCCGCTTGAACAGCTTTCAAAAAGAACATTCGGGAAGCGGCTTGTAATTTCCTCAAGCACACGGTAAAGTCCGAGCATATATCTGTGCATAACCTCGCCCTGATGCTCGCCGTCCCAAAAATCGGAGCCGGGGGCAGACATATAGCGGTTCATATCCCACTTAACATATTCTATGTTCGCTTTGCCGAGTATTCCGCTTATGGTTTCTATAATATAATCGCACACATCATCACGGGAAAGGTCAAGTGTGAACTGATTTCTCACCTGATAAGACTCTCTGCCGTTTATGTGCAAAATCCAATCGGGGTGCTTTTTGTAAAGCTCTGTGCCGGGGTTTACCATTTCGGGCTCAAACCAAAGGCCGAAGCGCATACCGAGTGCATTTATTCGCTTTGCAAGCCCCTCAAGGCCGTTCGGCAGTCTGTCACGGTTTTCCCACCAGTCACCGAGGCCGTTTTTATCGTCAATGCGTGAGCTGAACCAGCCATCATCAAGCACCATGGTGTCAATCCCGACCTTAGCGGCCTTTTCCGCAATGGCCACGATTTTTTCCTCGTCAAAATTAAAATAGGTGGCTTCCCAGTTGTTTATAAGCACAAAGCGCTCGGCATCTCTGTATTTTCCTCTGCAAAGACGCGTGCGGTAAAGCCTGTGATAAATTCTTGACATTTCGCCAAGACCATTTGCCGAATAAACAAGCACCGCCTCGGGTGTTTGGAAGCTGTCGCCCTTTTCAAGAATAAATCTGAAATTTGCAGGATTTATTCCGATATAGGCCCTTGTGCCGTTGTATGTGTTTTTCTCGACCCCCGCAATAAAATTACCGCTGTAAACCAAGCTGAAGCCGTAAACATTGCCGTGATTTTCGGTGGCACCCTTATCACAGACGGCAATAAAGGGGTTGTGCATGGCACTGCTCGCACCGTAGCGGCTGCCGACCGACTGATTGCCCTGCATTATCGGTTGTCTTGTGACATAGCGTTCCCTTGCCCACGCGCCGTCAAGGTGCAGAAGCTCCTGCTCGGGGCTGCCGTAAAAATCAACCGTTGCGCTCATAGCCGAATTAAGGGTCAGCTTTTCGCCGTGGTTTACGATTTTCGCACTGCGTGTTATGGCATCAAAATTCTCAAACACTGAGTAAGAGAGAATAACCTCTACCCTTTGCAAAGTGTCTTCAAGAAAGATTTTAAGGGTTTGAACACTGTCACCGTCTTCACAGTATGTTGCGGGCAAGCCCTCTATTGCGGGCTTACCGTCGGTTATTTCATAGCCCTTGTATGTAAGCTGTGAAACAGCCGTACCGTCGGCAAAAACAAATTCGGCGGAGGGCACACGCATATCGGCATTACCCCAGCCCGAATATTCAAAGGGCAATGTATCGGAATTGCCGTTTTTAATATCCCTCGGCAAAAGGTTTCTGCTTGAATAAGCATATTCATCGGCGCTTCTCACGGGATTTACAAGCCTTTTGCCGTAATAACGGTGCAAAAGATATTTTTCCTCATTAATTTCCATTGCATAGGTGGTGGTTTTGGTGTTCAAAGTAAATATATTTGTCGCACTGTCAAAATTTATCATAAATATCCTCCAACAAGTTAAAATAATTCCAAAATTACAATGCTTTTAAAAACTCCGCCAGTTTTTCCGCCAAAACAGCATGACCGTTATCATTAAAATGCAAGCCGTCTGCTGTAAATTCGGATTTCTGCTTTTCGTCGTTAGGATCAATACCGAGCTTTTCATACAAGTTGAGTACCGGAATATTATGCTCTTTACCCTTTTGCACTATAACCCTTACATATTCAATAAGAGGCTTGGCATCAGCACATTTCATCGGTCTGGCGGAAGCGGTTTTGTCCGAAAGGCCGTTATAGAAGACGTGTGCCGGTGTCATAAATACAATTTCCGCATTCGGATATTCATCCTTTAAAAATGTCATTAAAAATTCCACACCGCCGCAAAAGCTTACAGGAGTGGTATCACTCATTTCACCGAACGGGGCATCACCGTGAATCCAGTCGTTTACACCGCCGTAAACCACAATAAGATCCGCACTCTTATTTAAACAATACGCTCTGCCGCAAAAGCACAAATCATAGCGTGGCTTTTCGCTCGGTATTCTTTGATGGGCAAGCCTTGTACCGCTTATGCCGTAATTATACGTTTCCTTTAGGTTAAGCATAACCTTCAAACGGTTATCATAGCGATTGTTCAAATCGGCGACGCCAACACCCTCGGTTATACTGTCACCCAAAAAATTTATTATTTTTCCGCTAAAATCCATTTAAAAACCTCTGATTATTATTTGTCAGCCGTTTTGACTGTGAGCTTACAATAACACAAATAATACTGCTCCGTCAAGACCAAATTAAATGTTTTTTGCCGATTATTTTTTGTCTGCCGTATTATTTACAACGGCTTTCCGCTTCGGTGCAAAGCTCACTGCACAGCGGAAGCTTCGGATTGGAGCCCACAAAAACGGTCACCCTTGCGTTTTCAACCTCGTAACGCTCTTTTTGGGTATAGATTTTAAGCTCATCAAAGCCCAAAGTAAAATCAACGCATTTTGTTTCGTGCGGCCCTATTTCAAGCTTTTTAAAGCCCTTAAGCTCAAGCCCCCGCCTGCGAACCGTGTTGCCGCTCCCCCTAATGTAAAGCTGAACGGCCTCCTTGCCGGCAATATCCGAATTATTGGTAACAAGCGCACTGATTTTAAACCTGTTCTTTGCGGTTTTTTCAATTTTCAGGTCACTGTATTCAAATTCGGAATAGGACAATCCGTAGCCGAACGGGAAAAGGATTTTATTTTTAACATCACAGTAATTAATGCTGTGGTCGCTGTTACGCTTGCCGTCAACAGAGGTGCCTATTCGGTTATAGTAAGCCGGCAAACAGCCCACAGAGGTCGGCACGGAAACAGAAAGCTTCCCCGAGGGATTTGCCTTGCCCGTTAAAAGGTCAAAAAGTGCCGCCGCCCCCTGCTGACCCGAATAGAAAACCGCCATAAGCGCATTGCAGGCATCGTTAACCCTGTTGAGTATATAAGGTCTTCCGCCCACAAGCACGGCTATAATCGGCTTGCCGGTTTCCTTTAATTTTTCAATAAATTCAATCTGATTGCCGGGGAGCTTAAGCTCTGCAATGTCCATTCCCTCGCCGCAATCCATATAATTTCTTGAGGTCACGGCCCCGCCGTTTAAGCTGTCGTAAACGGTTTCGGCGGTCATACCCGAAGAATTTCCTCCGATTGTAACTACGGCCACATCGGAGTTTTCCATAATTCCAAGCGCATTTTCAAAATCCGCATCACTGCCCTTGAAATCCCAGCCGTTTGTGTAATTACAGCCTGCAAAGCCCTCTGTAAACACATCCCTTATGCTGTGCATTTCCTCCGCCCGACGGAAAGCCGTGTAGGACCCGAGCTGATAATAAACGCTTGTTGCGTGCAGGCCGAAAAGGGCGACCCTTGTTTCCGGTCTTAACGGCAATACTCCGTCATTTTTAAGCAATACCGCCGATTCAACCGCCGCCTCGTACGAAAGCCTTTTTTGCTCACCCGAGGAAAGATATACCGAAAGCCTGCCGTCATCCTCAAAATAGGGATTATCAAACAAGCCCATTTCAAATTTCTTTTCAAGAACACGCATTACGGCACCGTCTATTACGGCTTCATCGATAATGCCGCTCTCACAGGCCTCGATAAGTTTTAGGTATGCACCCTGATCCGCCAGGCTTATATCCACACCCGAACTTAATGCGAGTGCGGCGCCCTGCGCACCCGTGAGCCCCAATTGCTCTGTATTGCGCTGCACCGCAAACCCATCGGACAGAACAATGCCCTCAAAGCCCATTTCATCACGCAAAACTTCCTTTAACAGATACGAATTTATATGACACGGCACCCCGTCAACCGAGTTATATGCAGCCATAAAAATATCCGCACCCGCCCTTACGGCCTTTTCAACCGAGGGCAAATAAATATCGTGCAGTTCTCTTTTCCCGATGTTTACCTCGGCCGCATTAAGGCCGCCCGCGCAGTCACCCGTGGCGCAGTAATGCTTGCAGCAAATAAGCGAGCCCTCGCTTTTAAAGGCCCTTACACCGCTTTCGGTGTACCTCGCCGCAAGATAAGGGTCTTCCGAGAAAAATTCCTCTGTTCTGCCCCAGCGCGGGTCTCTTGCCATATCAAGCATTGTTACAAAGCCTATGTGATTACCCGAGAGCCTTATCTCATTGCCCACGGTTTTCATCACCTTGCCGTAAAGCTCATCATTAAACATACAGCCCATGGCAAGATTTGTGGGGAACATCTCACTGCCCAGGGCGTGAACACCGTGATTTGCCTCAACCTCTATCAAAACGGGAATAGGCACCCGGGAATTTTCAAGCACGTATTTTTGAATTTGGTTTGCAACCCTCACGCGCTGGTGTGGCTCTATTCCCTCACCCCAATTGTGCCTTGTGAAGCCGTCTGCACGGAGAATATTGCTGAGCGCACCGAAGGCACCGTAATCTCTTACAAAGCCCTTCAGCTCGTCACTCAGAATAAAGCTTTCGCCCTCTCTTGAAAAGCAGCGGTAGCCCGCAACGGTTTGAGAAAGCTGAGCCACCTTTTCACGCAGGGTTAATTTGGATAATATTTCTTTAGCCCTATCATAATGCCCCAAGAAAATCTCCTCCGAATAGTTACAGCGCCACCGTTTTAACGGTTACACCGCAATTGTTGCTCATTGCGGTAAGCTTTAAGCACTTTTGCCCCTTTGCGGGCTTCACCGCAACAAGGATTTTGCCCATATACATCTGCCGCACGGTGTTTGCAACATTGCCGTGGTCGCAGTTATCCGAGCCTGTACCGATTATTTTTGCGGGGGTAGCCGCCGAAAAGCTTACAAGCTCTGCGGCATTAGGCACGGCATTGCCGTTTTCATCAAGACATTCGCAAACAAAAAGTGCCAAATCTCTGCCGTTAGCCTCAAATTCATTGCAGGGTGTAAGCCGCAGCGACACCGCATTTCCCGTGGTTGTGCGCTTATCGGCGGCAACCTCCTTGCCGTCCTTATAGCCCTTAACCTCAACCGTGCCGGGTGAATACCTCACGTTCCATTCGCCGTGGCCGTATTTTTCAATCTGCTTTTTGCCTAATGTTTCACCGTTCAGGAAAAGCTCAAGCTCATCACAGTTTGTATACACCGTTACGGGTATTTCTTCACCCTCAAGGCCCTTGAAATTCCAGTGCGGAACAATGTGTACCATAGGCTCGGTCGTCCAATGAGATTTATTCTGATAAAAGGCACCTTTCTTTTGCAGGAATAAATCTATTGCGCCCGACACAGAGCAAATTCTCGGCCAAGCGGCCTCGCCCCTGTGCTCCACCGCCGCCCATTGATAGCAGCCGAAAACATAGGGTCTCTCTCTTAAATACTTATATGTTTTTTCCCGGTTTAAAAACCAACTGTTTGTATCGGCATCCTTGTCCCTTATTCTGCCCGAGGTATCACTGTCAAAATTCCAATCCCTTGTGGTGCCTGTGGCACAGCACTCCGAGGCAAACAGCGGCTTATCCGGACACATTTTGTGAACCGTATCGTAAATACCGAGATTATAATTAATCCCCACCAGATCACAGTAACCGTAAATGGAGGATTCCTCGGGTGTTTTATCCTCGGCGGCGGTAATGGGTCTTGTGTAATCGAATTTTCTTATGTGCTCTGCCAGTGCCCTGTGTATTCTCCTGCCCACATCGGTTACGTGGTTGGGCTCCTCATTGCTTGTTGACCAAAAAATAACGCTCGGGCGGTTTCGGTCACGCTTAACCAATGATTCGGTTTGTTCAAGGGATTCCCTTGTGCTTTCAAACCAACGTGCTTCATCCATTACAAGCATACCCTGCTCATCAAAGGCATCCATATAGCTTTCGGTCTGCTGATAATGGCTTGTTCTGTAGCCGTTTGCGCCCATTTCCTTAATAAGCTTGATTTTGTACTTTGCAACGTTTTCGGGCACGGCAATACCCGTAAGCCCGAAATCCTGGTGAGCGCACACGCCGTTTATAAAGGTTTTTCTGCCGTTAAGCAGCAAACCCTTTTCTACGGATATTTCAACCGTTCTGAAGCCTATGCGGGTAATATTCTCGTCGATTATTTCGCCGTCGCGCTTAAGCACGGTTTTAATTACATATAAATTCGGGTTTTCGCAATCCCAAAGCAGGGGATTTTTAACCGTTGCGGAATATTTAACAAGCGTATTGCTTCTTTTTTCCACACTGCCCTTGCCCGAAGAAACGGCAACGGCAGCCCCGCTTTTATCCAAAACCGTGCTTTCGGCAACAACACCGCAGGCCTCATAATCCGTGTTGAGAACCTCGGTTTCAAAATTAATTTGCCATTCGTCGGCACCGAGCTTTTCATAGGGCGCATAAACTCCCCACAGGGCTATGCACACAGGCTCGGTAATAACAAGGTGAACATCACGGTAAATTCCGCCGCCCCGGTACCACCAGCCCTCAAATTCCTCTGTGTTTACATACACCGCAATAACATTATCACTGTCATAATACACGTTATCGCTTATATCCACCTCAAAGGTGTTATATGCCGAATAATTATGGTGCATTAAGCAGCCGTTAAGGTATACCGTTGAGCAGCCCGCAATGCCGTCAAACCGCAGAACCACGCGCTTACCCTCGGCTCCCTTCGGCAGGGTGAAATGCTTTCTGTACCATGCATTATCGTAATGCAAAAAGCCGAGCGCGCAGTTTTCCTCACGGCTTATATCCTGATTTACAACATAATCGTGCGGAAGCTGCACGGTGTTCCACACATCGTCCTTGTATTCACCCTCGGCACCGTAAGGATCGGGCTTGTCAAAATATTTGTAAGATGCAGGGCCCATGCCCTTTCTCTCGGTCTTACTCTGCGAATACACAGGCCCCTTATTTACAGAGCGCTTGACTTCTATATCCCCTTTATGAAACAGCCAATTATCATTAAGTAAAATTTCATTGCGCATTTTCAATTCTCCCAAAAACAGCTTTATATATTCAAGGTCGGAAAAAGGTCCGAGAGCTTTAATTCGGCATATACTTTTACCATTTTCATTTTAGCATTTCGGTTATTTTTATGCAATACAAAATACTTACTGCAAAAATGTAGCCAAATCAGTATTTATTTGTCAAAATTATCTGCAATACAAATCCCGATCTTTAAATTAATTGCCCTGTAATGCGGCGGATTTTCGGAAATAAATCAATTGCAATTTGACGTGGGATAGGTTATAATGGCTTTGGTAATATGACTTTTTTACTGCAATTTTAAGTATTGGACGGTGCACCGAATGGCCCTGTATATTTTATCCGATAAAAAGCTCAAATCATTTTTGCCCGTAAAGGACAGCAAAGAGGTTGCCGCCGCCCTGGCACTTAACCAAAACAGAATTAAAACCAAAATGCTCACGAAATCCGCCGATGTTATCACACTTAAAAACGACCCCGAAGCAGTGCTTTTTATCGCCTCCTCACTGAATGATGAATACTATAAGATTATAGAATATTGCAACAGCAACAATATTCCCGTTATTTGCGCACACGAGGCTCACAGTCAAAAATCCGATTGTGTTTACAGCACAATAAGGGGTAATACCGTGCAGGTAATTAAATCACTGCTTGCCTATTCCGCATATTACAATAAAACAAAGCCCGCTTTTTTCGCATTAAACCGTGCCAGCTCACACGACCGCAGAAAGGCCTCGATTATATATGACATATGCGAAAATTTCAGCGAGAACGATATATATTCGGTACAGAGCGACTTTAGCGCCTGTATTGAAAGCTTTTTTGAAAACAGATATAGCTATGACGTTATTTTCTGCTCCAACGATTTTTCGGCAATAGCACTTGTTGAGGAGCTGAAGCTGCGTGACCCCGAGTATTTGGACAGTGTGTTTGTGGTAGGCTTTATGAACACCATTATTTCAAAGCTTTACTCGCCCTCAATAACCACCTCCTCCTACAGCACGGATGATGTCACGAAGGCACTTTTGAATATTTACAGAATTTACTCAAAAAGCGATTATATTGCCTCTATTGACATAATTCTCAATTCACCTATTTTAACGCGGCAATCCACAAAAAACCTGCCCATTAATTCGCAGGAGATAACACAGGCCCGCAGCAGATACAAATCCTTGGGTCGTGTGCTTGAATTTGATGCGAAAAGCATTGCCGAGCACTCCCCCACTTCACCCGTGATAGATATTTGCAAAAAGATTGAAACCATGCTGACCAATTCAAAGCTTATAGATTTTCAAATTTTAAGTGAGCTTTTACAGCACAGGCATAACAGTGAAATATGTGACCGGCTTTTTATAAGCATACAAACACTTCAATACCATTTAAAGAAAATGGAGGCATCGGTAGGTGCCGCCTCAAAGTCGGAGCTTGTTGAAATTATTTCCAAATACATTTCGCTTGAAAATTTGGAAAAATACATCAGCTGTCAACAAATATAGTGCCTTTTGCAAAAATCCACGGCATTTGTATTGCCTTTTTGGTATTGACGGTAAAAGTGAAATGCCGTTAAACTTTATACGGAGAATGATTTCGTTTTGAAAGGATACCGTAATTATGAAAGGTAACAGCGAATTGAAAATCAAAGTCTGCCAAACGGCATATGATGTAATCGTTGCGGGCGGCGGGCCGGCGGGCTGCTGTGCCGCGGCGGCAGCGGCAAGGCGGGGTATGAAAACCCTGCTTATTGAGGCAACCTCCGCACTCGGAGGCATGGGCACCATAGGTATGGTTTCGGCCATGTCCCCCTTTACCGACGGTGAAAAGCTTTTATACAAATCAATTCCCATTGAATTACTCAGGCGCTACAAGGAGCGTGTGGGTATTCCCGAAAGCAAGTGGGACTGGATTAAAATTTCACCCGAGGACCTTAAAAGAGTGTATGACGATATGCTTACCGAAAGCGGTGTTAACCTTCTTTTCCAAACCACGGTTTGCGGTGCCGACACATCGAACGGTAAAATCAGCCGCATATTTGCCGCCAACAAGGAGGGAATTACCGCCTACACCGCGGGGGTCTACATTGACTGCACGGGTGACGGCGATTTGGCCACACACAGCGGTGCGGCATTTGAAAAGGGTGACGACGGCGAGGTTCAGTCCTCAAGCTTATGCTTTGCAATCAGCAACATACATACCGATAAAATAGACTGTAAAATAAACAGCAATTTCGATTCGGGCATATGGCCTAAAATCATTGAAGACCGGAAATATCCGCTTATAGTCCGTCATTTTATTCCCGTAAGCTTCGGTGACACGCTGATTATTAACGGCGGTCATCTTTTCGGTGTTGATTCGACAGAGCCCGAAAGCATAAGCGGGGCATATGTTTTGGGCAGAAAAATTGCCGAGCAATACCACACAGCTCTTAAGGAATATCTGCCGGAGGCCTTTTGTGACTCATATTTGGTGGAAACAGCCCCGCTTTTGGGCGTTCGTGAATCGCGCCGAATTAAGGGTGAATACACACTGACAGTTGAGGATTATTTTGCACGGCGAAGCTTTGAAGATGAAATAGCACGAAATTCCTATTGGCTTGACTGCCACCCCTCGGGCAACGGCAAAAGCTCGTTTAAGGTTAATGCCGACTTATCCTACAAAAAGGGCGACAGCCACGGAATACCGTTCAGATGCCTGATACCGCAAGGCTTTCACAATCTGCTTGTGGCGGGCAGGTGCATCTCGGTAGAGCGAATTGTTTTGGCAAGCACTCGTGTTATGCCGAACTGTATGGCAACAGGCGAGGCGGCGGGTATCGGAGCGGCGCTTGCAATTAACAAATGCACCGATATTGAAAACATAAACGGCGCGGAAATTCGGCAGATAATCGAAAAAGCCTGAATAAAAACAATTTTATAAGTCATCATAGGGCGGGGGCTTGCTCCCGCCGTTTTGTTTGCAAAAAGGCTGTCACTTGTGATTTTCACCTGCAACAACCCTGTTTTTAAAAATAGGTCATACCATAAATACTTGGTTTTTCGGCGGGAGCAAGCCCCCGCCCTACGGTGTAAAAATGACACCTTCGGTGTTTTTTAAATCCCCTCGGACAGTCCGGGGAGTCCTGTCCCTACGAACCTGAAATTCAACTTGCAGTGAAAGGTATCACTCGCTTATCAAGTGCTTTTCCTGACACAAAAATGCGGAAGAAGTCAAATAAAGCTTCTTCCGCATTTTTTGCTCTGCAACCGAAAAAGCTACCCGGTAATACCTACACGGTCAATGCTCTGAACAAACTTTTTTTGCAAAAAGAGGTACAAAATAAGCATAGGTGCGATAAACAGCAGGCAGGCCGCCGCTTTTGCGGAGGTGGCCCTTGCACCGCCCCACACATTGGCAACGGTAAGCAAATTATCAATATCGTAAATTTTAACCGCAAGCGGGAAATTATCCGACAGATACATAATTGCAAGATAATAATCGTTCCAATGCCATATCAGTGCAAAAAGCGTGACCGTGGTGTACACCACCGAGGATGATGGAACGGCTATTGAGAAAAAGGTTCTGAAAAGACCGGCACCGTCTATCCAGGCGGCCTCCTCAAGCTCCTTCGGAAGTCCCCTGAAGAACTGCACGTAAATGTAAATAAGTATACCGGATCTGAGCCCCACACCGAAAATCGAGGGCAGATAAAAGGTCCACGCCGTGCCCAAAATATTCGGGCGGATATCAATGCCCGTAAGCTTATTGAAAAGGCCGAAAATCCCCAAAAGGTCAAGCTGGGAATAATTGGTCATCATAGGAACAATTATCATTTGCGCGGGAACCAAAATGGTTAAAATCAAAACAAAGTTAAGAATTTTTTTGCCCTTAAAATCAAACCTTGCAAGCCCGTATGCAATAAAAGAGCAAATTAAAATTTCAAGCACCGCACTTACAACCTCGTATTTAAGGGTGGATATAAGCGCCGTGTCATATTCAAGCACATCTATTGCAAAGCCGAAATATTCAAAGGTTATTTTTTTGGGAACGTAAATAATGCTCGGGTCGGCAAAGGCGGCAGGTGTTTTCAATGACGAAGAAATCATATAGATAATAGGATAAAGCACTATGTAGCCTATTGATATTAGAAGTGCAAATCTGAAAACCGAATATGCCGCGGATGCCGTATGCCGCATAAGCTTTTTTCGGCTGATGTTTTTTCCCTTAAGCTCCACAAAAACGCCCCCTTATTCCCATTTTTTCATACACAGTCTGTTAAACAGACCGAGTATTAAGGCCATAATAACACCTATAACCGCAAAATAGCTCCAAAGCATTGCAGAGCCCTCGCCGTAATTTTGTGTTCGCATAAACACATAAGCCTGCCGCATAACCGAATTGCTTTGTGCGGTCATAAGCTCCACCATGGTGAACACGCCCACAAGCACAATAACACGGGAGAGCATCGGCAGGGTTATAAACCAAAATTCCTCCCACCTTGTGGCGCCCTCTACCTTAGATACCTCGTACAAAAGCGGCGGTATTGTCTGCATACCGGAAATAAACAAAACCGTTTGTATACCGCAATTCCAAATCATATTCATAATACCGTCGATAACGGTAACAAAATACTCACCGAGCTTCGAGGGTAGCCCAAGGCTTGTTACAATTTCATTTACATCGAACATGGCCATAGCCACGCTCTCGTCGGTTTCAATACCGGAAACGCCCTGCGAAACAGATGAAAGAGCAACCTTAAGGACTGCTCCGCTTGCTATGATTACCGGCAGAAAATAGAGCGCACGGAAGAATATTCTGCCCTTGAATTTCTGATTCAGAATTATGGCAAGAATAATGCTTATTATCAAAATAACGGGGAACGAATACAGAAATCTGACTACGGCGGCGGCTATATTATCAATATAATCCGCATTTTGGTCGAATATATATTTAAAATTCGCAAGCCCCACAAATTCCGTACGCAAGCCGCCCGAGGTTAGCTTAACGGATGAAAAGGTGTATATAACCGACTGTATTATCGGCAGGCCGAAAAACAGCACAAGCCCTATAATCCACGGAGTAATGCAAATTAGGCCGTAGCGTGCCTTTAAAGCTTCTATTCCACGATTTTTTCTGCGTTTCATCGGTTTTCCTCCGTATAAATATATGAGCAGGGCTCAATTGTTCCTATCTCCGTTTCAACGGGCGCATCACCGTAATTCACCCACACGCTGACCCCATTGTCGAAAACGGTTTTGCGTACATTCCCGCTTATTACAGTATGATTTTTTATTGCCGCTCCGTTTATCTTTTCAAAATACTCGGCATACTCTTTTGCGGTTTTATTAACTTCCTCCTTAACGGAGCCGTAAAGCGTGGAGTGGAAAACCCGTTGCCCGGAGGTGGAAAGGCTGTTATCATACTCGGCGGTGAGCGTAAAGCCGAGCCCACAGCCCGATTCCGCCGCGGCAAGCACCCTTTTTTGCGGGTTAATTGCAAGATTTACTGCGGCGCAGGTCATTGGAACACAGCCCTTGAAAACCATTTGATAAAACGGAATATCGGCATAAAACAAATCGTTTTTATCCGAGCTTACGGGCACATCGGTTATAAGCCCCGCATTAACGGCCGCATACAGGTTGGCATTGTCGGCCAGCATACGGTTGCCGAGCTTTTTGTTATATTCCGCAATTTCGCCGTAATCGGCGGCAAAGCTGCCCTTTACATAGTATTTTTGATTGCCGTAATCGGAATATGCCGATGAAGCTATGCTCCCGAGCGATAAGCCGCCTATTCCGTTATCCCTCACTGTATCGGCGGTCGCTTTACCCAAGGTGACAAGCTCTTTTCTCGCAACGAAATATTCGGAGATTTTTTCCTCCTTATCCGTACCCAGGGCACGCTTGTAGCGCAAAGCCTTTTGACCCACGGTATTTCGTGCATAGTCAAACACACTGCTTACGCCCGCGCCGGATTTTGAGAAAAGCATCACATCATAATCCATATACAAATCGATTTTTTTATCAAGGCAATACTCGGTTAAGGCGTTTATATCCTTTTTCCCGCCGAGCAGAGACGCCGTTTTCAAATCACCAGCCGCCCTGCCCACATCAAGCCCGGAGCTGCCGAAGCCCGCAAGGCTCACCGCGGGGATAATTTCGGTCTCCTTTGTGAAATCCTTTAATAGTTCCAAAGCTTGCCCAAAGGTGGTTGTTGCAAAAAGCGATTTATAGGGTATTCCTATAAACTGCTTATCAACATAAGCCGCTCCCAAAAGCTTAAGGCTCACGGCAGTTTCGTTTGCGGTTCTTTCAAGCCCGTTCTTGCCTGCAAGGTACTCACGGTAGGCTTCTGCCATGCCGGTGTAATCTGCCTTTTCGCCCCGTAGCGGAAAATAGCTCACCGAAATCTCGGAGGTTATTGCATTTTCCGAATATGAGCCGTTATCGGCAATACCGCGGAGCTCAAAGCTTGCCCGAACGGAGGAATAATCATATTTTATATTGCCCACATTGCACTCTACCGAGGCCGCCTCTGCGCCCTCCTCTATAACGGCCAATACCGCCCTGTTGCCGTCCTTTGCCCCGAAAACGGGAAGCTTAACGGCCTGCGAATTGGTAATGCCGTCGTCACCGCTGTTAATAAGCTGTGCATCAGTTCCGTATACCGGGTAGGAGCAGGTATAGCTGACATCGGCCGACCACTCCGCGGGGTTTATAAGTGCGCCGCTCCCCGAGGGAACAAATAAATATCCGTCGGTTGTGCGGTTGGAAACCGAGCAAAAGAAGGGGGACAGCACAACGGTGTAGACCTTATTTTCACCCTCGGTAATTTCATTGGGGTTGACCGAAACGTTTATTCCGTTTTCAAGCAGTCTGTACTCAACCGGCACGGATATTTGCTTTGCATCGAAATAATATGTGATTTTAAAGCCGCCGTCAATCCTTTCAAGCTCATAAGCCCCTTTTTTCAAAGAACCCGTATAGGCATAAAGAAGCTCAAGCTGCATATTTTCGGGATTGATATACTGCACCGTTAAGGGATTTTCAAGCTGCGGATTGTTAATTATTTCATCGCCGTATTCATCATATTCGGGCACCGACAGTCCGTTCGGCAAGGTGGACCACACGGTGCCGTCAGCCTTATTTTCAAGCAAAATGCGGTAATGCTCACTGTCCCACAGAAGCCGCCATTCGTCATTTTCGGCCGCGGTAAAGCTTTTTTCGAGCTTTGTTTTATGCTCGCCGTTAAAAACGCCGAGGGGCTTTCCCCTATCCGCTCCGCAGCCGCAAAGGCCGATAAGCATTAATACGGATAATAAGAAGGCTAAAATTTTTCTTTTCACTTTAAATTCACCCTATTATACTATCTGAAGAATATTTCACGCCAAAGTGTTGCCGCGAATGCCGCCGCCTGCTGGAAGAAAACTATAATCAGCACCAGGAGGAATATTATAATAACAATACCGATTAAGGTGAGTGCGGTTATAAGAAGGAATTTTGAAAAGCTTATATCGTGAATGATAATTGAGCCTATTATAACCATAAACACCGAGTAAAGCTGCAGCACCAACACCAGAACCGATAAAAATTCTCCCTCGGAGGCATTAAGCGCATGAGAAAATACTATATACACAAGGTTTGAGGCAAGCATCGGAATAATGCTGTAGCTTATAACGATGTATATTTCCTTTAGCTTTCCTATACCTCCGTTAAGTGTTGCCACCGCCCAGTTTGAAACCGTCCACAGGGCAATAAAGCCCACGGTTTGCAACAAAACAAGCACCGAATTAAAGGAGGTGTAATCGGTTGAGCGGAATAAAAAGCCGCTTGCCGTTTCTTTTAAAACCGAGGTTACGTAATATAAGGCTATAACCGCCGTGCCCAATAGCACCGAGCCCTTGCCCTTTGCTTTTACCTCACCGAAAACGTGGGCGGGATGCATAGGTGCCGAAAGCATAAGCTTAAGCCTTTCGTTCCTTATGAATACAAGCCTTTTCTTTTTCGCAAAAACGGCAAACGCCGTAATTAAAGCCGCTGACAGAAGCACGATTACCATAATCGTGTTGAAATTTTCCTTTAAAAAGGCCTTGCGGTTGTAATCAAAGGCCTTGCTGTAAAGCTTTTTGTCAAGCCCCTTTTCGGCATAGTCGGCCGCCGCCTTGTAATCCTTTTCGGAAAGCCTTGCCTTTGCAAGACCTATGTATGCAAGCTGGCAGTTTTGATCCTCTTTGTTGATTTCCTTCCACAGTGTCTCGGAGGCTGCGTAATCACCGTCTAAGGTGAGCTTTCGCGCGGCCTTTAACCTTGCGCCGTATTCGGTTTCGGAAAATACGGTAAGGGTAAGCTTTAAGCCGTCGGCCACAATAATCCTTTTGCCGTCCTCCAATATATCCATAGCGGATATTTGCTTAAAGGTGCCGTTTTGCTCGGCAGCACCGGCTCCGCCGAAGGCCGTGAGCATATAACATTCACCGTCATAAACAAATATCTTGCCGCTTGTGGCATCGTAGCAGTAAATGTACCCAGCGCTGTCTACCGAAAGTCCGGCAACATTTTGTATTCGGGTTTCGCCGTTAACAAGCTCTGCGGCCTTATCACCGAAAACAACGTCCGAGGAAGCGAGTATGTTTTTTCCGCCGGGGCTTAAGCGCTTTATTTGCGCTGTTTGACTGCTCCCCGGTATTTTGCCGGTAGCTGTGTATATAAAATCCGCCTCATCCACGAAAAGGTCGGTAAACTGATACGGCAGACTGCTTGCCTGACCCGATTTCTTTTCATTGTTGGAGGTGAGCTTATCCCACAGCTTTTTTATAACCGTCATAACCGAGCCCTGAACCGAGTTGGCCCCGTAAAAACCGCAAAATTCGCCCTTGGGTGAATAGAGTATTGCGCCGTAGTATGAGCCGTCACTCAAAACATAGGTATAGCCGTTTGAATCAACCGCAACCCTTATGGGTCGGTAATTAAAGCCGTCGGGTATAAGCTTGGAGTCCGGCAAGGTTATCACGTCAATGTATTCGCCGTCCACAGAAGCAACTGTCACCCTTGCGTGCTCGGTATCTGCCACATAAAGCCTGCCGTTTGTATCGGCAAAAATCCCCTTTGCGTTTTCAAAGGTAAGGCTTTCCCCGCCTTTTTTAATCTCTCTTATTTCTTTTTTCAGCGTGTAATCGGGATTTAAAATAACAATTCGGGAATTTTTGCCGTCCAGAACATAAATATTCCCCGCCTTGTCACTGCACACATCGTTAATCTCGGCAAAGGCGTCAACACCTATTCTTGCGGCGGTAAGCACAGCCTGCGGCTCATAAGAGGCCTTTGAGGAAATTGCGTTAAAGCTGTCCCCCGCCCAATAGGTATAGCTGTCATACGGTACTTCAACCCCCGAGGCCGCGGCAGGAAGAACGCCGAATGCCGCCGTAAACAATAGCAGCAGTACGGTAAGGAACGCCGCCAAACGCTTTCGTTGACTCATTATTCTTCCTCCTCTGTTACTTAATTCCCGCACTGTTCATAGATTCAAGCACATTGCTTTGCGAAATCATATAAACAAGTATGGGCGGTATCATCATAATAACCGTAACCGCCATTGCACTGCCCGAGCGCGCAATGCCGCCCGCGTTTATCTGGCTCATAATGGCCGGCAGGGTTTTAAGTGCCTCGTTGAAAATCGTGCCGTTAGGCAGGGCAGACCAGGCATCTCTGAACCCGAAAAGACACAGTGTCATAATGCAAGGCTTAACCATGGGCACTATTATCTGCGCAAACATTCTGTAGGGGCTTGCGCCGTCTATTTTGGCCGCCTCAATAATGGCATCGGGCACACTGCCCTCCATATACTGCTTCATAAGAAACACACCCATTGTAGATGCCATATGGGGCAGAATGTACGCCCAGTATGTATCTATTACGCCCATATAAGAAAATATCAAATACTGCGGAATGGCCAGGGTGTAGGTGTTGAAAAGCAGCGCGTATTGCACCACAATAAACACCTTTTTGCGGCTTTTAAGGGGCGATTTTGTTAAAACAAATGCCGCCATGGTGGAAACAAAAACATATAAAAAGGTTGTTACCGCAGATATGAAAAAGCTGTTGAAAATATAGCGTGACAGCGGAATACGCAAATTTGAAAGCAACCCCGGCAACGCCAGATAATTCTGAAAGGAGGGCCTGCGCACGAAAAACCGCGGCGGAAAAATCATAAGCTCGTCAAGCGGCTTAAAGGAGGTTGCCACGCAATAGATAAGCGGCAAAACCGAGAAAACGCCCAAAACCAGCAATATAACAACATAAACGGTGCTCCCCGCTTTTGAGCGTGTGTATTTTTTGCTCTGTGAGGCGGCGGCAGACCTGCCTGCAAATATTCTTTTAAATTTAGAACCGGCCGAAACGGATTTACCCGAATTCATCTGCTCACCCTCACTTTCCTACCCTTTTAATCGCACCGCCGATAACAATGCGCACAATTATCATAATAAGGAACAAAAACACCGAAATTGCCGATGCATATCCCATTTCGTAACGAACCGTGCCCGCATCTGCAAGGTAGGATACAATGGTATCCACCCGGTTGCCCACAGAGGGATAGCCCGCAAGAGCTATCGGGAGCTGGCTTATGGAAAATGCAGAGGAAATCTGCATAACCGCGCTGAAAAGTAACATATGCTGCATTGACGGCAGTGTTATGTACCACAGCTCCTGCCAACGGTTGCGAATACCGTCGATTGCGCCGGCCTCGTACATTTCGCCGTCAACATTCTGCAAGCCCGAAATATTCGCAAGAAAGGATACGCCCATGCTCATCCAAAGCTGCACCACAATAATAATCGGCATTACATAGTCGGCATCCTTAAGCCACTGAACGGGATCGCTTATCATTCCCATTGATAAAAGCAGACTGTTTACATAGCCGTAGCTGTCGCTCGAAAAGGCAACCTGCCAAATATAGTAAGCATTGCCTATAAGGGCGGGGCAGTAAAACATAAATGACAGCACCGTGCGCACGGCAGGCTTAAATTCATTTAAAAACCACGCCAAAACAAACGAGAGCAAAAAGCCCGCAGGGCCTGTTATTACGGCCAGCAAAAGCGTGTTTTTAACCGTTTTTACAAATATGCCGTCGTCAAAAAGCATTCTGAAGTAATTTGAAAAGCCCGTTGGCACCGGCAGCGAAACCATATCAAATTCAAAAAAGCTTAACACAACAGAGGCAACCATAGGCACAGCCACAAGTAAAACAAAAAATACTATAAACGGTGCCAGCATAACATAGTAGGGTATCCTGTCACGGAATGAGGCTTCAATGCCGGAACGAGATTTATTATTGGCTGTTTTCATATTTTTCCGTGCTCCTTTCTCACCGCAAAATCGCAATAAACCGAATAAGCTCCGCCTTATTTACCGTATTGCTTTATTTTGCGCTCAATCTCATTATTCGCAATTTCCGCCCACTCGGTAAGGGAATCCTTTGGGGCTTCCTCACCGTTTATAACCGACCAAAAGGCCTGGTCAACCGCTCTTGAAACATAATAGCTGCCGGCAACCTCGGGTATTTCGGCAATGTTTTCGCGTTGCTTGAGAAGAATTTGCAAATCCGCCGGATCCCACGCCATACCCTCAAAGGCCGCCTGTGTTGCGGTTGTGGTTCTCGCAACAGAGCCCAAAATGGATTCCACATTATTGTTGTATCTCAGCTGTGTATCGGCAGAGGTCCACCATTTTAAAAATTCCCAGGCCTCAGCCTTGTGCTCGGAGCCCGCCATAATGGCACAGCCCGTTCCCGAGCCCGAAACGGTGTGATTTACCGCTCCGTTTTCCTCAACACCCGGCACCAAGGCTATTCCCCATCTTCCGTCAATTTCGGGGGCGGCCTCCTTTAGGGTTGTGTACTGGGTGTAAACCTCAATACCGATAGGCATTGTGCCCACCCTGAAGCGGTTGTAAAAGCTTGCCGTTGTGGGCAGCTTGTATTTTGTGTACATATCCGTCCAATAGGTGAACGCCTTAAGTGATGTGGGGCTGTCAAGTATTGTGGCGGTTTTATCCGCATTGTAAAGCCCGCTGCCGAATTGCTGCAAAACAGAGGCGAAAAGATTCAGGCCCCCCACACCCGTGTTTACCGTGGTGGAGGTTGTAATCTGTGTGTAGGGTATCCAGGCCTGCATATTGTTGCGCTGTAAAACGGCGGTTGCCGCCAAAAATTCATCCCAGGTTTTCGGCACCTCAATTTCAAGGCTTTCCAGAATGTCCTTTCGGTAAAACATAATATAGAAGGACTGCGTATCGGGTAAGGCATAAATGCCGTTTCCGTAGCTGTAGGGCACCGAGGCCGATTTGCCGAAGCGCTCTGTAACCTCGCTGTAATCCTCAAATTCGGTTAAATCGTAAAGAACGCCGCGCATTGCAAGGTTTACGGGCTCCGTTCTCGGTAAATGCAGGGATAAATCGGGCGCATTGTTTGAAAGAATACCCTTAACAAGCGTGGCATCGGTAAGCTCCAAATTAACCTTTATGCCGGTCTTTACGGTAAAGGATTCTTCTATGAGCGAATTGAGCACCATTGCCTGATCACGGCCCCAGTTTATCCATATTTCAAGTGTGCCGTCCTTTGAAGCGGCCTTGCCGTAATCATCGGCAAAGGAGGCAATAAACCGCTCTATCCCGAAGCCGAGCTTCTCAAAAAATCCCGCAAGCTGCGGCTTTTCGTCACTCTCCGACGGGTAAAGAAAAATTCTGTCAATGCAAAGGGGCATAGATTTCATATCATACAGCCACGAAGAGAGCGTGGTGTAGCTGTTGTAATAATCGCTCACATAATTCTGCGCCGTGTAGGGGTTATCAAGCATAGACTTGAGCACGCGCGCCATATTCTTTACCGATGATATAAAGGAGGTTTCCTCTCCGTTAGATAGCTCCTTCATATCGGCGGCAAGCTGTGTTAAAAGCTCACGGTTCTTTTCAAGGCTTTCGTTAAAGCCGTCAATCTGCTTAAACAAATCATAGTCGCGGTTGCTGTCGGGGGTTTCGCCCGTTATCATTGCAATTTCAAGGTATATATTGCTTAAAGCCTCGGTAATCTGCTTTAATCTGTTGTAATATTCGGTTGTAACGCCCATGGTTGCGGTAAGGCTTAGGGTGTGCTTCCCCTTTTCAAGGTAGAAAAGGTAATCCTCACCCTCACTGTCGGCAAATTCGTAATACTTCCAGCCCGTACCGTAATAAAATTCAAGGCTTTGTGCCTCGGCAAAGGGAATTTTGCCGTCTATTCTTAACTGTCGGTAAGAAAATCCGTTTACGGTTTGATCCTGCTTGTAAACCGCGCCCAGCCTGTAAAGGCCCGATTCCTTAACCTCGATTTTCCACACAATTTCCTCTGTGGGGGATTTCCAGTTGCTGCCGCCTATGTAGTTTATAAGCTGCTTTTTCGGGCTTGAGGGCTCGGGTATCGGTGAGCCGCTGTCGGCCTTCGGGACTATTGCACGGGTGGATTTTAACGCGGCATCTTCACCTTCAAGCACCAAGGCATCACAATTTGCCGCAGTGTAGCCCTTTTCGGCATATTCCGCCTTAATTTCGGAATAGGGCTTTAGGCTGTCGGGTGCGGCAATAATAAGCTCCGCCAAAACAAAGGGCTCTGTGCCGCCCGTAATTGCCGCCGAATGCCCGCCCGCCGTTAAATAAAACGCATAGGGCAGATTTTCCGCTCCCGCATCGTTATAAAGCGCCTTTACCGTAAATTCGCCTGCCTCCGCCTGCTCGGGTGAGTACTGATTGCCGAATTCATCATAATAGCTGCTTTCAACATCCTTGTACATTCTCGGCAAAACAAGCTGCTCGGCCTCGGTAAAGGGGAAAGCACCGTCAAGCTTCAGGGAAAAATTAATGTCGTTTCCGTTGCCCTCAATCGGGAGGTATCTAAGCTTTATATTGTAAAGTCCGTCCTCCGGCACGGAAAAGCTGTAGACTTTTGTCTGTTCGGCCGAATTAAAGGTGACCGTGTTTTCATATTCGGTATCGGCAGTGTCCTTATAAGGCTCTGTGCCGCCCTGTAAAACAATATCCTCCGCGGCACACTTCACCGCGGAATACTTTTCCTTATACAGTGCGTATGCGTTCTCATCGCTGTAATTGTAAACAGCGTTGATTTCATTGTCCGCATTTGTTTTTTCCGCTTTCGCACCCACCGCAGGTGCAGCCGCCGATAAGGCCAGCGCCGCAATTGCAGCCGATAAACGCAAAAACGCCGAATTAAATTTTTTCATGGTAAATCCCCACCCTCGGAATTTTGTAATACGGAACGGGAAATCATTGCCGATTTTCCTTTCCCTGTTACAAAAGCTTTAAAATAATCTCACAAGCCCGAAGCTTTCTCCCCGAATTTCCCAAAAAGGGAAAAACGGGGAGAAAATCATACTACAGCTTAAAAAGCACTTTTCTCAGCTCAACCAAATCGGCAGCATCGTATTTTCCGTCACCGTTAAGGTCGGAGGCAGCCTCAAAAATTTCCACATCGGTATTACCGATATACTTCTTCAGTCGAACCAAATCGCGTATATCTATATCACCGTCATCATTAACATCGCCGCTGATGCAAGGAAATTCCGCTGTATCATCATAAACGCCTGTTGCGGCGGAAACGCTTAGTGCGCCGAACGCAAGCATAATTGCGCCGACCAAAGCCGTTAAACGAATTAAACATTTTTTCACAACTGTTACCTCCCCTGAATTATTTAAGCAGCATTTCGGCTTCGTCGCCCTTTTGGTAAAGGCGAATCCAGTCAATGCTGTATGGGGTATCAAAGGTTGTTTCATCGGTAGCAAAGCCGCTTCCGTCACCGTGGTAATCGTAATCCTTATCCGCAATTTGGGGCTTCATACCGATTAGTATGTGTGCCGGGTCATTAAATGCGGCCATACTGCCTACTGTTTCCCCGCTATTTTCAAAATCTTTTGCGATATCATAAGTTGCATAAAGAACCCTGTCAACATACATTTTAATTTGCGTTTCAGTCCACTCAAAGCCGTAAATATGGAACTCATCACAAAGATTTTCACTGTTTTCAAAGGTAAAGCTTTGAACGGTATTCCCCGTGCCGCTGTTAAACTGTGAGTGCTTTGTAACACCGTCAACATTAAGCCATTTGTGGATGTTCGGTGTAACCTTATCGGTATACGTGAGGGTTTCAATCATATCGATTTCGGCCATTGTGTCGGACAGTCTCTTGCCGGAGTCCGTAGAAAGCTTGCTGTCCGTTCTGAACCACAGTCCGCTTGAAAGACCCTTTTGGTAAGGAATCCTTGCACGCACCTCAAGGTAGCCGTATTTAAAGTTCATGGTTTCGCTTGTTGTTAAATCAAACGGCAAATCGTATTTATAATCTGCTGAAGCCCCTACATGGCGTGTGGTTCTCAAATTAAGCATACCGTTTTCAACCGACATAACATTGTCGGTATTTTGGGGTTGATAAAGCGGTGCTTCTACGTTATATGCGGCCTTTTTCCACTTGGTTTCGTCAAGCGCGGTGCCGTCAAATTCATCACCCCATACAAGCGTATAGCCCGCAGGCGCACCCGCCGACTCTACCGAAACGGTTGTTATTGGTGAATAGAAAACATTGCCGTTGCTCAATTTAATGTAAGCACGCACCTCAATTTCACGGTGGTCATTAACCGAAAAATTCTCAAGCAGCGATGCGAATATTCTCTCGCCGTGTTCACCGTCTGCCCAATAATCACCGAAATTCGAGGTCTTCTTTGCGTTTATAACGCCCTCCTTGCCCAAAAGCAGCTTGGAGCTGCCGGTGGCGGCCTTTGCAAGAACGCCTCTTTCGGCAACGGTGTATTCGGTGCCGGCCAAGGTTATATTACCGTTGCTGTTCGGAATGTAGGATGAGGTTATGCGAACCTCCTTTTTATTGTCGGCCGTGTTGCTGTCTATAACCTCACCCGAGGCTTCGCCGCAAACCTTTGAAAGTGTTACCGAGTCAATATAAACCGAAACATTTGTATCTGCGCTGAATTTCAGTACAGGTGCACGGTAGTAATCTATTGGATAATTGCTTGCAGTTACCGTGGGAATATAATTCAAAGCCATGGTGATTTCGGTCCAGTCACTGCTCAAATCACTTGCCGTGATTTCCTTTTTGGCGGTCGCTGCGTCACCGTAAATAAAGCGCTCATAAAAATCGCCGCCGTAGCCGAGATTTATTGTAAGCTTTCCGTCCTCCGGGAATGCATCCTTTTTAATGCGCATTGAAAGGTGATAGGTGGTGTTATCCTCAAGCTCATAGCCGCTTCCGATATACAGGAATTTTCTTGGATTACCGGAGTTGGCAGTCAATTGCATATGCATTGATTTTTTGCCTGTGTAGGCCTCGGTGTCTACAATATTCCAAACCTGCTCTGTGTCGAGGTTGTAATATCCGTGGCTTGTAAATGTAACACTGTTTCCGGGATCTGCCGTATAATTCGTGCGGAGCTTATACTCATCAAATCCGCAAAATGCAACCTGATTAACATCCGTAAGTGTTGCAGAAAGCTTTGAATAAACCGTTCCGTTTACCGAAGTAAAGGTGTAAGAGCTTATTTCCTTTGTCTTGGCACTGTCGTCATAATACTCAATAACACCCGCATTTGCTGTTGAGCCGTTGTAAACCTCGGCATTAGCGGAATTAAGCTCTATAACCTCTGCTTTGTTTCCGCCCATACCTGTCAAGTCGCTTGCAGGTGCTGCCGGAGCGCCCTTGCGTGTTACCGTATTACCCGCTTCATCCTTAATTGTAAGGGTGGAAAGTCGGTCAACAACAATATCGTCAATATCAAGCGAGTATGCGGCTGTGCGTTGATTTGCATTCGGTACAAAGGCCATCTGCATAACACAGCGTGCGTTCGAATTTGTTGTTGTAAATGTGAAGGTATAGCTTACGGTTTTCCATTCAGTTGTTTGTGCAAGGGTAATACCGGTTGTTCCGGCCTCGGGAGTAAGTGCGATAGCCGTATTGGCCCCAGACCAACTACCAGCCGAATTATTACCTGCCGTAGCTCCCACCTTAACGGTAACGGCACCGCCTGTTTGCAATTCGGTTGGCAGCCTGTATTTAAAGCTTACACGGTATTCTCCGCCCTCCGCAAGTATATATTGCTGAGCTCTGTCAGCAAATTTACCGGCGCCTGTGGGATTGACTACAAAACAGTAAGCAGCGGATGAGTTGTTTGTGACTGTTTTTGTATCGGGCCATTTCATATATTTGTTTTCGCCCTCTGTGCCTATTTCCCAAATACCGTTTTGATTTACAGAGCAGTCGTTGTTATCTGTGTAATAAGGAGTATAGCTATTAAAATCCACCTGCATATGCTGAGGAATAACCTCGGGCTTTTCTATGCTTATGTAATCCACCGATAAATTATATGTAAATGCCAAATCCTCTGCCGGGCGGTTGTTGCTTCCGTCAACCCTCGGCTCAAAGCCCATAAGCAGGCTGTGAACCGATGTGCCTGTATATGTTTTAGGTGTATTAAAGGAATAGGTTTCCACAACCCAACCGTTTGTATTGTCAATGCCGAGCTTGACATTTTTTCTATCTTCCCAATTGCTGGTGTTATTCGGGGTTGCTACACCGCTTGTGGCAAATGTAAACAGGTTAAGGTTATATCCCTCGGTCAAATCGGAAACCTTATAACGGATTGTTACATAGTAGGTTGTGTCCTCAGCCAATGTAATATGATTGCCGTCGGTTTTATAATCACCCGTCGGATTTGCGACAAACATATAACTGCTGAGGTCTCCGTTTTTACCCGTGTTTGCCTTAACATAGTTAAGGTATTTTCCGCCGGTGGCGGTCGCATCCTCAACAAGTGACCAATTACCTACCTCTGTGCCGTTGCTGAGCCTCACATCATACACATTGGCGTGTGTCGGCTTAGTGCCGTTGTTTTCCGTCACATAGCTGTTGTAGCTCTCTGCGGTTATGGTTTTAAAATCGTACTCACTGAAATCAATATAATAGCTTTCGGCCGTGGCAGAGGTCGGCTCTGCCGAAACGCTTGGCACCACACCCGCAACAAGCGAAAGGAGCAATGCCGTAACAAGGGTAATGCTGAGTATTCTTTTTGTTTTCATTTTTTACACTCCCTATTGTATTTAAATTTAAAATAATAATTAATCATAACTGCCGGCAGGAATGAATGTCCGGCGAATAATCTCCGCTGCCGGTGGGCGGCCGAGCGCAGCGAGGTCGGAGGGAGAGATAATTTAAGTTTCTTAACAAAACTACCCCTCAGTCTCGCTTTGCTCGACACTCTGACTGAGCCGTCCCCTTTTGTCGCTTCGCGACATTTTCCCCGCACCGCGGGGAAATCACCCCCTGACAAGGGGAGCCTTATTGGTTTGCACAAACCTCAAAATTACGTTCATAGGGACAGGCATCCTCGACTGTCCGGGGGGATTAAAAAATACCGAATGTGTTATTCTCACACCGTAGGGCGGGGGCTTTAATAAATTAAAGCTAATGAAATGCGGGCGTTGCTATGAAACCTTTTTACCGCCGACATAGTACTCGATTTTGCGGTCGGTGTAATTGGGTATGTTGCCCTTGTCGCGTGTTAAGAGCTCCGAGCCGATATCGGCACGCTGATAAACACGCACATAATCCACCTTGAGCTCAACATACTCGGGTGAATCGGCAGTGGCGGCAACGCCGTAATTTGCCGAGCCCATTTTACAGCTCATAAGCATATATGCCGGTATTTTTCTCGCATCGGGATTATCGGTTTCATCAAGACTGTAGGAGAAGAAGGTTTTACCGTCCACCGCAAAGCTGACGTTATGCTCATCCCATTCCATACTGTAAATATGAAAATCGGTTGAAAGGTCGGCGTTTTTATCAATGGTGTCGGTAAAGGAATACTTTTTCAGCTTTGTGTACTCGGGAATATCAAGCGAGGTGTGCCCCGTGCTGCCGTTTTGCAGCCACCAACGGTGAATGTTTGCGGCGAAGCTTTTTGCCGAGCCGAAATTTTCAAGCAAATCGTACTCGGTCATACAGCCGTAGCCGAGCTTTGAGCTGTTAAACCAAAGCGCCGAACAGCCCGGCTCTTGCGGAAGCTTTGCACGGAACTCAATAATGCCGTATTTAAGCTGTAATGTGTCCCAAGTGCAAAGAGAGCCGCTTGTGAAATTTTTACCGTTTCGTGTTGCAAAAACGGTAAGACAGCCGTCACCCGTAAGCTTTGTGTTTTCTACTGACTTTTGAACACACTCTCCTCCGAGAGACGAGCCCTCCGTTCTACCGTAAGGATCCTGTGGTGTATAATCGACCCACCAATGGGTATCAAGCCTATCGGCATTAAATTCATCGTTCCACACAAGCTTAAAGCTGCTGTCTGTAGCGGCATAGCTGCCCTTTAATTCAAAATCGGGCTTTAAGTCAAGATAGGAGCCCTCATTTTCCTTTTCCTTTATTAAAGCAAGGAAGCTTTCAAGCGCATCTGCAGTGGCAAGGCTACTGCCGCCCTTAATCACAAGCTTTGAGTCAACCGCCTTAATAATCCAATTATCGCCCTCTGCCTTAACGGCTTGGCTTGCGCTTCTTTGCAGGTCGCCTATAAGGATTTCATATTTCGTCTCGGCGGCACGCTCATCCTGCTGCGGTAAGGTGTAGCCCTGACTTTCGGACAAATAATCAACTATATCATCCACTCTGCGGCCGTAGATATATTCCATATCCCTAACGGTAACAACGGTGAAGTTCCTAAGTTCTGCTCCGCCTATGGCGTGAGGGTGACTTTCAAAGGGTGCTTCGTAAATTATTTCCGTGCCGGTATTAAGCCTTTCCCAAGCCTCCTCGGAGCCGCAGTAGGTTTCGGCAAAGTATTCCGCCGCCTTTGCGACCATCTCGTCCTTTAGGGCATTAATGCAAATTTTATCACCTATTGAGGCTATAATGAAATCAAACTGATGATTTTCGCGGTTTGCCTTAATGCGCTCCAAGGCCTGCTCGGATTCCTCTCTGCCGGTGTTGCCTATAAGGATTTCAAGGTTGCCCTCGTAATCCTCCTCCTCACCGTAGGAAACGGTAACACTTGTCTTGTAAGTCTTTCTGAGGGCGGAACGGATACTTTTGGCGGCCTTTTCCACCGAATCCGCACAGCCCTTTTCGCGGACTATGGACCAGTAAAAATATTTACCGTCCTCAGTGACCGAGGCAAGCCTTTGCACACTGCCGCCGCAGCCCGTTAAAACCGCAAGTAAAAAAACCGTAAGAATCGTAAGTGCCTTTTTCATATCCTTTTCACCCTCTTTCTTTTGCGAATGATTATTGCGGTTACGGCACCCGCCGCACCGAGAAGCAGCACCGCACCGCCGATAATTACAACCAAAAGCACGGTGTTATTGCCCTTTTCACCGAGCTCTTTTAAATATTCGGTGTTAATATCGCTGTTCAGTATCGAGCCGTCTTCATTCTTGCTGACTGCAATGTATTCTTCAACCTTGACCGATTCCGAGCAATCCGAGGTTTTGGCCCCGTAAAGCAATTCAAAGCTTACATCATCGAAATACATACACACATTGCCCGGTGTTTGAACCGACATATAATAGTCTGTCGCACTGAAGGTATAGGTAAGCTCTGTCCACTCGCCCACCTTCAAATCACTTAAGGCCGCAACATTGTGCCACTCACCGTCAATCGCCCAGGCATAGTGCGGGGATTGCGAGCAGGCAATCTTTATTGCGCCTGTTTCCTGAGCCTTTGATTCAAGCTTTACCCACATTGACATTTTATAAATCATTCCGGGCACAAGTCGCTTTGCAATATCGCTCGTTTCGGGCAATATTTGGAAGCAAGCGGTGTGGAAGTCCTCACCCTTGCGGTGAATTGAATAGCTGCCGCTGTGTACGTTATCCTTACTGCCTTGTGCGGCATTGGCGTTATAAAGCTCATAATCCATATCCAAATACTTATATGTATTCGGCACAAACAGGTCACCGTAGCCCTCAAAATCCTGGTAAAGCTTCGGCTTTGCCCAGCCTGCATATATGGTGGTATCGCTTTGAAGCACCGTGTAATATTCGGCCTCTATGCGCTTTTTAAGCTTTGTGTCCTCATACCAGCCGAGGAACACATAGCCGTCCTTCTTCAAATCTGTGGGTAATTTAAGCGCATCGCCGGCCTTGCCGGTATAAAACAGCTTTGAAGACCCAACGTCACTTGCGCCGCCGGGGTTCAGGTTAACGGCAATGCCGTCCTTACCCTTGTCAAGGCGTGTAAGACGAAGATTATCAAAATAGCCCACAAAATTTTCCGAATAGTTTGCGGTGAAATAAAGTGCATTACCCGTCGGCTCTTTAAGCTCCACAGTGAACATTACAGAGCCGGTAAACCACTTGCCGCATTCCTCCTCGTAATTTATGGCCCAAATATTTTTGGGAACGGAATAGCCCGACCAAACGTTTGTTGCCTTGGCAAAGCGGACATTCGGCAGGGGAGTGGTCTGACCGCTTGACTTGCCCGAGTTTTGAACAACGTAGTAGTCATAGGTCAAAACATAGGTTGCACCTTCCTCAACCGTTACGGGCTGATTATCGTAAATCAGCAGCATTGAGGCGTTCATTCTTGTGTTCCCCGATTTATTGAGCTTTAAGGAATATTTCCCGTCGCTTGCCATTTCATCGGAAATTTCGGTTGTGTCATACTGATTTTTATTAAGACTCCGTTGTGCTTCATCCTCGAAGCTTATGAGTATTGAGTCCGCAAAGGACCATTTAGCATACACCTTGAGCGAGGCTTCGCCGTGAAGCTTGCCGGTGTAAAGCTTGGTAAAGCCCTCATCTGTGTACCAGCCCGCAAAGGTGTAGCCCTTGCGATAGGGGGCCTCGGGGAAATTAACCGCATCCCCCGCTTTGCCTACCGAGTAGGCCGGCAGGGTGTTATTATTGGCATTAAATTCAACATAGCTTTTGTTTTCAAGCAGCTCTACACTGAAATCGTCAATATAAATTTCCGCACTGCTGCCGTTTGCCGTAAATGCCAAGTAGAGGGCATCGGCCTTTTCCTTTTTGGGGTTGGCCGTAAAGCAGATTGTTGCGGTTTGCCAGCCCTTTGCAATATCGGCAAAGGAGGTCGTGAAAAATTTAATTCTTGTGCGGTTTGCGTAATAGTTGCTTCTGTTGGCAAGTGCAAGGTCTATATCCGCCGTTCCCACGGCGTTTTTCACCTTATAGCGCAGTGTTACCATATAGGTGCTGTTTTCATCAAGCACAAGCGGTGTATCGCCCGCAACGAAAACATCATTTAGGTTATAAAGCTGCGCCATGGATTCCTTCTTTTCCTGCGTACCGTCAAAGCTGAAGCAAAGAGAGTGGCTGCCGCTGTGATATTCGCTGTCGGAGATTGACATATGGTCGTTTCCGAAGCGGAAATTGGTATCATTTGAAGCGGGCTTATTAATCCACGCCACGGGGTAATCCTCAAAATCAACCGCAGCGCTTGTAAGGCTCCACTTTGCATAAATCGCCGCAGATGCTGCCGCCGAATACTCGGTACCCTCAAGCTTATTTTTAAAAGAAGAATCACTGTACCAGCCGCGGAAGATATAGTTTTCTCTGCTCGGGGTGGGAAGTGTCACCTTGCCGCCCTTTTCCACGGTTGCAAATTGGGTTTCTGTGCTGTCAATCACCATGGAAACCACAGCGGTGCTTTCATCTATTTCGGAAAGAGTTATATAATCCAAATCAACGGTAACGCTTTCGTCCGTCAAAGGATTTATACGCAGGAAAAGTGCGTTTGCCGGATTTCCGTTTGAATCGTTCTTAGGCTCTGCCGTGAAAACGATTGTTGCCTGATGCCACTCACCGTCGGCCGAGGCCTTGTTTATTGTGTAGCCGCCGTTCGTGTGATTTACGGCATTGGCATAGAAGTTATATGCCGTGCAGGTTTGCGGAGTAATGCGAACGTCGGTTGTAAGCCCGCTTGCCCTGTACCAAAATGTGATTGCATAAGTCGCTTTGTCCGTAACCTTTACGGGCGCACCGTCCTTATAAAAGGCAAAGGAGTGTGCCGCACGGTTGTAGGCCACCGTGCTTTTGCCCGAAGCATAGGCAAATCTTAAAACACTGTCACCCGAAAAGGCATTATCGTTAACGAATTTCATCGTATCGGAATTATAGGAGAACTGCGGATTTTTCCATGTGCCGTTTTCGTAGGGCACGTTTTCAAAATCAATCACTGCCTCGGGAGGTTTTTTATCCCATGCGGCGTAAACGGTAATGCTTTCGCTCTCGGTCGGGAATCTCACCGCCGTTGCGGGAACGGTAAGCTCACTGTCCTTATACCAGCCGCTGAAGGCGTGACCCGCCCAAACAGGCTCGGGCAGTGCCGCTTTTTCGTTCGGAACACCCTTAATGCTTTCAATCGGTGCTCCGCCGTTGGTTTCCATAACAATGGTTGAGGTTGCGGAAAGAGTAATATCATCCAACCACAAGCTTTCCGCCGAGGCTGCGGTAAGGTAGAGGGCATCTGCCGTTTCGGCATTGGCGGTAAAGGTTATTACGGCCTTTTGCCAGCCTCCGTTGCCCACAAGGGCTTTGGTGCACTGAGTCACCGCGCTGTCCGCCTCGAATTTATTATTGCCCGATGCCGCAAAGCCGATTTCCGCCCGACCGGCGTTCTTAAGCTTATACATAAAGGTAAGCATATAAACGCTCCCGTCTGCGATTATCAACGGCTGTGTATCGGAATTTAGCAGCATATATGCCTTACCGCCGGCAGAATACTTAACAGATGAGCTGCCTGTGAAAAATTCGGAATTATCGGAGGTGAATCCGCTGTATACATCGCCGTTATCCCGCCAGGAGGGATAAAGCTCATCGCTTATAACGGCATTATCCGCAAGCTTAAGCCAGCCTGCATAAAGGGTTGCGGAAATCCCCTTGTTTACAAGCTTTACCGAATTTGCCGAAACGGTGCAGGCCGCATCGCCGAACCAGCCCGCAAATTTATAGCCGTTTCTTTTGGTGCTCGGAAAATCGGTAAAAGTGCCCTCGGGTGCGGCATAAACGGTTTTTACGGTGTCCTCACCCGACATAAACACAACGCTTGTTGCACGGTCTATTTTAACATAATCAATACAAACCGAGTAGGCAAAGCTATCGTTCATCGGGAAGCTTTGAGTGCCCGCCTTTGTGGGATAAAAGCCCAAAATCAAGCTGTTTGCCGTGCCCACATAGGTGCTCGGTGTTTTAAAGGTGTATTCCTTTTCAACCCAACCGTCGGTATTGCCGAGTCCCGTTGCTATATTAACGTTGTTGTTTGCATGGAAGCTGTTGGGCGACCACACACCCTGTGTAAAGTTGGCATAAAAGGCCAAATCGTAGGCCTTATCAAGATTTTCTATTTTATAGCGAACCTTAATTACGTAATTCGTATCCTTTGTAAGCTTCACAGCGCCGCTTTTTGTGGCACCGTTGTAAGCGCCGGTGGGATTCGCCATAAAATGGTAATAAGGCTTCCAGTTCTTTCCCGTTTCACTTGAAAGCTTTTCGTATTTCAGGTACTTTCCGCCCGACGCGGTGCTGTCGGTCACCAATTCCCAGCTGTTGCTGTTAATTTTAACCACGTTACCGCTGCCGCCCGTGTTGCCGCAAATTAAATTGTATTTACTGAAATCTATATTGTGACTTTCGGGCTCAAAGGTGTCATCCTTATAGTAAAAATCCTCATAAACACTGTTTGTGAATTTACGGCCTGCGGTATCAACCGGATTTGAAAATTCGCCCGTTTTCTCGTTGTAGCTTTCATAAAGGGTTGTTCCCTTATCGGGGAAGCTTATCACCTCGCCCACCGCGCCGTAAATGCTTTCGGTGGATTTGTGCCCCGTGGAGTCCACACCGTTCAGGCGAACGGTTGCAAGGCGGTTGATTTCCACACTGTCAACCGAAACGCTGTAGGTATATTTCGTTCCCTCACTCGGGCGTGAGGTGGTTCCCTTTTTACAGGGATTAAAGCCGATAAGCAGACTGTTGACCTTTCCTGCATATGTATCGGGAGTAACGAAGCTGTAAACCGCCTCTGTCCAGCCGTCGGTATTGCCGAGACCCTTTTCAATGTAAACAATGTTGGCCGAGCAGCTGTTGGGGGTCGCAACGCCCTGGGTTGCAACCGCCATTAGATTAAGATCGTATTTTTCTTCCTCTAAATTTTCAACCCTGTAGCGCAGCTTTATGCTGTAAGGGGTGCCGGCCTTCAGAACAATGTGGCTTTCCCTGTCGTTCGTCTGAAAATTACCCGTGGGATTGGCCACAAACAGATAATTCATAAGCGAATCCTTAAAGCCGTTGTTATCCTTAACAAATTTAAGGTATTTTCCGCCTGTTGCAGTGCTGTCGCTCTCAAGTGACCACGTACCTATGTTTTTACCGCTTGCAGCATTTACGGTGGTTCCCTTGTAGTTCCCGGGAGCAGCCGTCAATTCCTCAAGGGTAACGGTATTAAACCGGTACTCGCCGAAATCGAAATAATGCCTTTCGGGTGTAAAGGTTTCCGAAGACTGTAATGCTTGACTGAATATTGCCAGAGGGCATACCGAAAGCAAAAAAACAATTGTTAAAAGAATGCTTGTTATCCTTTGCCTTTTACTGAACATTGTACTCCTCCGAAATTAATTATTTTGCGTTTTGCGCTTTCACATCATCAATTATCATATTTGCGCGTGTTATGCACGAATTAAGCTTATTTGCCGAGGAATTAAGCGCCGTAGCTACCTGTGAGGATGAGCACTGATACAAATCGGGGAAAATCTCCTGAACGGGCAATATTGTGGTTGCCATAAGGGACATAACACTTGTATCAAGCTGCGGATTCTTGTAATTCTGATTTTGTGCCAGCTCCTTATAAAGCTCTGCCGCCGCTTCGTTCTTATACAAGGTTTCCTCATCGTAATTATCGGCATTAAGGAAATATCTCAGGAAATATGCCGCACCGTCGGGATTGGATGCGCCCTTGCAAATACCGTAAGATCTGAAGGCAGTGCCGCCGTACACCTGCTCGCCCGAAGCATCAACGCGCGGAACCGGAACAAAGGCCAAATCGTTTATGTCCATATCGTTCATCCAGCCGTATTTTCTCAGGCCATACGCTCCCGCAAACAGCATACCGGTTTTCCCCGCCACAAACAAATGACGCTTGCCCTCGTCGTTAAATACAATAGAGCCCTCCTCGTAGGCCTTTATCATATTCTGCCATGTACTCGTTATTTCCGGATTTGAAAGATTGCTTACAAATTTGTTGCTCTCGGTATCGTAATTAACCATACCGCTTGTATATGTAGTGAAAAATGCATCCGTCGCTATGCCTGCGCCCGACTCCGAGCAAACCTTAGAGAGGTCCCTTGCGCACTTGAAGAAATTGTCAAGCGTCCATCTGCCCTCCTGCAAATACAATGCGGGAGTGGTGATGCCGTTATCCTCAAATATTTTGTTGTTGTAATAAACACAGGCCGAGGCCATATCCCACGGGCTGTTTACCGAATTGATGAGGTACGGTCTGTTGCCCACCTTGCCCAGCTTTACGATTTCCTGATTCCAAAAGCTGTCGGTCGTGTCGATAATAGTATCGTCAAGCGGCATTAAAACCTGTAATATGTTCGGAAATTCCAAATTGTTTACCACAACATCGGGTGACTGACCCGCCGAAATCAGCGAAGCCAGCTCGGAAATATAATCATTCTGTGTAATGGTTACGATTTCAACATCAATACCGGTGAGATTGGTGAAATTATCAAGCACATCGGCCGATTCGTTTGCGCGGTGATTAATCCACGTAGCAAATTTAACCGTAGTGCCCTCAAGCTCTACCGGAACCGAATCAAAATAGGGGTCGTTAGATGTGCCCGCGGGCTTTTTCCCTGGCTTTTTTCCGCTTCCGCTGTCGTTGCCGCAGCCGCAGCACAAGCAAAGCACCGCAACCAAAGCAATTGCGCACAATCTTTTAAATTCAGTCTTCATAATAATATCTCCTTAAAATTATTTATTTGATTTTTATTTATACCTAATAAAAAAATGCATATTTTCTCACTTTTATTTATCATTCTCACATATATTATATCGCTTCACCAATTCAAAAAAAAGCAAATAATCAAATGACAAATGTATTGCGTTTTTTCACAACATTTTATACCCTTTGCCAAGCTAAAACGATAATATTAACCATTAATTTCCGGGCCGCTCCCGCACAAATCAACACCCACACGCTTCATCTCAAATATTTTTCAAGTGAAACTTAATATTTTTTCTTATTTTCGGCTATAATAATATTAAATATTAAAACGGCCGAAAGAAAAGGTAATCTTGTCTTAATTTCTTATGATGATGTTCGGAATACTATACATCGCGGCTCAAAACCCGAGCTTAGTGAGAACCACGGCTTCGATTGGCAAATGTTTTACGGTGCTTATGTTCGCTCCTATATTGAACGGCTACCTGTTGTGTGAATCGTATTTCTTTAACAAGACAAAAGCGACTGCTTGAGTGCAATCGCTCCACATAAAAATTCCCTTTTAAGCTTTACCCCAACTGTTGACAAAGAGCCTGCAAAAAATCCCCTGCCCGATTTCTCAAGCAGGGGATTTTCAGACCTTAGAGCTTTGTTTTAAGCAAAATCACAAAGCTTTAATTATTTCATATCCTTAATTGCTGCCTGTGCTGCTGCAAGACGGGCAATCGGAACACGGAAGGGTGAGCAGGATACATAGTCAAGGCCGATCTTGTGGCAGAATTCAACGGAAACAGGGTCGCCGCCGTGCTCGCCGCAGATGCCGCAGTGGATAGAAGGACGAGCCTTTTTACCCATTGTCACAGCCATATCCATAAGCTTACCTACGCCGTTCTGATCAAGCTTTGCAAAAGGATCGTTCTCATAGATCTTCTTATCATAGTAAGCAGAGAGGAACTTGCCCGCATCGTCACGGCTGAAGCCGAAGGTCATCTGAGTAAGGTCGTTTGTACCGAAGCAGAAGAACTCAGCCTCCTTGGCGATTTCGTCGGCGGTAAGGCAGGCACGCGGGATTTCCATCATAGTACCAACCTCGTACTTGAGCTCAACGCCTGCGGCGGCGATCTCGGCATCGGCAGTAGCTACAACTACATCCTTAACATACTTAAGCTCCTTAACCTCGCCGGTGAGCGGGATCATAATCTCGGGAACTATGTTCCAATCGGGGTGAGCCTTTTTAACGTTGATAGCCGCACGGATAACAGCGGAAGTCTGCATCTTTGCAATCTCGGGATAGGTAACCGCAAGACGGCAGCCGCGGTGACCCATCATCGGGTTAAACTCATGGAGAGAGGTGATGAGATTCTTAATATCCTCAACGGATTTGCCCTGTGCATCGGCAAGAATCTTAATATCGGCTTCCTCGGTGGGAACGAATTCATGAAGCGGAGGATCGAGGAAACGGATGCAAACCGGATTGCCCTCAAGTGCTTCATAAAGCTTTTCAAAGTCGCCCTGCTGATAGGGAAGAATCTTTTCAAGAGCAGCTTCTCTTTCTTCAACCGTATCGGAGCAGATCATCTCACGGAAAGCGGCAATACGCTCGGGCTCGAAGAACATATGCTCTGTACGGCAAAGACCGATACCCTCTGCACCCAGCTCGCGAGCCTTCTTAGCATCAGCCGGTGTATCTGCATTGGTGCGAACCTTAAGGGTTCTGAACTCGTCGGCCCACTGCATAATTCTGCCGAACTCGCCGGCGATCTCGGCATCGGCAGTCGGGATTATACCGTCATAAATGTTACCGGTAGAACCGTCGATTGAAATATAGTCGCCCTCGTTGTAGGTCTTGCCTGCAAGAGTGAACTTCTTGTTGGCTTCATCCATTACAATGTCACCGCAGCCGGAAACACAGCAGGTACCCATACCACGGGCAACAACGGCTGCGTGAGAGGTCATACCGCCGCGAACGGTGAGTATACCCTGAGAAGCCTTCATAC
>CAZKUO010000007.1:0-48567 GCA_964555975.1 uncultured Ruminococcus sp. | reverse complement strand
GTTACCGAGGGTAAAACTGCCGCAACCTTTAAAACTGTTTCTGCAGTTCAGGATAGCAAGCACAAGGATATAAACATCACAAACAACGCAGGTTATTTTGTAACAGGCGGAATAGACACATGGCTTTATCAGGGTGTTAAGCTCGCTGCCGGTGAATATACATGGGAATTCCACATTGACCTTTACGGAACACACAATATGGTCGGTGCCTATAAATCAAAGTCCGGCATAGGTACGGCGGCAGCCTTAATTACCGCCGATACGTTCACAGCGGTAAAAGATGACGGTACAGTGTCCAGTGCCTTTAAAAATGACAATTCCAAATATATTTTTAGCGGAGGTCAAAATAACTGGCATTATACAATAACCTATAAGTTCACATTGACGGCAGAAACCGATGTTTACTTTGCAATCAGAGGTAACGGCGGCGGATGTCAGTATATCGACAATATGACCTTGGTTTACCCCCAAAAGTCTGCTGCTGTTGGTTTTGAAAGAGATTCCGATCTTGATAAGGTTTCATTTGTATCAAGCTCCGAAAGCTTAACGGCAACAACCGTTATTGACAGCACATATGCTCACAGCGGAACAAAATCGCTGAAATCCGTGGCTGTTGCCGATGAGAATAACACCGCAAGCGCCGGTAATTATCAGGGCGGGCGCTTTGCACTGCCAATTGCCGTGCAAAAGAATAAGTTTTACAAAACCACATTCTGGTTGAGAATTGACGGTGATAATGCAACCGACGGTGTTGCTTTCAGAATTTCCAATTCAAAGAACGTTGCCGCACAGGCAAATTCGATTATTTCAAGCAACAGCGGCCCCAACCCCTCGGCCGAATTTACACTTAACCCCGCAAATACCGAGTGGACAATGAAAACCGTATACAACAGCGGTTGGGCGGGCTTTATTAAAATAATGAACACCAACACGGCAAGCACGGGCGATTGGGTTGAGGTTTCGGTTAAATTCGCTTCAAACGATTTGGAAGAAGTGTACCTTGAATTTGCAAACTTCTTCCGCAAGGGCACGGTATTCTATTTGGATGATGTTGTAACCGAAGAAATCACCTCGCTTGCGGACGATTCTTTGAGCTACGATTTTGAAAAGGGCGGCACAGGCGAGCTTAAATACGGCGCAGGCGATTCAAACAGCCTTTCTTCCACAACAAAGCGCACCGATGCCGAAAAGCACAGCGGAAGCTATTCATTGGTTTCAACCGCTGTTGCGGATTCAACCGTGAACGGCAGTGCTTATCAGGGCGGAACTCTTGCAGTGCCGTTAAAGGGACTTGAAAAGAACAAAAATTACCGCTTGAGCTTCTGGACCAAGATAAGCGGCACAAATGCCACCGATATGGTTGCTTTCAGGGTGAGCAATGACATCCCCGCAACATACAGAAATTCGCTTATTTCAAGCAATTCCGAAATTTTCTACACCACAAATCTCACCGTTTCGGATTCTTCCTATAAGCTCGGTCTTATTTCAAAGCCGGGAAGCGGCTGGGCAGGCTACATAGGATTACCCAACACAAATAAAGGCTCGGCCTGGATAAAGATTACGGTTGATTTCTGTGCGGGCGATAACGATAATGTTTACCTGCAATTCGCAAACTTCTTTAAAAAGGGAACAACCTTCTATTTGGATGATATTGAATACAATGAGATTGATTCTTTAAGGGTTCCTCCCGTTGCCGAATATGACGATGAAAACATTGTTTATTACGTCACCTTTGAGGAAGACGAGTCTGTTCCCATGAATGCAAACGGAACACCTGCAACCCACTATTCCAAAACAACAAAATATGCACACAGCGGAAAGTATTCAGTTGTTTGGGATTCAAACCATAATGACGGCTGGAACTACCTTTACTACACCGATAAGGTGGGTAACCTTTGCTATGATCCGGTTTTAGAGCCGAGCACAGCATACCGCTTCTCACTTTGGGTCTATTCGGTTGGACCGAAATTCGCAAGCACCGCATTTGCCTATCAGTACCCGGGTATGCAGCAGACCTCGGTTAAAACCCAGGCGGGCAAGTGGGAGCAGATTGTTATAGATTTCGTAACCGAAGAAGATCAAACAAGCTTCCCGTTCAAAATCTGCTCGGCGTTTATGCGCTTTGGTGATACCTATCAGTACATTGATGACATAAAGCTTGAAAAATTAACCTGCTCCATAACTGCGGTTGATACCTCTGACAACTACTGTGAGGCATTCTTCAACAAGGTTAAAAACGGAAACTTTGAGGGTGAGCTTGCAAACACTGTTTGGGATACCGATGCTCTTAATGTTAAGAGAATCAAATCCTCGGCTGATCAGGGCGCTTATTACGGTCATCTAAGCGGCAATGCTTCACTCACCGTTCCGCTTGATTTAAGAAGTGTTTATCAGTATAAGTTTATGTATTCTTACAGAGCTTCTTCCGCTTCAAGCCTTAAAATAGGCATATTGGATGACGAGGGGAATGAGCTTAAGCTCATGAGCGGTATTGATGGCAACATAAGCGGACTTCTTTCACCGACCGTAACAGATGGCAAGTGGCACAGAGCCGGCTACACCTTCTTAACACCGGCAAACGGCCGTGTTTATTTGAGAATTGAGGGAACGGGACTTGACATCGACCTTGACGAAATTGCGGTTTATATGTCAAGACTTACATACACCGAAGACCCCAACACCTACAAGGAAACGGTTAAGAAAAGTGACGATACCGTGGTTTCCGTTCCCGATGCGGTGATTGATACCGATATTGATATCGACACGGATATTGGTTTGGATACCGAAATTCCGGACGGTGACGGTAATGAAACCGATAACAAGGATAATTCCCAAAGCACAAATAAGGTTAATACCCCCGAAAAGGAAACGAACAACTACTTATGGATTATATTAATAGCGGGTCTGGCTGTTGCTTTGGCGGCGGGCGCTGCGATTTGTATAATAATAATTAAAAAAAGGAGCAAAAAACAGTGATTAAAAAAAGTTTGGCAGCCATTTTAAGCTTATTGCTGATATTCTCACTCACCGCCTGCAAAAACAGCAGCGACACCGGGAGTGATGTCGGCGGCACGGCGAATGTCGGTACAGATGCCGATATTGATTTAGGCGACCTTGACAGCGCTACCGACTCTGGCACCGAGAACACCGACAGTCAGGGCACTGCCCAAACCACACAGGGTATTGACCTTAATTCCCTTAAGGGCACAACGGTTAAGCTTTTAATGTGGCGTGATTTAACCAATCAGGAAAAATCAACAATAGAAAAATTCCAAAAGGAAACCTCAATGAAGGTTAAGGTTGAAACCACAAACTGGTCGAACTATATGACAAAGCTGGCTTCAATGGTTTCAACAGGCGACGCACCGGATGTTGCCATAATCCCCACCGAGCAATCAAGTCAGGGCTGCTTCCCGCTCGGCACGGCAACCCTTTTCCAGCCGATTTCGGTTACAAAACAGGATTTAAACGACGGCTTTTGGGATCTCGAATCAATGGCGAAATACAAAATTAAGGGTCACTACTTCACCTTTATTGCCTATAACAACTGGTACGATTGCAACGGCGTTGTAATGTATAATGTTGATATGTTCAAGGACGGCGGCATTACCACCCCGCGCGAGCTCTGGAAAGCCGGCAACTGGAATTGGGACACCTTAAAGAGCACCGCACAGGCACTTGTTAAAAAGGGTAATATGGGCTACCAGAATCAGCAGTATTATAACCTTATGCAGTCAATGGGTGTTGACTATGTTACAACCGACGGCTCAACCTTTACAAGCGCAATAACAAGCAAAGAGGTTATAAACGCCTGGACCTTTAACGCACAAATGGTTGAAGCGGGTCTTCAGCCCGCCTACGGCACCGAAAGCAGTGCCTTTGCACAGGGCAAGGCCGGTATGATGGGCACCAACCTTTGGAATATGCGTAAGGAGGGCGACCTCGGCAACCTTAAGTTTGAAATTGATGCCGTTCCGTTCCCGTCACCCAAGGGTGCCGCAACAATAGTTCCCGCAAACGTTAACCTTTTCGGTATAGCTAAGGGCGCTAAAAACGCTGTGGGCGGCGGTGTGTTTATACGCGAATTTTTGGATTCCGAAAACAACGGTAAATTCGGCGATGTTGCCGTAAACGCAAATATGGAGGACGTATTCAATTACGTTACCGGCAAGGATGTTAAAAAGGGCTACAAGTTTGCAATCGGCGTTGTGGGCTACACCAATTTAACCAATCTCAAAACTCTTGAAAAAACACTTGCACAAACCTCCGCAAGCCAGATTACAACCGTTTTGCAGAAAAACAAATCTCTTGTGGAAAATGCGGTTAAAACGGTAAACAGCAAGCTTAAATAACAGTCGAACAGGGGAGTGATTTTTATGGAAAACAAGGCACTTCTTAACAGAATTGTCGCAATATTGCTTACATTCTCACTTTTTCTGACTGTTGCGGGCTGTGAAAACGAAACCGAAACCAAGCCACAGGGCGGTAAAGCCGATAATTCATCTTCCGCAGCCGATTCCTCATCGGATACGGATTCGGACTTGGATTTAGACTTGGATCTTGATACCGACCTTGATTTGGATTTGGATTTGGATTTCGATGATTTCACTTTCGATTTCACCGTGGCGCAAACCGTTACCTTTGATTCAAAGGCGGAGCAGACTAACTACAGCGGTCTTATGGGTGTTTTGCCCTGCTATTGGTTTGTTCCGGACACTGCCACGAATTATCAATACTCTGAAGAGGAGCTTGAAATTTCGGTTAAGAAGTTCCTTCAAATGGGCGTTTCGGTTGTAAGGTGTCTTTGCCTTGAACCGGCTTATTCGTGGGATGCCGTGAATGACAAGTGGGATTGGAACTCCGACTGGATAAGCGGATTTTACAAATATTGCGATATAATGCAGAAAAACGGTATAGATGTTATTATCAACACCGCAGAGGGCGTAACGGGATATAACAGTTATTTGGGACTTGAAAATCCGTTATATGTTCTTGCAAAGGCAAATAACCCGGGAATTTTTGATTCTTATAATGAAAAGAAGGTAACTGCCGCACAAAAAGAAGCAATTGCAAAGGAATACGGCAAATGGTTGGTTGATTTTTATAATGAGGTTGTTGTAAAAAGAGGCTATACCTGCGTTAAGTATTTTGAGCCGGCAACCGAGCCGAACAACAGCACAGAGTCACAGTCAATGGAGGTTGTTCGCGAAGATTACGATAACTGGGCGCTTAACCTTAAAGCCTGCCATGAAGCTATGGCTGCAGCAGGAATAAGAGACAAAATGAAATTTGTCGGTCCCTCTGTTGTTCACGCAACGGAAAGCACCAATCCCTGGACAGCAAAGCAGTGGATCGAGTGGTGCCTTGCCGATTGCGATTACGCCATAGATATTTATGCCGCACATTCCTATGGGTACGGTGCTTCTATGACGGATGACCTTAAAGGCAATTACGATTCACTGATTCAAAACTGCTATGATTTGGTAAAATCAACCGGAAAGCCCTTCTGGTGTGATGAGTTCAATGTTATGACACAAATCGGCAAATATCAGGAAAGTGCGGAGGATGCAAACCATGGCACACAGGTTGCCCTTGGTTATGTTTACCAAATGCTTAAGGGCATAAGCGGCACCTGCGCATGGTATCTTACCGACATTAAATGGCCTAACAGCAACGCCACAACAATGCCTTCCTGGATTGAGGGTATACACATGGTCGGATTTGATAGGTCGATTTTGGAGTCCACCATACCGAGAAAGGCTTATTACGCTTTCTGTATGCTCGGCACCGCAATAAAGGCGGGTGACACCGTGTATGAGGGAACCGCCACCGAGGACGGCCTCTATTCCGCTCTGCTTAAGCATAAGGACGGTACCTACAGTATGGTCGTCATCAATCTTTCCTGGAACGATAATGACATTACCTACAAATTCTCGCAAAAATTGAGCGGTAAGGTGTTTGAAAAATCGGTTTACAATCCTCTCACCATTACCCCGACTACCGAGTATAAGCCCATTGAGCCTACCTCGGAGCTTAAGGTTACCGATAATACCCTTAAGGATACCGTCGGTGCTTATCAGGTGGTTGTGTATAATCAAAAATAATTCGGGCTTTAAGGGTCTCCTTGCTGCGGGAGGCAAATCTAACGCCTACCAAAAGCAGAGGCGGATAATATCCGCCCGCGATCGAGTGGGATTTTACATCTTTCCGGCGGGCGGGTGATACCCGCCCCTGCGGATGTGTTTTGAGGTTTGTATGGGTCAATAAAGCTCCCTTGCTTAAAGACTGCGGGAGACAAATGGCTTGCACAAGGTAGGCTTAGCCGCGCTCGCAACCTCGCCCGAAGCACAACCATCTAAACTTATCTATTGTAGAATGTAGGTTCTTGTTATTATGATTTATAAGCTTAAGAAAAATCGCGTTTATCGTTCGTATTTCGGCGGTAAAAGATTGGATAAATTTTTTAATATGCCCAATCCCGAAATCACGCAGTTTTCGGAGGAATGGATAGCCTCCTTAACAAAGGCGTACAACCCCGGCAGGGAAAAAATTGTTGAGGGGTACAGCCGTTGCCAGGACGGTAAGCTGCTTAAAGATGTTGTAAGCGCCTCGCCCATTGAAAGTTTGGGCAAGGAAAATTATTCAAAATACGGCAGCCGCCTACCGTTTCTTCTAAAGCTTTTGGATTCGGATGAAAGGCTGTTTATCCAGTGCCACCCAACGGCGGAATTTGCAAAAAAGCACTTTAATTCGCAGTTCGGCAAAACAGAATGCTGGTACATTTTGGAGGCCGAAAAAAACGCCTGTGTTTATTTGGGCTTTAAGCGCGGCATAACCCGCGAAAAGCTGATTGACTGCTTTAATCGGCAGGATATTGAAGCAATGCTCTCTCTTATGCACAGGCACCCCGTAAAGTCGGGGGATGTGCTCTTTGTTAACGGCGGTGTACCCCACGCAATAGGCGCGGGCTGCCTGCTTGCCGAGCTGCAGGAGCCGACCGACCTTATGGTTATCCCGGAGCGCAGGTCAAGCTCGGGCATTACCCTGACCGATGAGAAAATGCACGGCGGCCTGGGGTTTGAAAGAATGTTTGATGTTTTCGATTACACCGGCTGCAGCTATGCGGAAATACGTAAAAAATACGTTAAAAACGTGGTCCCCGTTAAAAACACGGCGGTTACGGTTATAGGTGAGGAATGGACCGATAAATTCAAAATGCAGATTATTGCGGCAGACGGTAAATCAACCATTGACCCGCAGGGCAAATGCTGTGTTGCGGTTATTCTTGAGGGTGAGTGCACACTCGAAAACAGCCATCAATTCTTACAGTTAACTAAGGGTGACGAATTGTTTATTGCCGCCGATACGCCGCCCTCTGTTATAAACGGCACAGGCAAAATTATTATTTGTCAATAATTTAAGAAGGGATTGATCTTAATGAAATTTAAAAAGGCAGTTTCCGTTATTTTAATGCTGGCAGTTGTTTTATCTTCATTTGCGGCAATGGGCGGCTTTGCCGTTAATGCAGCAGACACAGGAACAAATTTGGTTTCCAACGGTGACTTTGAAAACACAGACACTTCCGCTTGGAAAACAACGGTTGAAAACACATTTGAGCGAGTATCCTCAGATTCTACCTTTGCTTTTAAAGGCGGCAGCTATGTTGGCAAGCTTACTCAAAGCGGTAGTGAACAAACTTGGCTGTATCAAAGCTTTAACCTACCAAAGGGTACTTACACTTTGAAATTCAGTTGTTTTACAAATGCGTCTGAACACCTTTTCGGCGTGTACAAAAGTGACAGTGTATTTAACGAAACAACTCTTGTTCAATATGATTCTTTTGAAAGTCTAAACGGTAATAATTATTCTTCCACCACTTTCAGATTGAACGGTACAAGTTCTTATATTGATAATGGTAATGCATGCCGAAAGAACACTTATGTATTTACCGTTACCGAGAATAATGCAACGGTGAGCTTCGCTATCAGGCCTTCTGCAAGTAACTCAGGTAAGGTGCTTTACCTTGATGATGTTAGCCTTACAAAGGTTAAAACCGAGCTTGTCAACGGTGATTTTGAGGATGGAACAAACGGCTGGAGTGTTACCGAGGGTAAAACTGCCGCAACCTTTCAAACTGTTTCTGCAGTTCAGGATGACAAGCACAAGGATATAAACATCACAAACAACGCAGGTTATTTTGTAACAGGCGGAATAGACACATGGCTTTATCAGGGTGTTAAGCTCGCTGCCGGTGAATATACATGGGAATTCCACATTGACCTTTACGGAACACACAATATGGTCGGTGCCTATAAATCAAAGTCCGGCATAGGTACGGCGGCAGCCTTAATTACCGCCGATACGTTCACAGCGGTAAAAGATGACGGTACAGTGTCCAGTGCCTTTAAAAATGACAATTCCAAATATATTTTTAGCGGAGGTCAAAATAACTGGCATTATACAATAACCTATAAGTTCACATTGACGGCAGAAACCGATGTTTACTTTGCAATCAGAGGTAACGGCGGCGGATGTCAGTATATTGATAATATGACCCTTATAAAAACAGAAACCAAGCTTGTAAACGGTACTTTTGACACTGATACCAACGGTTGGAATGTTACACCGGGGGACGGTGCAAGCTTAACGGCAGAAGAAGAATCCGAGCTCACATTAGCTAAAGGGAAAGCCGCCAAGCTTGTTAACAACGGCAAAACCGCGTGGATGTATCAGGCAATTAAGCTTAATGCCGGTACATACACCTGGGAATTTACCACAGAAGCTTTTAATAACAGCTATAGTTTTATAGTCGGAGTATACCGTGACAGCACATTCGGTAAGGACACGCTTATTCAAGGTACTGTTAAGTCCCATGCGGCAAATAATGTATGGAGAAATGTGGATTGCCGCTCCGAAAACGGTGACTATATGGGACCCGGCGGAGCCAAAAGATACAACAAATATATCTTTACATTAGAGGATGAAACGGTTGTTTACCTCGCGGTCAGAACTAATGCAAATAGTGGCGCGACTCTCTATGTAGATAATATGACCCTAACGCTCGACCTGAAAAACGGTGACGCCAATTATGATGCTACGGTTGATATTTGCGATATGATTCGCATTAAGAAGATGATTGCAAATAAAGACTGCAATGTGGGCGGCGACTGCAACGATGACGGAAAGCTTGATTCAACCGATTTAACCCTGCTCAGGAAATACCTGTTGCTTGGCACTTGGGCTGAAGAAACCGAAACCCCCAATTCAATTAACCTGCAGGATTAAATAATCGGTTTACGGGCTGTTTTGGACAGTTTGGCAAATGGCCTGTAAAAAGGGTGAGTGGCCTGTAAACTAAGTCTTGGCTCCCCACACTGTGGGGAGTCGGGGCAGATTATCGAGTCAAGTGCAACACTTTTCAGACAATCTGCCGAGAAGGCTACACAAACCGAGTACATTGAATTTTCAGAACGGAGGCAGATGATGTGGCAAAAATCAAAGCCATGCTATCCTTTGTGTTGGTATTAACTCTGTTATTTTCTTCGGCTTCCTTAAGCTTATCCGCCGAAGCGGCCGCAACCGCGAATGATTTTACAATACCCGAGGGTGCATTTGATGATGAAGACACTGTAGCAGATGCTTTTAAATATCAAACAGAAACCGGTTATGCCCCTACATTTGAAAACGGGGCTGTCACAATAAAAAGAGCAAATGATACAACCTCGCAAAACAATAATGCGGGTGCAATAACCCACATTTCAACCCTGCCCGCGGGCGATTATGTTTGGCAGTTTGAGCTTACTATGGCTGCCGACGGTGCCCTTTCGGACGGAACATACAAAACAGCCTGCAATTTTGGCGTTTACAATGCTAATGCCGCTAATGACAGGCTTTTTTATTACGGTAAAAAAGGCATACCCGTTTCGGCAAGGTATATTGATTTGGATAATATAGATGTTGATGCCGAAAAAAACAATCAGCGTGCATACTGTGAGAATATATGGGAAAATTTCGGCACACCGTATTTTTTACATAACGGAGCTACCGCCGAGGCCGTTTACAGGCATTACTATGTGTTGGTGGATTTTACCCTCGACAAAGAAACGGAAATTGCGCTTTCAATCACGGTGGCAAGCACCGGCTACACGGCAACGGTGGACAATTTTCATTTATTTAACGCAAATGACGCTGCCACGCTTAAATCAACGGAATATTTTTTTGCGGTGAACAGCAAAAACAATTTTTCGCTCTCGACGGATGATTACAATCCGAATAACGAAAGCGGTAAGTACATGGCGCTTGAATATAAAAACATATGGTATTCAGGGCCTATAAGATCCAACCTTACGGATTCGTATCTTTATCCCCAACCGATATATTCAAGCAGAAACAGCTTTTACAGGCTTACGGCGGGGAATTTATACAAAATCAAATTCAAATACAAATGCACCGATTTGGCCGAAAGCGGGACCGGCACTTCAAAGAGAACCTATCCGATTACGATTTATCCCACCTGCGGCTACAAAAAGGATGCTTACAATACAATTGCGAGCAACAAAAGCACAACTCTCAGACTGCTTTTAAACGGCTTTGATAAACAAAATTCTCTTGATAACAAGGCCTGCCTTGTTATAAGCGAGGAAAGCAATGTGTGGCGTGATGCCGAAATCGAATTTTGGGCCTACAACGCAAACGGTAAGGATAGCCTGGCTTTAGAGGTTACCGGTCTTTTAAGCCTTTCGGTTTCGGGTAAGGGGACGGTATGCTTTGATGAAATTGAGGTGACCGATCTCGGAAATCCGCTCGAAACGCAAACGACCGTTGCGGCGGGCAGCCTTGTAACGGACGGAAACTATTATTTTGCACCCTACGGTGCTTTAATGCAAAACGGTCAACCGTGCGAAAAGAACGCTGACGGCAGTTTTACGGTTGCAAGCGGAGCTTTAAACAAAAGACTCTACCCGAAAACAGAAAGCGGGCTTTCGGTTTATTCGGTGAAATCGGTTGAGCGCGGTAATGAAACGCTGTTTTTCAACACAAAGCCGGGTATGATTTTTTCGGTTTATGTTGAAGACTACAGTGCAAGTGCAGACTATGGTGTTATTGCAATAAGAAATGCAAGTGAAGCCCTGCTTGAAAAAACAGATAATACAGTCAAAGCGGCAATGCTTGAAGCCTTTGTAAGCGGTAATTTGAGCGGCTGGCAGAATTACACCTTAGCAAGCGGCGAGACTTTAAGCTATTCGGTTATAGAGAACACCCAATCAACCAAGGCGGGTGAGAATTACTGCCAGTTTGACATTAAAATTTACGGTGATTTGGACAGAAACACCGAAAAGAACGGTGTGCCGTACAAGGATATGAAGGTTTCGGTTTCGGCATATAAAACCGATGCAGGTGTGAGCAGCTTTTCGGACGGCTTTAAATCGGCGGCGTATTCGGGCAGTAGCTTCAGTGAGGTAACCTACAGCACGGAGGCCGTTACCGCAAGTCACACAGGTACGGGCGGTTTGCTGCCGCTTTACTGGCAAATGGGCGATGACAGCGGCAAATGGTACACATATACTGCCGAGCAGCTTGAAGCCGCCGTGCGGCAGTTCAAAGGCCTTAATGTTTCAATAGTGCGGTGCTTCTGCTTCCAGCCGGGCTATGCCTGGAACAAGGATACAAAAGCTTGGGATTGGAACACCGAGTATATGCGGGCGTTTTACGAATATGCCAAAACAATGTACGAAAACGGCATTGAAATAATAATTAACACCTCGGTGGGCGTTGTAAGCGGCTCACAGTGCGGCGAGCCGAAAATCGAAAGGGCTGAGAATAACACCGAGGCTGAGGTTTACGCGGAATTTGTTACCGAATTTGTAAAAAATGTGGTTCAAGGCGCCGGCTTGCCCGAGGCTTATGCCGATTATGCGGATTACTTAAGCGGCATTAAATACTTTATGTATGCTACCGAGCCGAACAACGGTGACAACACAGAAGCTGCGAATTATAATCCCGCAAGCAGTGAAAAGCTAATAAATTATAAAAATGTAATTGAGGCTACACACAACGCTCTGACCAATGAGGAATTACGCGAGGCGGTTAGCCTTGTGGGCCCCAACACGGCAGACAGCTCGACCGATGCGAGAACGGTTAAGTGGGCGGCGGAAAATCTTGATGACTATATAGATATATACTCCGCGCACACCTCATATTCTCGTGTTGACGATATGACCGAGGATAATTATTCGCACTGGGCAAGCTTTAACGAGAAGTGCCAAAGCATTTTGAGTGAGAATAATATCAATAAGCCGTTTTGGTATGATGAATACAACATATTTATGAAGAAGGCCTACGGCGATTACGAGGCAAGCTTTGATAATGCAATAAGGGGCACACAGCTTGCAACCGCACAGGTGGCAACAATGCAGAGCGGCGCATCTTCGACACTTTTATGGGCGCTGTTGGATTTCAAGTGGACAAATTCTTACAAGAGTACTTCCGCCGGCTTTGATAAGGGATTTTTCAAGTTCGGACTGGCACCCTCGGTTTTGGAAACGGGGGCTGCCGAAAACGCATATGTTTATGCACCGTATTATGCATATTCACTGCTCGGCACGGCAATTAAAAGCGGTGATACGGTTTATGCCGGTTCTGTGACCGACGGCAAAATTTACACCCTGCTTTTAAAACACAAAAACGGCAAATACAGTGTGGTTGCGGTAAACAACTCGTCCGAGGCGGCTTCACTTAAAATCAATCTGCCGAGCGGTGCCGGCGGTATCTATACTGCATCAACCTACAACCCCTATGCCGAGAGGTCTACGGGCTACGGAACGAAGAACAGCACAACGCTTACCGCAAGCGGCGTGATTAAAACCGAAATCGGCGCTTATGCGGTTACCGTTTTGAATGCAAATTAGGCAAAAGCACAAACAAAAGCTCCCTCTGACGAGGGAGCCGGAGAATGTCGACTGACCGTACTTTGCCTCCATCTGACGAGGGAGGTGTCACGGCTTTGCCGTGACGGAGGGAGAGAAATGCTTTAATAAAGCCTTTTTTCAACTACCCCTCAGTCACCTTCGGCGACAGCTCCCCTGACAAGGGGAGCCAAAACGGACTTTGTCTGTAATTTTAAGCTCCCTCTGACGAGGGAGCTGTCAGCCTAAAATCTCTTTGACGGCGGTGAGCCGGTGTGCTTTTTGTAAAATCGGCTGAAATAGCCGACATCGGTAAAGCCCAAATTATAAGCAACGGTGGAAATTGAAATGTTTGAATTTTTGAGCATCTCGTCCGCCTTTTGAATTTTCAGCTCGGCAATGTAATTAATGGGTGAAATGTTCATTTCGTTTTTAAACTTTTCGCGGAAGCCGGAAATGCTTATATCGCAAACCTCGGCAAGCTTGGCAACGGTTATTTCGCTTAAATCGTTTTCCGAAATATATTTCAATGCGGGGTAAATGGCGGAATTTTCCCTACGCGAGGTTTCATAACGAATGCTGTTGGAAATTTCAAACAGCAGACCGTATAACGAGATATTCATTTTTAAGGGTGATACGTTGCCTGTTTTTGCATAAAATGCAAGTTCTTCAAAGCGTGATTTGATTTTTTGTATATTTGAAAGTGAGAAAATTTTAATTTCATCTGAAAGCTTAAACGGCAAGTGATTTTTATCATACAGGTTAAAGCCGATGTATATTGCATTGTACTTTGGTGTGCGACTTTCCTTTTTCTTGCCGTCGTAATAATAGTTGGAATAGCTCTTTTTGGAAAGAATATTATTGTTGCCGTTGCTTGTATTATCAAAGTAGCAGGTATAAAAAATATCCTTAGGCAGATAGGCAATATCGTTTTTATACGCCCTTATACGGGTGGTTTTATTAATTTCGTATGTGTTGTTACAGTCGGCAAAAAGCATTAGTGCGTGGTCGTTACGGCCACCGTCGGGAGCCTCCCAGGTGGCATTGTTTTCCCAATAATGCAAATGTGCCTTAACATCCTCAACCGAAAATTCAATATTCGGCAATTCGGTTATACTTATTACATTCGACAAATCAATCACCGTCCCAAAGCATTGGCATCTGACGGTATTATAACATATATTTTGTTTCATTACAATATTTTAATAAGCGGAGGCTTTTATATGAAAAATCACAATATTAAAGCGGCATTATTCGATCTTGACGGCGTGGTGGTTTTTACCGATAAATACCACTATTTAGGTTGGAAAAGGCTTGCCGACGAAAACGGCTGGGATTTTGACGAAACGGTCAATAATCGTTTAAGAGGTATAGCACGATTAGCTTCGTTGGAGGAAATCTTAAAGCACAATAACACCGATTTGCCTATGCCCGAAAAGATAGCTCTGGCGGACAGAAAAAACGAATACTACAAGGAGCTGTTAAACAGCTTAAATCCTGCTGATATTTACACGGGTTCAATTGAATTTATTGAAAAGCTGAGAGCGCAGGGCGTGAAAACGGCCCTTTGCTCGGCAAGCCGCAATGCCGATTTCGTGCTTGAAAAATTGGGCATTTCTCATCTTTTCGATGCGGTTGTGACAGGTAAGGATATTGTAAACGGCAAACCAAACCCCGAGGTGTTTTTAAAGGGCGCCGAAAGGCTTGGCATACCGCCCTTTCACTGCGTAGTGTTTGAGGATGCAAGGGCCGGAATTAAAGCGGCAATGGCTGCGGGAATGCGCAGTGTTGGGGTTGGCAACCGCGAGGAAACCGAAAATTTTGCCGACCAGTTTATAACCGATTATGCACAGATAGATATACCTGTTTTTCTTGAAAGCGGAAGAACAAAGGCTTACCCGATAAGCGAAACCGCCCTGCTTGAAGACGGCTTTTCGCTTAACGATGTAAAGCACCGCGAAAGCCTTTTTGCACTCGGAAACGGATATATGGGGCTTAGGGGCACCTATGACGAGACGGATGATATAGGGCAGATTAACGGAATGTACATTAACGGTATATTCGCTACAAAGGAATATAACCATCTGGCCTCCTTTAAGGGCTTTGCAAAACGCAATCAGTACACCGTAAATCTTTCCGATTGGCGAATTTTCAACCTTTACATTGACGGTGAAAAGGCCGCCTTCAGCCGAGAAAGCATTAAAGAGCACAAAAGGGAGCTGGATTTTCTTTCGGGCAAATTAAGTCGTGAATTTGTGTTTGAAACGGCAACCGGCAAAAAATGTGCCGTTAAAAGCGCGCGACTTGTTAATATGGACGAGGTGCACGGCGCCGAAATTTGCTATACGGTTACTCCGCTTAATTTTGACGGTGAGGTTGTTTTGTGCTCGGAAATAGTTAAAAACACCGAAACCTTCGGCACTTGCTACACAAGCACCGTTTCGGAAACGGCTGCCGACGGGGAGTATAACGGGCTGTTTACAATACCGACAACCGGTCAGGAAATTTCACTTTCGGTTGCTCACTCGGTTGAGGCAGAGTGTTACGGCACAAAATTTGAAAACACACCCGAAATTTACCGCTACACCGTAACTGCCGAGCTGCAAAGGGGCAAGTCATTAACGGTTTCAAAATTCGCCGCATTTGCGGCAAGCCTTGACAGTGTCGGCGGCATTGTAGAATTTACGGAATGCCTGGCACGGCGGAACAGGGAAGCGGGCTTTGCGAAATTAGGCGAGCGTCAGGCGGAATTTTGGCATAATTATTGGAAAAATGCCGATGTGGTTATCAAGGGCAACCCGGCCGACCAGCAGGCTGTAAGATTCAGCCTTTTCCAATTAAGGCAGCAGCTCGCCACCGTTAATGCCTGCTCAATCGGTGCAACCGGTCTTACCGGCCCCGCATACAGCGGCAAGGTATTTTGGGATACCGAAATGTATCTTATGCCGTACTATAACTACACATACCCCGAAACACAAAAGGAGCTTTTGATGTATCGCTACCGTATTCTCGATAAAGCGAGAGCAAGGGCAAGGGAATTTGATGCTCCGGGTGCTATGTATTCCTGGTGCAGCATTGACGGGGAGGAAACAAGCATTGTTTTTGAGGCTTCAACCGCCGAATATCACTTAAATTCGGATATATCCTATGCTGTTTGGCGCTATGTTGATTCGACCGGCGATAAAGAATTTTTATACAATTACGGTGCGGAAATTGTTTTTGAAACGGCTAAATTTATGTCTTGGCGCGGAAGCTTTGTAAGTGCCCGCGGCGGAAGATTTTGCCTTAATGCCGTTTGCGGCCCCGATGAATATGCCTGCGGCGTTAACAACAACTGCTACACCAATTTTATGCTTCGCTTCCATTTGCGCTATGCCTTGGAGATTGCAAGGGATATGCGTGAAAACGCGCCCGAGGCATTTTCGGCACTTTGTGAAAGAATTAATTTATCCGACAGTGATTTTGACCTGTGGAAGCGGGCGGCCGATAATATTTATTACAGCTACAATGAAGAGCTTGGGGTTTACGAGCAGGATGATTCCTTTGTTTATGAGGATGAGGTTGATATGTCGAGTATACCCATGAACAGCGATTTGCGTGCGCTTTACCATCCGCTTGATTTGTGGCGGATGCAGGTTTCAAAGCAGGCGGATGTGGTGCTTCTTAATTTTGTTCACGGCAATTTGTTTACTCGCGATGAAAAAATTCGCTGCTATGAATATTATGAGCCGCGCTGCAACCACGGTTCTTCGCTTTCAACCGCTATTCATTCTATAATGGCAAGTGAGCTTAACAAGCCCGAAGCTTATGAATTTTTCCGTTGCTCGGCTTATATGGATATAAGCGACTTTAAAAAGAATACCGACAAGGGTCTTCACTTGGCTTGCCTCGGCGGTGTTTGGATGTCGGTTGCAAACGGCTTTTTGGGGCTCAGGCATTACACCGACGGTATTCACTTTGCACCTAAAATTCCCGCGGAGTGGAATGAATATAACTGCAAAATAGCATATAAGGGCTCGCTTGTTGACATTACGGTCGGCAAAAATGAGGCTGTTTTTAAGCTGGCATCGGGTGATGAAGCAGACTTTACCGTGTTTGGAAACAAAGTTAAATTAGACGGTAATAACAATATTTATAAATGCTCTTTATAATGTGACGGTGATTTAAAATGGAATTTCCCATGAATTTTATAAGAAGCTCGGAAAAATATTGCAAGCCTGAAAATCCTGTTCCTGCTCCTTATTTTCGCAAGAGCTTTGAAGTGACAGAAAGGCAAATCAAATCGGCAGAGCTTTTGATTTGCGGCTTGGGGTTTTATGAGCTCTCGCTTAACGGCGAGGACATAACAAAGGGCTTTTTGGCCCCTTACAGGAGCAATCATGACCACTATGTGTATTTTGACCGTTACGAGGTTATGGATAAGCTGACGGCAGGGCGCAATGTTATTGGAGTGTTGCTTGGAAACGGCTTTCAAAATCCGCTTGTAGATAACTGGAAATTCGGCAAAACCCCGTGGCGGGGTGCACCGGTTTTAAGCTTCTCACTTGATATTGAATATGCCGACGGGAGCAGAGAGCTTGTTTTATCGGACACTGAGGTTAAAACCGCAAATTCACCTATACTTTTAAATGACCTGCACCTTGGTGAATATTACGATGCACGGCTTGAAACGGAAAATTGGAATGCGCCCGACTTTGATGACAGCGGTTGGAAAAATGCCGAGGAAGCTCCGAGACCCCACGGCACACCGAGGCTGTGCGAGGTTGAGCCGATTGTAAAAAGGGGTGAAATCGGCCCTGTTTCGATAACCGAGTGTGACGGCGGATATATTTATGATTTCGGTGTTAATGATGCAGGTGTTTGCCGTCTTTCCGTAAACGGCAGAGCGGGGCAGAAAATACTGCTTAAGCATTTTGAAAAGACGGTTAACGGAAAGCCCTTTTTAGGCAACATAAAATTCCGTCCGGAGCAGCGTTTTCAAGAGGATGAATACACCTGCTCGGGGCGTGAAACGGAAACCCACACGCCGCGCTTTACATATCACGGTTTCAGGTATGTTTATGTGACGGGGATAACCGCAGAGCAGGCAACAAAGAATTTGCTCACATTCGTTCTTTTAAGCTCGGATATAAAGCAAACAGGGCATTTTGAGTGCAGTGACGAAACGGTTAATAAAATTCAGGCCGCCGCCGTTCGCTCCGATATTTCAAATTTTTATTATTTCCCGACAGATTGCCCCCAAAGGGAGAAAAACGGCTGGACTGCCGATGCATCCCTTTCGGCAGAACAAATGCTCCTTAATTTTGCACCCGAAAAAAGCCTTAAAGAGTGGCTTGTGAATATTTACCGTGCCATTGACGAAAGGGGTCGGGTGCCGGGCATTATACCTAATTCCGGTTGGGGGTACGATAAGCTCAACGGACCCGCGTGGGATAATGTTATTGTAAATTTGCCGTATTTCATTTATAATTACCGTGGTGACAGGCAGGTGCTTGAAACGGCCGTGGCTCCTATTATGCGGTATTTAACCTATCTTTACAGCCTGTTAACGCGGGAGGATTTAATAGAATACGGTTTGGGTGACTGGTGCCAGGTGAACACAAAAACCGAGGATGCGTTTGATACTCCCGCCGTGCTTACCAATTCCGTATCGGCGGTAGATATTGCCGAAAAGGCCGCGTTTATTTACGAAACGCTAGGAGCCTTTGAGCAAATGCAATATGCCGCGAGCCTTGCTTCAAGAATAAAAAAAGCTTTGAGAGAGCGGCTTTACGATACGAAAAATGCAATTGCTCTTTGCAAAACCCAAACTGCACAGGCAATGGGAATTTATTATAATATATTTACCGCGGACGAAAAGCCGCGGGCTGTTGAAAGGCTTGTCAAGCTGATAAACGAAAACAACGGTTTTATGAAGGTCGGAGTTTTGGGCGGCAGGGTGATTTTCAGGGCGCTTGCCGAAAACGGATACGCCGATTTGGCTTATGCTATGATAACCCGCACGGAATTCCCATCCTACGGCAACTGGATTGCAAGAGGGGCAACCACCCTGTGGGAGCTTTTTACGCTTGATGACACCGCAAAGGGCTCACTTAATCACCATTTTTGGGGTGATGTTTCGGCTTGGTTTTACACATATCTTGCGGGAATCAGGATAAACCCCGAAAGGAACAATCCGAATTCGGCAGTAATTTCTCCATGCTTTGTTGAAAGGCTGAATTTCGTTAAGGCCGAATGTGCTTTGCCCTGCGGTAAGCTTTGCGTTTGCTGGAAAAGGCTTGGTGAGAAAATCAAGCTCACGCTAACTATTCCCGAAAATGCCGAAGTCAGCTTAACATCTGCGGACGGTTATGTGCTGCTTGATAGTGCCTCGGAAACGGCTGATACTTCGGGTGAATATATATTTGTAAAAGAGAAAGCGTGATTTATGTGTCTGATTTTGTTTTGGGATGTAATTATTGGGCCTCGGATACCGGCGTTAAAATGTGGGAACAGTTTAATGAGGAAACTGTTGAAAGGGATTTAAAAGTCTTATCCGAAAACGGAATCGGGCTTTTGCGTGTTTTTCCCACATGGTCGTATTTTCAGCCGATTGAGGAGCTTATCGGCTACGGAGGCTATATACGCGGCCTTACGGCTGACCGAGGGGAAACAATACTTTTTGATATTGACGAGTCTGCGGGCATTAACCAAACCGCAATTGCACGCTTTGATCGGTTTTTGGAGCTGTGCCGAAAATACGGCATAAGCATTATACCTTCACTTATAACCGGTTGGATGAGCGAAAGAATTTTCGCGCCGCCTGCGCTTCAAAACAAAAATTTGTTGACCGACCCTACGGCGCTTAAGTGGGAAATGCGCTTTTGCAAATATTTTGTGGGGCGCTTTAAAGAAAACAAAAGCATTGTTGCATGGGATTTGGGCAACGAATGTAACTGTATGGGCAAGGTCAGCACTTCCTCCGAAGCATGGGTTTGGACGGCCGCCGTTTCAAACGCAATACGCGTTACCGATCCCTCCCGCCCGATAATTTCGGGTATGCATTCACTTGGCATAAGGGGAGAAGGCTGTTGGACGTATTTCGACCAGAGCGAATGCTGTGATGTGCTAACCACTCATTCCTACGCTTCACCCGAAAACGGTACCGGGCTTGTGCCGGGGGATAGCTTTAAGGCGGTTTTAATGCCTGCGGCCGAAACCGCGATTTACCGCGGTATTTCCAAAAAGCCCTGCTTTATTGAAGAAACCGGAACCTACGGCGAAATGTTTATGGATGATGAAACCACTGCCGCATATGCCTATAACAGCATTTTAAATGCTTGGGCACACGGCTGCGGAGCATATTTGTGGTGGCTTGCCTTCGATCAGGGACAATTAAAATATGTTCCCTACGGCTACAATAACAGAGCAAGCAATTACGGTCTCTTTAAAAGCGATCGCACTCCAAAAGAAATTTTAGGCAAATTCAAGCAATTCAATGCTTTTCTTGACGATTTCAAGTACAGTGCTTTGCCTAAGGCACAGGTTGACGGCGTTTGTGTGCTGCCGCAAAACAGCGCAAGCGTGCGTGTTGGCTCGGTTGTGTTTAATTTGGCCAAGCAGGCGGGAATAAATTTGAATTTTGCTTATGTTGAGGACACACTGCCCGAAGCACCGATTTACATTTTGCCGTCACTTAAAACCAACGGTGTAAGTGTCGGTGCGCTTGAACGGCTTATGAAAAAGGTGGAAAACGGCGCGGTGCTTTATGCTTCGGCTTCAAGCGGAATACTGAGAAATTTTGCAACGGATTTCGGAATAAGAATTGTGAAGCAGGTCGAGCTTGAAAAAGCACTTGATGAATGTGCTTTTTCGGTAGACGGAGCCGAATTTTCGCTCACCCTGCCGTTTGTTAAAAAGACCGAAATTAAGCTTGACGGCGCCAAGGCTTTGGGATACACCTCGGATGGCTATCCGATATTTATGCGTTGTGATTACGGCAAAGGCAAGCTGTTTTTGCTTTTGTCGGGTGTGGAGGAATGGCTGTCGGGTGTGCCATGTGCATTTGAAAAGGGCTACAGTAAAATATATTCTGCCGTTAAGCAGGCCGCTGCCGTGCGGCAGACTCTTTGCGCGGAGGATGCTTTTGTTACCGTAACCGAGCACCCGTTGCCGAACGGAAACAGGCTTGCCGTGGCGGTAAATAACCGTGGTAAGGAAACAAAAACGCTTTTGGGAAAAGCAACCGTTAAAGAGGTTTATTACGGAGAGGCACGAAATTCGGAAAAAGGTGTTTTGGTTTCTTTAAAGGCAAATGATATGTCGGTTTTTGAATTTGAATGATTTAATTGGGAGTTTTAAATATGCGTAAAATTATTTCTTTAAACGGACGTTGGAATTTTCACAGGGGTGACATTGATGTGCCGCGACCTGTTGATAAGGGCGCTGTGTACATACAGTCCAAAAACGAGCGCAAGCATATAGGCCCCGCGGCATATTATTATTTTGATAAGCCGGACAGCTACTATGCCGAGCGGCAAATGCAAAGCGAGGGCTGGCGCTATGTAACCGTTCCTCACGATTATATCATCGATCAGGATAACGATAAAACGCAGAACAACGCACACGGTTATTTCAAATACGAAAACGCCTGGTACAGAAAGGAATTTGAGCTGGGTGAGGAGTACTTCGACAAAAGAATTCTTCTTGAATTTGACGGAATTGCAAGGCGTTCGGAGATTTATTTGAACGGCAGTCTTATGAAAAGGAATTTCTCCGCCTATAACAGCTTTGAAGTTGATATAACAAACAATGTTTATTTCGACAGAAAGAACGTAATTGCGGTTTATGCCAATACCGATGATTATGAGGGCTGGTGGTATCAGGGAGGCGGAATTTACCGCGATGTTCGCCTGGTTATTACGGATAATGTGGCGATTGACCGCTACGGCGTTTACGCTCCCTGTAAAAAAATCGGGGAGAAGGAGTGGCAAATAGATTTTGAAACAACCCTTGTCAACACAGGCTATGAATGCAGCCGAATCGAAATCGTAAGTGAGGTTATTGACGGCAGCGGAAACACGGTTGCAACGGCCGCCGTTTCGGGTGAAATTGCCGCAAGAGAAAAAAACACCTATTGTTACACGGCAACCGTTCACGACCCGCGACTTTGGTGCTATGAAAGTCCCGAGCTTTATTTTGTGAAAACACGCCTGCTTGCGGGCGGTGAAGCCTTGGATGAAAACACTGTGAGAATAGGCTTTAGAACGGTGGAGCTTTCAAAAGAAAAGGGACTTTTGATAAACGGCAAAAAAACAATTATAAAGGGTGTAAACTGTCACCAGGATTTCGGAATTACCGGCCTTGCGGTAACAAAGAACATTGCCGAATACAAGATCGGACTTTTAAAGCAGATGGGAGCCAACGGCTACAGAACAAGCCATTATCAGCAAACGGCTTGCATACTCGATGCGCTTGATGAAATGGGCTTTTATGTGCTTGATGAAACCCGTTGGTTTGAAACTACGGAGGAATCGTATTCATATCTTGAGGAGCTTGTAAAGCGCGACCGCAACCGACCGTCTGTTATTTTCTGGTCAACGGGTAACGAGGAGCGCACCCACATCACCGAGCAGGGCAGACGAGTGCACAAGGCAATGGCAGACTTTATAAGGAAGCTCGACAGCACAAGGATTATTACAACCTGTGAGGATATGAAGCCCGAAAAATCCACCGTTTTTGCCGACAGCGACATTATAGCAATAAACTATAATTTGGAAAGCTACGACACCGTGCATGAGCAATACCCCGATAAGCTTATGGTGGGCGGTGAATGCTGTGCTACGGGCACTGTGCGCGGTTGGTTCCTCCCCACAACGAACGATAACGCAAGAATACGTGAGGAGGATGTAAAAACAAACAGCTGGTATCAGGCAAGGGAGGTTACATGGAAGCATTTTATGGAGCGGCCTTACATTGTCGGAGCATATCAGTGGTCGGGCTTCGAATACCGGGGAGAGTCTCGCTGGCCGAGAATATGTTCGGTCTCGGGTGCTATTGACCTGTTTTTGCAAAAGAAAGCCGCATTTTACCAAAATAAATCTCACTGGACGGATGAACCCATGGCATATATTTGCCCGCATTGGAACTTTAAGGGTATGGAGGGCAGAGAAATATCGGTCGATGTTTACACTAATTGCGATGAGCTTGAGCTTTTCCTAAACGGAAATTCACTCGGTAAAAAGCAGATTGAGCCGTACGGTCACGGCAATTGGCAAGTTAAGTATGAAGCGGGCACACTTTCCGTTAAAGGCTACAAAAACGGTGTGCTTGCCTGTGAAGACGAAAGGCAAACAACAGGAAAAGCGGTGCGACTTTCCCTAAGGCTTGAAAACAAATTTGAGCTTAACGGCGAGGATGTTGCGCTTTTTACCTGTGAATGTCTTGACGAGAACGGTCTTGTTGTGCCGGATGCCGATGAATATGTTTATTTTTCAACAAATGCGGATGTGGAAATTTTGGGCACCGGCTCGGATATTTGCGATCATATCAATGTTACCGCTCCCGAAAGAAAGATGTATGCCGGTAAAATAACGGTTGCTTTAAGACCGAATGCCACAGCCGAAAGGGTTGAGCTTTATGCACAGAGCGGAAATTGCGGCATTGCCTGTTGGACTATGGAGGATAAGACTCATTAAAGGAATTGTTTGCTATGGATATTTTAAACGGAAATAATTTATTACCGAACAGCGATTTTAAAAACGGCACCGAGGGTTGGGTGGCGGTTAACCTCTGCCTTAAAAGAGATGCCAGAAATGCGTATTTTGAGGTTGTTTCGGAGGCAAAATTCGGCCACACCGTAGCCGATGCGGGTGCTGCCTTAAATGGTAACTTCGCACATTTCAGAACAGGCAACATACACACATGGCTCACTTTAAGTGACGGCGTGCTGCTTCCTGCGGGTGAGTATGTCTGGACCTTTGCGGTAAAAAGCTATTCTACTCACGTAATGTTCGGTGTTTACTCAACAAAAGAGGTTGGCTGTGATGACAGGCTGATACCTGCTATGCCGGGCAGCAGACTTACCGAAAACGGAGAAAATGGGCAACAAACAACCGAGGCTTTTGCGGAAATAAGCGGCAGATACCAAAAAGAATGGCCGGATAATGAAATTCCCGTTTATGTGACGGTTGAATACCGTTTTGCTCTTGAAAGGGAAACAAGGGTGTTTCCTGCAATCAGGGGCCGCTCGGAGGCAGCCGTAAACAGTAGGGATGAGGTCGGTATACAGTCAATGTATATAGGCGGCTTAGCTTTAAAATGCTTGAAGCTTTACGATAAAAAAGTCGAAGATACGCGCGAATGCACGGCAAGCTTTGATTTTGATAATCCCACCCAGAAAAATTATGCGGGCCTTTCGGCAATTTTTCCATGCTTTTGGTTTTTAAAGGACGATTCTCTTGAAAAGCCCTACACAGATGAGCAACTTAGAATTTCCGTAAATAAGCTGCTTAATATGGGCATTAAAATTGTTCGCTGTGTGGCCTTTGAGCCTTCCTACGCGTGGGACGGTGAAAGGCATTTATGGGATTGGGAAAGCGATTGGATGCGCGGCTTTTACAAATATTGTGACATAATGCGGGAAAACGGTATTGATATCATACTCAATACCGCCGAGGGGATTACAAGCCCCATAACGCAGCTCGGACGTGAAAATCCAATATATTTTCTTGCTGTTAACAGCGACCCTGAGCTGTTTAAAGGCTTTTCCGCCGCAGAAGCCGGCAAGGAGCAAATTGCAGTATTCCGTTCGGAGCTATCAAAGTGGGTGGCCGAATTTGCAAGGGAGGTAATTGTTAAAAGGGGATACACCAATATCAAGTATTGGATGGAGGGAACCGAGGTTAACAATTCTTCCAATGAGGATTCAAAGTTTAACCAATGGATAGGCTTGGTCGGCGCTGTGCACGCGGGTCTTAAAGCAGCGAAAATGCGTGACAAAGTAAAAATCGTAGGACCGGCAACCGGCTTTTGGCGCACCTTTAAGGGGGCTAAATCCTTTAATTGGCTTGATTGGTGCGCTGAGGATTACAGTGACTTAATAGATATTTGCGCCTCACATACCTATGGCTTTCCTTATGTAATGGGCGATGACATTGCAGAGCAGTATGATGAATTTACAAGGGCTTGTGTGGGAGTTACCGCAAAGGCCGGCAAGCTTTTTTGGCATGATGAGTTCAACGTGTTGACGGACTTCGGTATTTACAGGGAAAGCGCAGAGCATCCTATGCACGCAACGCAAATTGCTCTGGGGCAGCTTCGCACAATGGCCTGCGGCGCAAACACAACAATGCTGTGGTATCCCGTGGATATTAAATGGCCGAACAGGCGTGACACCTGCTTCCCGTCCTGGGTAAACGGTGTGCATATTTTGGGGCTTGATAAATCAATTTTAAGCGGCGATCCCGTTCCGAGATACGGCTATTATGTGTACTGTATGCTCGGCGGCGCAATTAAAGCGGGAGATACGGTTTACGCGGCAGAATTCAGTGAGAACAAAAAGCTTTACACTGTGCTGTTAGAGCATACCGACGGAAGTCTTGCTTTGGTCACGGTAAATATGTCAAATTTGGAAAATAAGGTTGCTTACAGGCTTGAAGCACCAAACAAGCTTGTTTTTGAGCGTTTGGTTTATGACCCGGATAAATTCGAGCTGCCGCAAGAGGGTGAGGTCGGAATAGGTATTGATGAATTTGAGCAGCCTACACCGCAAAACAGGCTGATAACAAAGAGCTCAGAAATTGAAACCGACGGCAGCCTGCTACACGATGTTGTGGCACCTTTTAATGTTGTGGTTTACAGGCAAAAAAACAGCCGTGTTAATAAGCCATAGGCTTTGGACACGGCTGTGCTTTAAAAACAATTGTATTTTATTCCGTTACCTCAGCGGCACGGGTTATGCTTGAGCTGCCGAATTTTTTTCTCAGCTCATAAAGTGAGCTTTCCATACGCTCCTCCTCGGCCAATTTTTCGGCATTTCCGAAAATATCCTCCTGAACTGCCGTGCAGCAGCTTTTAAGATTTATTGCCCTAAGCCCTACTGAGCGCAGCGGCTCGGAAAAATCAAAATGCTCGCAAAGCAGCTTCATTCCGCGCTCGGCAATTACCTTGGCACCGCTTACGGTATCGGGGAAGCTTCGGCTGAATTCCTTAACCGAAAGTGAGGTGTTGCGTATATGCACCTGCACTCCGCCGGCATACAGATTGCATTCGCGAAGTGAATCCGATATTTCGCGCGCCAGCTTCAAAAGCATACCCCAAACTTCATCCCGCCCGCAAAAATCGTTTTTTCGGGTGACCGAGCGGCCTATGCTTTTCGGCAGGCTCACCTCGTTAAGTCGGGCAACGGGGGAGTGATCCTCACCGAGGGCGTAGCGCTTCAGCTCAATTCCGTTTTTTCCGAGAATGCGCTCTAACATCTCATCCGAGCAGGCGGCGGCATCACCCACTGTGTAAACCCCGCAGGAGCGCAGCCTTTCGGCGGTGCGCTTTCCTGCAAACAAGAGGTCGGAAACAGGCAGTGGCCATACCTTTTCTTTGAAATTTTCGCGGGATATAACCGTTACGGCATCGGGCTTTTTCATATCGGAGCCCAGCTTTGCGAAAATTTTGTTAAAGCTAACCCCAACAGATACCGTAATGCCGAGCTTGTCTTTTATTTCCTCTCTTATGCGTTCGGCAATTTCGGCGCCGTTGCCGAAAAGCAGGTGACTGCCGGTAACATCAAGCCAGCACTCGTCAATTCCGAACGGCTCTATCATATCGGTATATTCGGCATAAATTTCTCTCGCTTTTTTTGAAAATTCACGGTATTTATCCATAATAGGCGGCAAAATCACAAGCTCGGGGCATTTGGCGCGTGCTTCAAAAATAGCTTCGGCGGTTTTCACACCGCAGCGCTTAGCGGCTTCGTTTTTTGCAAGCACAATTCCGTGACGCTGCTCCTTATCCCCGCAAACTGCAACCGGCAGGGATTTCAGCGTGGGGTTGTAAAGCAAGGAAACCGAAGCAAAAAAATTGTTCAAGTCACAGTGTAAAATCACTCTGTCTGTCATATGCGATTCACCTCCGAACATTTGTTTTATTATACCTCATTTTCGCGCTCCTGTAAAGCGGAAAATTTTTCGAGTGCCTGTCTGTGCAGACGCTCCGTTTGGCGTTGACTGTAGTTTATAAGGTAGGCGATTTCGGGCAGAGTTTTCCCGAGAAGATATTTAAAATAAAGTATTTCACCGAGCAGACCATTGTCAGTGCGTGCTATTTTTTCTTCTATAGTTCGCCGCAGGGCTTCACATTCGGCAATTTCGGCTTTGTATTCGCTGTCTCTTTCGGGATTAAGGCGTGAAAGCTCTGTAAGCCGTTGTATTTTTGTGTGCTGTAAAAGATAAAGTGACAGATATTTCTTTGCTTCCTCGGTCATTTTTTATCCCTCTTTGGCAGAACATAGGCCACATACTGACCGTAGCTGTAGCTTGTGCCGTGAGCTTTGTTGTATTGCTCTGCCTCTCTTACAATTCGGCTTATCGGGTTTGCAAGAAAAAGTCTGTGCAAAATCCGTTCCCGGTGCCACATAGCTTCACCCTTGCGGCGGCAGGTTTCGCTGCAATATTCCTCACGTTCTCCGAGCTTTGCGCCGCAGCAGCGGCAGTGGGTGGTATTTTTTTCACGTATTGCAGAGCTTTTGCAAAAGGGGCAGCAGGCACGTTCCTCAAACGGTGGGGTATCAAGTGAGTGTGTTTCCGTGCAGATTAAAGGCTTTTCAAATTCGTTTCCGCAGGCCGGACAAATAAGCATAGTAAAAAAACTTCCTTTCCTTTTTAACAAAAAGAAAGCTTTAAAGGTTGTTTTTGTAAATATGTGTTTTTTGTTTAACCTTTCTTAACAAAATAGTCTTATATATAGAATATAATATAACCGTAGTGTGACAGCTTCAAGTCCTGTCACACCGGTGTGATACACTAAGCGGAAGCTTTAAAGGAACGGTTATGTTTTTATGGATTTCAGATACAGATTAATGCGGTTTATGTCCGGCAGAAACGGCCCGGATGAGCTTTTTGTTGCAATGCTGTTGCTTTCGGCAGTATTGGCAGGTGTGAATATTTTTGTGCGCTCACTTGTTTTGCAGGCGGTGGTGTATATTGTTATGCTTGCGGCAATCTTTCGTTGCTTTTCACGCAATACCGAGCAGCGCCGTCGTGAAAACGGCCGCTTTCTGTCAGCGACGGACTTTATAAAACGGCGAAAAAGCTTTTACAGTCAAAAAAAGGCCGATAAATGCCATGTTTACAAAAAATGTCCGTCCTGCGGGGCTGTTTTGCGACTGCCGCGGCGGGTGGGGGTTCACACAACCGTTTGCCCGAAATGCGGCAAAGAATTTACCGTTAAGGTGCGCAAATGAAAAAGGTAAGCCTTAAAAGCTTTTTGGCGGTACATTCGCTTGCGGCGGCCGTAATTGTAATATATATCCTGTTGCCGTTCGGCTGCCCGATAAAGTATTTTCTTCATTTCGAATGTCCGGCTTGCGGGTCAACCCGCGCAATTCTTTCTCTGTTAAAGGGGGATATAGGCGGATATTTTAATTATAACCCAATGGCACTGCCGCTTTTGTTTGTTGCACTTTTCGGGCTGCACAAGAACCTTTTCGGCCTCTCCTCCCGCACTGAGCGCTTAATTATAATTCCGTGCGCTATAGCCGTATTTTCGGTTTATATTATGCGAATTTTATTTTAAAAAGCACAATTTTAAAAAAAGCACTTGACAGGCCGGCATAACGGCTGTATAATATACTCAAAATTTAAGTCAGCACCCTGATAGAGGCGCGGATATGATGATTACCTCACGGTATACGCCGGCAAGCGGCTGTGAGGGAAAGGCTGTTCCGCCGAAGTTGTTTTGCGGTTGCCGCCGCAGGACTGCTGGGATCGCGTTTAACAGGCGCGGTACTGTCGCATTTTATGCGGAGAGCTATCATCGGTTATGTTTTGTTGTTTTTGCTTAACACAGCCTGTGATACCGCAAGGGTCACAGGCTTATATTTTTAAAAAGCTTTTTTAAGGAGATTTTAAAAATGAACAGAATCACAAGAATTTTAACAACGGCAATTTCATTATTGCTTTGTGCCCTTTTATTGACCGCCTGCGGCGATTCCGCACGTGTTGATATAACGGGTGCAAAGAGCATTGCAGACCTTAAGGGTGCGAAAATTGCGGCTCAGGCGGGAACCTTCCATGCCGATGCACTTGAGCAGATTGAAGATGTGGATTCATCAACCTATCCCGAATTTGCCGATTTGCTCACAGCACTTAAGAGCGGCGCTATTGACGGCTATATTGCCGAGGAGCCTACTGCTCTTTCGGTTTGCAAGACAAATGACGAGCTGGATTACTTACACCTTAAGAACAACGATACAGGCTTTACCGCAACTGCCGCCGATGTTGGCATTGCCGTAGGTTTAAAGAAGGGCTCGGAGCTGAGGGAAAAAATCAATGCCGCTCTCTCCGAAATTACCGATGAGCAGCGCGAAAGCCTTATGGAAGAAATTGTGGCCCTTGCCGCAGGCGAGAGCGTTACCGAATTTTCCGTAAGCTGCGAAGCACCCGCCACCGTAAACGGAACCCTTAAGGTGGGTATGGAGTGCGCCTATGAGCCCTACAACTGGACCGATGCCGATGGCGCTTCCTATGGTGCCGTGCCGATAAGCGGCGAGGGCAAGGAGGGTCTTTACGCTAACGGCTACGATGTTCAGATTGCGCAGTATGTTGCAAACAAGCTCGGTATGAAGCTGGAAATTTACTCCTTTGAATGGGATTCACTTGTTCCCGCCGTGCAATCGGGCAATATTGATGCGATTGTTGCGGGTATGAGCCCCACAGCCGAGCGTGCAATGGAAGTTGATTTCACCGATACGTATTACGAGTCCAACCTTGTTGTTATAATTAAGAAATAATATGAGCTTTTTAAATGATGTAATTAATATAACGGCGAAGTATTACCCGCAGCTCTTAAGGGGCGTGGGTAATACCATGCTTATTGCCTTAACCGGTACCCTGGCGGGCCTTTTAATCGGTCTGCTCACGGGGGTTGTGCGTACAGCCCCTCTTTCCAAAAACGGATTTGTGCGTTTTCTTCACAGATTGCTTAACGGCATTATTGCGGTTTATGTTGAAATATTCCGCGGAACACCGATGATGGTGCAGGCCATGGTGATTTACTGGGGCTATGCCTTTGCCACAAACGGTAAAACACTGCCGCTTATTCCCTCGGGTATACTTATTGTTTCAATAAACACCGGTGCTTATATGGCGGAAATTGTGCGCGGCGGTATAATTTCAATCGATCGCGGTCAGTTTGAGGGGGCGCTTTCAATAGGAATGTCACATTCTCAAACCATGCTCAAGGTAATTATTCCTCAGGTTATGCGCAATATTCTTCCCTCGGTAAGCAATGAATTTGTTATTAACATTAAGGATACATCGGTGCTTAACGTTATCGGTGTAACCGAGCTTTATTACTTTGCGGGAATTATTAAAAGGCAGAGCTTTCAAACCTTTCAAACCTATCTTGTTGTTTGCGTTATTTATTTTGCGCTCACATTTACGGTTACGCGCATTTTGCGCGCCGTTGAAAAGCGGCTTGACGGAAAGGATAATTATGTTGTTTTCGGCTCGCAATCGGACAGTAATGCCGAAATACATATAAGCAAGGGGGTACAACCGTGAGTGAAGCCGTTATAGAAATTAAAGGGCTGAAAAAGCAGTTCGGTGAGCATGAGGTTTTAAAGGGAATTGACCTTTCGGTAAACCGCGGTGAGGTTTTAAGTGTTATAGGCGCCTCGGGCTCTGGCAAGAGCACAATGCTGCGCTGTATCAATCTGCTTGAAACACCAAGCTCGGGAGAAATTTTTTACCACGGAAAAAATATTACCGCACCCGATTTTAATATTTCGCGCTACCGTGCGAGTGTCGGAATGGTTTTTCAAAGCTTTAACCTTTTTAACAATATGTCGGCACTTGAAAACTGTATTGTAGGTCAGGTTTCGGTGCTTAAGCGCAAAAGGGGAGAGGCCGAGGAAACGGCAATGAAATACCTGCGTAAGGTCGGAATGGAGCCCTTTATAAATGCCAGACCCGCACAGCTTTCGGGTGGGCAAAAGCAGCGTGTGGCAATTGCCCGCGCCCTTGCAATGGAGCCCGAGGCTCTGCTGTTTGATGAACCTACAAGCGCACTTGACCCGCAAATGGTGGGCGAGGTTTTGGCGGTTATGCGTACCCTTGCGGATGAGGGCCTTACAATGATAGTGGTAACACACGAAATGGCCTTTGCGCGTGATGTTTCAACCTCGGTTGTCTTTATGGCAGACGGCGTAATATGTGAAACGGGTGCACCGAGTGATATATTCGGAAATCCGCAAAACGAAAAAACCAGAGATTTTCTTTCAAGATTTTTGGAAAAATAGAATACAGCAAACAAAATCGGAGCGATTGCCCTGCGGCATCGCTCCGATTTTAATGTCAGGAATTATTGTGCTTTGAAAAAGTCTTTAATTATCGGTTGCTTTTTGCGCCTTTTCGGCCGCCTTGAAAAGCTTTTTGTAATCGGTGGGGTCATAGTCATTTAAAAAGGCATTCCACTGCTCATCGGTAATATCATTTGTGCCGACACTGTAAACCGAATAAAGATTATCCATAACCTTTTTATATTGCTTTTCGGTTTTAAGGCGTGCTCTTACGGCAATGGCGGTTGTGGCCGAAATAAGCACTGCAAGCAGCGCAAGCGGCACTGCATGGCGCCAATAAAATGACGGTGCGAAGCCCAAAAAGCCGAGTGAATCCCGCATAAGCACACCGAATACGGCAATTAAGAGTGCCTCGGGTATAACACTGATAATACCGGAGACCAGCTTAAAGCGCGAAAAGCTGAGGCAATAGCCGCCGATTATGAGGAACGATGAGACAGCTACCGTTATGAGTGAATTTTTAAGTGTCGCGTTAAGGCTGTTACCGTCTGAGTGGGTCAGCAGCATTCCGAGGATAAAAAGCAGATTTATAGCTAGTGTGTAAGCAAAAATTACGGTATAAGCCACGCGCAGTGTGCGGTAAAGCGCACCGTCGGTTTTGGCATATTTAATTCCGTGCTTGGCTTCAAGCATTCTTACGCGTGTTAAAACGCTTTCCTGCATTTTCATAATTCGTCACCGCCGTTTACAATTTCAAAGGAATCTATTATTTTTTCAAGCATATCGAAATTCCGCTTCATATAAGACGGCAGCGAAGAAAAGGTGACCCAATAAAATTCGTCACTATCCTTAAAATCCACATAGCAAAAATACTGATAAAGCTTTACACCGTTGTACTCGGCAGAATAAAGCTCGTAGGTTATGCTTTTATCTGAGGAAGAAAATTCGGCCTTGTGCTCAACGGGTGTTGTGTTTGAATAATCCGAAAGATTTGAACGTGTTTGCTGCTTTAAAAGCTCGGTAATATCCGTTCCGTCGGCATAATCGGATTTAAAATAGCCGAAAATGCCCATTCCCACAGAATTGTTTTCACAGTACCAATCGAGCTCGGTATCGCTGTTGTCCTCGGTCCAATCCGACGGAACCGTGAAGCGCAAATTAATGCTTTCAACCGTAAAGCTTTGGCTTTTTTCGGAGGTATCGGCTGCCGAGGAAGTCTCGGAGGAGGTATCCGCAAAGCTTATACAGCCTGCAAGCGAGGCCGTAAGCAGGGCCGCACAAAGTAAAGCAAGAATTTTTTTAAACACAAAAACCACATCCTCAAATTCTTAAAATCCCTTAAAAGCTTTTTGCACACGCGGGTGCAGGGTATTCATATAAAACGCAACAGAGCGGGAAACGGCAATATCGTAAACAACAAAAACAAAATTGCCGAACAGCCAAAGAGCGGCAATACCGTATCGGCCGAGCTCTGTAAGGTCATCCAACGGAACACCGAAAAGCCCCGCAAAAACAAAATAGACCGTACAAACCGCAGAATTAAATACAAGAAGTTTTAAAATCCAACCGGCGGTTTTGCCGAAACGACTGTCGAACACGGCCTTTAAAATCGGGTAATACCCGAAAAAGCAAATGTACAAAAGCTTACACTCGGTCTCGGCAAACAGGAATATAGGAAAAACAGAAGCAAAAAATGTGCAAACGGACCATTTTAAGCCTATCTCAACCACCACTGTTGTTAAAAGCAAACCTGCAACCGCAGGCACGGCATAGGTGAGATACGGAAAATAGGAAAGCAGCATAACAACCGCCGCAAGTGCCGCAATTATTCCGCAAAAGGTGATTTTTAAATTACGCTTCATAGCCGTCAGCAGCAGGGGATTAAATCGCCGCCCATACATTCGCAGCAGCAATCGGCGCAAATCAAGCCCTGGCAAACATCACAGGTGCTACAGCTACTGCTGCCGTAGCTACGATAGGGATTGTGCTGCCTGCCCTGCTGGCGTGCGGCATTTTGTACCGCGTTGCGGTATTCGGGATTTGAGGGGTCCATTCGTGAGGCGGTTGCAAAGCTTGTGAATGCTTGGTCAAACCACCCACGGCGGTAAAGCACGGTGCCGTTTAAAAAGTACCACTCGGCATCGCGTGATTGCGGCGGAACACCGTCAAGCACCTCCTGTGCTTGCTCAAGTCTACCCTGATTTATAAGTGTGCGAACCTCGGGAAATGAGGAAGCGGCACCCGAATTATAATCGGTATAACCGCTTTTGGCGCCGTGCCCCGAGCGGCGGGAATTCATAATCTTATCGTACGCCTCGTTAATTTCCTTCATTTTTTCACCCGCCAAGTCGGAAAGCGGGTTGTCCGCATAATTATCGGGATGATACTTTCGCGCCAATTCCCTGTAAGCGGCTTTTACCTCATCATCGGTTGCGTTTTTTGAAATGCCGAGCACCTCATAGGGGTCCTTCATAATTAAGCTCCTTTTTAAATGTATCTTCAATACCCAGATAAATAATATTTCCGAGTACGGTTCTGTATTTTTTGATTTCCAAAAGCTCAAACGCCCTTGCCGCCTCATTTGCACAGGTGTAAAGCTGAGGGATTACGCGCTCTGCCGCATATTTTTTCGGGTTATCACCCGCAGAGTGGGCAAGGCAGTTATATGAGCCGTTTTTAATGTCCTGCGGTAAATCGCAGGCGGCATCAAGCAGGTAAATATATCTTCCGATACAGTAGCCGAGCCTGTCAAGCACACGCTTATCGGATTGCTCCTTCCCGCAAAGGCTGAAAATTTGCCCGAGGGCAGTGGCACTCGGGTCTGCCGCCTTGTCAAGCTCGGTGCAACAGTCGGCTTCAAGCTCCGCCTGACGGGAAATGTATTCCGAAACAATTTTTTCAAGCTCGGGAAAGCCCCTTGCCGCCTTTTTCCGCGCACGGGCAAAAAGAGGATAAACCGCGAAACAGGCCAACCGCTTTATGCCGTGCTCATCATTGATATTATCAACCAGCTTATAATACGACATAAGCATGGCTGCCGCTGCGGGCATTTTAAGCGCCTCGGTGCTTTCACAGTAATTGCATTTTTTAAGCGGATTAAAAAAGCAACGGCCGCGCCGAACAGAATCACAGCCGGGCGTAAAGGCCATATTCAGCATAGCCAAAAAGGTGAAATCGTAATTAAGGGTCAAGCGCGCCCAAACGCCGTATTCCTTACCTAAAAAGCGGCAAAGCGAGCAATAAACCGCCTTGTAGGCTTCATATTCTTTGATTTTAAGCTCGGGCTTGCAAATACGAACATATCCGAACAATGGCTCTCACCCCGTTTTTATATATTCTATACGTTATCAAAGCGGGAGTGGTGAATAATGTGTAAATTTAAAGCAGTCCGCGCAAAAATTTACCGGTATAAGACTCCTCACAGGCGGCAAGCTTTTCGGGTGTTCCCGCACAGACTACCTTGCCGCCGCGTGCGCCGCCCTCGGGACCCAAATCCACAATATAATCGGCGGTTTTAATAACGTCAAGATTATGCTCAATTACAAGAACAGTGTTTCCACTGTCGGCAAAGCGCTGCAGCACCTCAATGAGCTTGTGCACATCTGCCGTGTGAAGACCTGTTGTGGGCTCATCCAAAATATAAACCGTTTTGCCTGTGCTCCGCTTTGAAAGCTCGGCCGCAAGCTTAACTCGCTGTGCCTCACCACCCGAAAGTGTGGTTGCCGGCTGACCTATTTTAATGTATCCCAGGCCCACATCAAAAAGTGTTTTAAGCTTGCGGTATATGCGCGGTATGCTCTCGAAAAAGCTCATACCCTCCTCAACCGTCATTTCCAAAACATCATAAATGCTTTTGCCCTTGTAAAGCACACCGAGTGTTTCGCGGTTATAGCGTTTACCGCCGCAAACCTCGCAGGGAACATAAATATCGGGTAAAAAGTGCATTTCTATTTTCAGTATACCGTCACCGCGGCAGGCCTCACAACGGCCGCCCTTAACGTTAAAGGAGAAGCGGCCCGCAGTGTAGCCGTGAGCCTTGGCATCCTTTGTGGAGGCGAAAAGCACGCGGATATCATCAAAAACACCGGTATAGGTTGCGGGATTTGAACGGGGTGTTCTGCCTATGGGTGCCTGGTCTATATTTATAACCTTATCCGCACATTCTATTCCCGTAAAGCTTTTATATTTACCGGGGAATGTTTTGGCGCGGTTCAGCTTGTTTGCAAGTGTTTTATAAATAATTTCGTTTACAAGGGAGGATTTTCCGCTGCCCGAAACTCCTGTTACGCAGGTGAAGGTGCCGAGCGGGATTTTAACGTTAATGCTCTTAAGGTTATTTTCGGCGGCGCCCCTGATTTCAAGAAAATCTCCGTTTCCGCGGCGCCGTTTTTTCGGCACGGGAATTTTTTTGCGTCCGGTGAGGTAGTCGGCCGTTACGGAGTCGGTGCATTTTTCAAGCTCGGGCAGGGTACCCGAAAATACAATGTTTCCGCCGTGTATGCCGGCCCCCGGGCCCACATCCACAATATAGTCTGCGGCGCGCATTGTGTCCTCATCATGCTCAACAACAATAACGGTGTTACCGAGGTCTCTGAGGCTTTTAAGGGTGGAAATCAGCCGTTCGTTGTCACGCTGATGAAGCCCTATGCTCGGTTCATCGAGAATATAGAGCACCCCCATAAGTGAGGAGCCGATTTGCGTGGCAAGGCGGATTCGCTGGCTTTCGCCCCCCGAAAGCGTACCCGAGGAACGCGAAAGGCTGAGGTAATCAAGCCCAACCTTTTCAAGAAAGCTGAGCCTTTCGGTTATTTCCTTAATAATGGGGGCGGCAATCATACTGTCCCGCTTGCCGAAGCTCAATGATTTTATAAATTCAAGCTCATCCGTAACCGATAAATCACAAAATTCTATTATACTTTTTCCGCCAACCGTTACCGCAAGATATTCGGGCTTCAGCCTTTTTCCGTGGCAGTCGGGGCAGGGGCGCTCGGTCATATAGCTTTCTATTTCGGCGCGGGCGTAATCGCTTGTGGTTTCCTTATAGCGGCGTTCAAGGTTGTTTATTACACCCTCAAACGGGGCTTCATATTCACCTCCGCCGAAGGTGCCGCTGCGTTTTAATTTAAGCTTCACATCCCCCGTGCCGTAAAGCACGGCGTTTTTCACCTCCTGCGAAAGCTCACCGTAGGGGGTGTTTATATCAAAGCCGTAGTGCTCGGCAAGGCCGTTGTAATACATTGTGGCAATACTGCCCGAATCCGGGTAAAACCAAGAATTTACACCCCAGCCCGAAGCCCTTATTGCCCCGTCAAGCAGGGACTTTGACTCGTCGTTTATAACGAGCGCGGGGTTCACCTTCATAAAAATTCCAAGCCCCGAGCAGGTGGGGCAGGCCCCAAAGGGGCTGTTAAAGGAAAACATTGTGGGGGTAAGCTCGGGTATGCTTATCCCGTGCTCCTCACAGGCAAAGCTTTGCGAAAACCGCAGTTCTTCACCGCCGATAACATCAACCGCAATAAGCCCACCCGATACTGCGGCGGCGGTTTCTATGCTGTCGTTAAGGCGGGAGCGGATTTCCTCCTTTACGGTAAGCCTGTCAACCACAAGCTCTATCATATGCTTTTTGTTTTTTTCAAGCTTAATTTCTTCCGAAAGGTCGTAAATCCTGCCGTCAATACGAACGCGTGCATAGCCCTGCTTTCTTGCGTTTTCAAGCTCCTTTACGTGCTCGCCCTTTCTGCCCCTGACAATAGGTGAAAGCACCTGAATCTTACTGCCCTTTTCAAGCTTCATAACGGTATCTACTATTCTGTCCGTTGTTTGACGGCTTATTTCCTTTCCGCAAACGGGGCAGTGCGGAATACCCACGCGGGCATATAAAAGCCGCAGATAATCATAAATTTCGGTAACGGTGCCCACCGTTGAGCGCGGGTTTTTCGAGGTTGTTTTTTGGTCTATTGAAATTGCGGGAGAAAGCCCCTCAATGCTTTCAACATCCGGCTTTTCCATTTGCCCCAAAAATTGGCGTGCATAGGAGGAAAGCGATTCCACATATCTTCTTTGCCCCTCGGCATATATTGTGTCGAACGCAAGCGAGGATTTTCCGCTCCCCGAAAGGCCGGTGAAAACTATAAGGCTGTCACGCGGAAGCTCAACATCCACATTTTTTAAATTATGCTCGTTTGCGCCCTTAATAATAATTTTTTTGTCGTTTGCCATAAATCCTCCGTTTTTTATATACCCAAAACCGCTATTGCGGTTTCAAAATATATGAAAAGTGAAATTGCATCTACAATTGTTGTTATAAAGGGGCTTGCCATAACCGCGGGGTCAAAGCCGATTTTTTTTGCAAGCATAGGCAACAGACAGCCCACAAGCTTTGCTATTATAACGGTAAAAAACAGCGTAAGGCAAACCACGGCGGTTTCGGCCACCTGCATTCCCGCATCAAAGGAATGTAATATAAGATGATCCACAAGCAGCATTTTTGCAAAGCTCACCGTTGCAAGCGACACACTGCACAGAAGCGCCACACGCAGCTCCTTCCACAGCACACGGAAAATATCGCGAAATTCTATATCTCCCAAGGAAATACCGCGTATTACCGTAACCGAGGACTGACTGCCGCAGTTTCCGCCCGTATCCATAAGCATGGGAATAAAGGCGATAAGCGCGGGCAGCACCGTGAGCTTTTCCTCAAAGCCGGATATTATGGCCCCTGTAAAGGTGGCCGAAATCATAAGCAGCATAAGCCAGGGTATTCTCGCTTTAAAGGTGGAAAAAATTCCCGTGTGAAAATAGGTTCTGGTTGAGGGGAGAATAGCGGCCATTTTTTCAATATCCTCGGTTGCTTCCTCCTGCATAACGTCAATGGCATCGTCAACGGTGACAATACCCACGAGGCGATTTTCCTTATCCACAATCGGCAGTGCCATAAGATCGTATTTTTCAAACTGACCCGCCACCTGCTCCTTGTCGTCCATGGTTGAGGCGAAAATAATGCTTTCGTCCATAATATCCGACAAAATGCTTTCCTTGTTGCTCAAAAGCAGGTCCTTTACCGTAACAATTCCCTGCAAATGCCGCTCTCTGTCGATTACATAGCAGGTGTAAATGGTTTCGGAATCAATACCCACCGCGCGTATGCGGTCAAAGGCGGCGGCCACCGTCATATCCCGCTTAAGGTCAATATATTCGGTGGTCATAATGCTGCCGGCGCTGTCATCCGGGTAGGCTAAAAGGCGATTTATCATTTTGCGGGTGTTCGGGTCGGTTTGCGCAATAATACGTTTTGCAACCGAGGCCGGCATTTCGTCTATAATGTCGACCGTATCATCCATAAAAAGCTCGTCCATAATTTCGCGAAGCTCGGTATCACTGAAGGCCTCTATAAGAAGCTGCTGCATATCGGGCTCCATTTCAACAAACACCTCGGCGGCAAGCTCTTTAGGCAATATTCTGAAAATCACGGGAAGCTCCCTTTCGGGAACATCCTCAAAGGCTTGAGCAATATCGGCAGGGTTGATTTCGGAAAGCCGTTCTCGCAGCTTTACATACTGTTTTCCCTCTATCAATTCAAAAATTTCTTCCTGCATAAGATATTCCTCCTCTTTGCGGTATTCGCGTTGTAAATGCAGTGTAAGTGTAACATCCGTTACACGGAATTTGGTCAGTGGATTTTCTTAAGACTTATTTTTTCAAGCGGCTTAAGCCCGAGAGCCGCGGCAAATTCCTCGGCATTTTTAATTGCGGCAGGGTCGCAAAGCCAGGTCGGTGTGTGCGCATCGCACCCTATAACAATATCATTACCGACACGTGCCGCAATTTTGAAAAATCTTTCACTCGGGTAATGCCTGTTGCCCGCAAGCCCCAGCACATTAATTTCAAGCGGAATCCCAAGCACCCGAGCGACCTCGCAAAGCCGCGTGTTTTCGCGGTAATAGGTTTCGTCATCCGCGGTGTAATTGTAAACATCGGGGTGGGCAAGGTAGCTGAAGCAGCCCGTTGAAAGCCCCTCTGTAATGCGGTCAACATAGCGTGAAAGCATTTTACCGTCTGTATTTGGAAAGCCCACCCAAAAATCATCCTCGGTGTCTATATAATGCTGACCCATTATCAAATAATCAATGCCGTTTTCAATACACAGCTTTTTTAAATCGGGGAAAAGCGCGGGAAAATACTCAGCCTCAAAGCCTACGTGAATTTTAATTTTTTCGCTGTATTCTTCTGCAAGCCGCCTCAGCGTTTGCACATATCCAGGTGCTTCCCGCGGGAGCATTCGCATACCGGAAACAAAGCCGTTTTTAAAAAACTGGGGTGAATGGTCGGAAAAGCCGAGCTCGGTTAAGCCGCCCTTTAAAGCACATTCTATATATTCGCGCTCCGTTCCGTTTGCGTGGCCGCAGCGCACGGTGTGAGTGTGGTAATTCGCAAGCATAAAAATCACCGTGTCCTTTATATTTTAAGCGCAAATTTTCACGCTATTCTGCTGTTTATTATACACCCGAAAAGGGTGAAAAGCAACCCCCCGAAAGCAAAAAAAGCCATGCTTGCGTGAGGCTTTTTTAAGAGCTGATTTACGAAAAGCTTTGTTTTTAATGAAATTTCGGTTTGTTTTTAATATTGAAATATTTTACAACATATGATAAAATAACATAAAATTTAATAATGCAATGAGATACGGTTTGAAAGGTTATTAGCTGAGTAGATGAAAAGGGAATCCGGTTCGAATCCGGAACAACCGCCATTACTGTGTTTGATTAAATCGGAAGCTTAGTGCCATTGGGAGTGTTGCCGCTCCCGAGAAGGCGGCTTCCTTGTGGCATAAGCCACTCGTCATAAGTCAGGATATCTGCCGTAGCTCAATTGGTTTTCATAGCTTTGGTGAGAAGAGTGCAACCGAATTGTTAACGTGAAAAGCGGCTTTGGCTTTGTGCTCTTTTTTTGTAAGCATAAATCCAAGGCCTGTTACACTGTGTTAAAATTCGTTGCACTCCTGCGGCTTTTGCTGTGAGAGTGCATTTTATTTTGGTGTGACGGGCGAAGAGCTTGTCACAGCGGGAGGAGGGTAAGTGTGATAACAGAAGAAAAAAAGCTTTGGGCGGTAGAGCTTTTGCAAAATAAATGCAATGAGCTGGGGCGGTTGCCGAAAAAGGATGATTTCGATGTGGTTACTCTTTCCCGAATAAAGGCCTTTTTGGGGCCGTGGCCGAGGGCGCTTGAGGCGGCGGGGCTAAAGGAAGTAACGCGATTGCCCAAAAAGCCGAAAAAGCGTAAAAATGCTTCAAAAACGAAAGCACAGCACTGAAAAATTAAAAAGGAACGGTCATAAAAATGAAAAAAATTATTTCTTTAATAATTGCGGTATTATTGCTTGCGGGTATGCTGCCGTTATCGGCCGCAAATGCAGGCGTTCAGAATGTTGAATGGACAGGTGCCATGAACTACGGCACGGATAATAATGCGGCCTATTCCGCAGGCTCACTGACGCCCGCCGTTTCAAGCTTTACCAAAGAGGCCTGGAACACAAGAATAAACACAAATTCAAGCAGCTGGGGTGTTTATGCGGGTCAAGCCGCCATTGCAGATGATGTGCTGTATATTACGGGCAGCGGCGGTCTTTACAAAATCAACACCGAAACCGGTGAGATTACAGACACACTCGGCGGTGTGGGCAGCACCAGTATGTATTACGATTATTCCGTAATAGATAAGGCAAACAGCCTGCTGTTTGTGGTTCAAAGCACAAAAATACAGGTTGTTAATCTTAAAAGCTTCACTCTTGCGGGGGATTATGCAATAAAAACAATTTGGGGCATAAATTTAGGTAGCTATCATCCCGCACAAATTCACAACGGGTATTTAATCTGCAACGGCTTTTCGTTTAAAATAAACGGCAGCCCCGCAGCAGACGAAAAATACATTGAGCCCGTAAATACGGTATCCTTCGGCACAGAAACGGTCGGCACGGCTGTTTTGAAGAAAAATTACGCATGGTCCTCGGGTGCTTTTGTAGGCAATTATTTTTACGTCACCTGCACCGATACCGCCTCCGCAAGCCCGACCTATGGCCACGTTTTGCTTTTGGCGGTTGATTACAAGACAGGTGAGGTTAAGTTTTCCTTTGATGCGGGTTTAGCTTCGGATTATGCAAGAGAAGCTCAAAAAAGCAAAAAAATCAATGCCTATAACACCACGGGTCAGGTTGTTTATGACCGAAGCAGCGGATATGTTTATTGGAGCAACCGCTTCTGCGGGTATCTGTTCGGTGTTAAGCTTAAGGCCGACGGAGGCTTTGAAGCTGAAATGAAAACAGCCGCTTTAAGCAAAAATACGGGTACTGTTTGCGCCCCCGTAATTTCAAACGGCAGACTTTATATTGCCGGCCAGGGCGAAGGCTGGGGTCAGGGCGGAGATATTTGTGTTGTGAATATTAACCCCGCAAGCCCCGATTTTATGAAAGAAATCTATGCCACAAATACCAGCCTTTACAAGGTGCAGAGCAATCCGCTTTTGTTTACAAGCGGCAATGCCTCTTACATTGTTGTTCAAAGCTATGTTGCACCCGGTTATTTGTATGTTTTAAAGGATACTCCCGCAACTGCCGCGGGCGAATTGGAGCTTTTGGCAACCCCATCAAAGGGCAAGGCGGTAGCTCTTGATGCGGGAACCTCCTCGGGCGGTGCATACGCATTTGAGCAGCTTGCAAGGGATGACGAGGGAAGAATTTACGCCTACAATGAGGATGGCTACCTGTTCTGCTTCGCTAAATCCGAAATAGCGGTGCCTAAAATCAGCGGAGATTTATCTACCGAGCGGGTTAAGTATGAATTAAACGCAGAAGCCGCATCGCTGACGGTTCAAGCCACACTCGGCGGAAACGGCGGTACACTTGCCTATCAGTGGCAGCAAAGTGAGGATAATAACGCTTGGAGCGATATTGAGGGTGCAACCACAGCCTCGTACACCCCCTCAACCGCGGAAGAAAAAACAGTCTACTACAGGGTTGCCGTTACCAATAATCACAGCGGCAAATTCGAAACGGTTTATTCAAAATCAGCCCACATACTTTCAAAGGTTTATTCGGATGATACAGGTATAAGCGTGGTATCAAGCACCTCGAACAGCATTAAAAGCAACACGCAAAAAATTGAAAGCACAGGTAATTTTTCAATTGTTACGGATGTTGCAAAGCCGAGGGTTTGGTTGGCAACGAATTACCCCGAGGCGAAAATAGAGGCCATGGAAATGCTTTCGGGCAGCAAGCCCTCATGGGCTACACCTACATCCGCAAATGTTTATGACGGAATAACCTACGGCTACCGTGCGTATTGGAGCACTACACCCGATATGGCTCTTTTGCCCGTAAAGGTGACTGCCGAAAACGGCAATACGGCCGTAAGGTACATTTTGGTAGGCACAACCGAGGGCTTAGGTACCGTTAAATATGCGGCGGAGCTTTCTTCGCTTGGCTTTGAGGCTGCAAGCGGCGGCACCGCAGAGCTGAAAATGAATATAAATGAAAGCCGAAAGATGCAGTACAGCGTTGCAAAATACGTCGGCGGAGCCGAAAACGAAACTTATAACGAGGTAAAATGGTCTTCGGATAACGAGGCCGTATTGACGGTGGATAGCAACGGCAGGCTTACCGCGGTTAAGGCGGGTACCGCCACGATTACGGTAACACACGGATATGCCACCGTCTCTGCCGCGGTTACGGTTACGGCACCCATAACAGGAATTTCGCTTGATAAAACCGAGCTTGATTTAACTGTGGGTGAATCGGCAGAGCTTGCTCTCGGTATTTCTCCCGCCGATACAACCGACAGCACCGCCGCCGCTTGGACAAGCAGCGATGAAAGCATTGTTAAGGTGGAAAACGGCAGGCTTACCGCACTTAAAGCGGGCAAAGCTTTTGTAAGGGTAGCGGTAGGAGGCTTTACTGCCGAGTGTGAAATTACCGTTACCGAAAATCAGCAGAGCAATGTAACTGCCGGCACCGAAAACGGCGCGGGCACATTACCGCAAACAGGGGACAGCGGCAGAGTTCCGCTTTATGCTGTGATTATGGCGGCTTCACTGCTTGCCATGCTTGTGTGCACCCTTGCAATAAAGCACGAAAAAAACACCGAAAGGTAGGCTTACAAGCCCGATGATTAAAAAAATATCAACCCTCATTTTGTCATTAAGCTTAATATTTTCACTCGCCGCCTGCGGCATAAGCAACAATGTAGTAACAAAAAAAGCTACGGTTGATATTGATGAGTCGGGCATTGTGCAGGCCGAGATTATTGAAGCCTTAAAGGAAGAAAATGCCGTTAGGGTTTTCAGGGAATACTGCGGAGAAATTAAGCTTGAATGGACAATTTTCGGCAGTCAAATCAAGGAGGTAAGGGCTGTAAATCTGTCGGCACGTGTGACCGAAGCCGACGGCGGCATAAAGCTTGCCTTTGACGATGAGGAAACCTTTGATTTTAAGCCGATGCTCTCTGTGTATTTGAACACGAAATGGAACGCCCTGAATGCCGAGGTTTTTGTGGGCGGCGAGAAAATCGGCACAGCGGAGCTTACCGGAACGGATAAAACGGTTATCAATCTCACTGTGGGGGATGCACACGGCGAATATACCGTTAAACCGATTGCAACCGTTAACGGCTCCGCAGCGGGTGAATACACGGAAAATCCCGTTGCGGATAATTCACATTCCGACGGCACAAACACAGCAGATGTAAGCAACAGCGGCGGTAAGCAAACGGGGGCAGAGGGCGGTTTCTCCTCATTGAATTCAAATCCCTCCGCTTCAACGCCGCCCGCTTCGGGCACGGCGGCACCCGACCGCGAATTATCAAGCGGTAATTCAAGCGGGCAGGATAAATACTTGACCGACCCCGTTCCCGAGGGGAAGCCGATGCCGGTTGAGCCGGAGGACGGCGAGATTGATGAAACGACCGAGTACACCTGTTGGTTTTCGGTTGAATGCAGCACCGTGTTTAATAATTTAGACGAGCTTGACTCGGCTAAATTAGGTGAGCTGCCGCCCGACGGAATTATTTTAAAAAAGCAAAGGGTCACTTTTTTTGATGGGGAATCTGTTTTTGATGTGCTTAAAAGGGTGTGCAGAGAAAACGGAATACAAATGGAGGCCTCGTTCACGCCTATGTATAACAGCGCCTATGTTGAGGGCATTAACAATCTTTACGAATTCGATTGCGGAAATCTTTCGGGCTGGATGTACCGTGTGGACGGCTGGTACCCGAATTACGGCTGCAGCCGCTATCGGCTTTGCGACGGCGAAACCGTAGAATGGCGCTATACCTGTGATTTGGGTAAGGACGTCGGCTGTGAATGGATGGAATAGCTTATGAAAAGTATTGATTTATTCAGCAGTTATCACCCTTTAATCAATTTTCTGTATTTTGCCCTTTGCATAGGCTTCACAACGGTGTTTATGCACCCGGTTATGCTTGTTATTTCGCTTTTTTGCGCCGCGGCCTACGGCATAACCTTAAACGGGCGTAAGACCCTGCTTTTTTCTTTAAAGTATATGCTGCCCGTTATTATTTTCACTGCAATTATAAACCCCGCCTTTAATCATCAGGGCAAAACCTTTTTGGCATATCTGCCCACGGGGAACGTCTTAACGCTTGAAAGCATAGTCTACGGGGCGGCCTCGGGCATTATGCTTGCGGCTGTGCTTATATGGTTTACCTGCTTTTCGGCTGTTATAACCTCGGATAAATTTATCTATCTTTTCGGCAGAATAATTCCCGCACTGTCACTTGTTCTGAGTATGACACTGCGCTTGGTGCCCAAATTCAAGCGGCAGCTTCACGAGGTGTGCGATGCTCAAAGAGCCTTGGGCAGGGATGTATCGAGCGGCAGTCTTTGGCAACGCACAAAAACCGCGGTATCGGTTTTTTCGGTGCTTATAAGCCTTAGCCTTGAGGATTCAATCGAAACGGCCGACAGTATGAAAAGCCGCGGCTACGGGACAAGGCACAGAACGGCGTTTTCAATATATAATTGGTGCAAAAGAGATACGGCGGCACTGATTTATCTTTCAATTTTGGGGCTTTGCGTAGTGGTAAGCAGTGCGTGCGGAAATTTATTTTGGCGCTATTTCCCCGATATCAGGGGTATGACCGACGGTGCTGCTTCGGTTTTAACCTATTTTGCTTTTGCGGGAATATGCATTATGCCCGTCTTAATTGACGGAAGGGAGGCATTGTATTGGCACAGCTTGAAATAAAGAATTTGAAATTTTATTATCCGGATATGTCGGAGCCCGCACTTGAAGACATTGATTTAACAGTTAATGAGGGCGAATTTATTGTGCTGTGCGGTGCTTCGGGCAGCGGAAAATCAACCCTGCTTAAAATGATTAAGCCTACCTTATCCCCCCACGGCAGAAAAGAGGGGGATATTCTGTTTTGCGGTGAGCCAATCTGTAACCTCGGTCTTGAGCAGCAGGCTGCGGAGCTCGGCTTTGTTATGCAATCGGTTGAAAATCAAATTGTTACCGATAAGGTTTGGCATGAGCTTGCGTTCGGCCTTGAAAGCCTCGGAACGGAAAGCCCTGCAATACGCCGCAGAGTGGCGGAAACAGCATCCTTTTTCGGAATAGGCAATTGGTTTCACAAAAATGTGTCCGAGCTTTCGGGCGGGCAAAAGCAATTGCTGAATTTGGCCTCGGTTACGGTAATGCAGCCTAAGGTGTTATTGCTTGATGAGCCTACAAGTCAGCTCGACCCTATTGCCTCGACCGAATTTTTGAATATTCTTTCAAAAATCAACCGCGAGCTCGGCGTTACCGTTATACTTGCCGAGCACCGTCTTGAGGAGGCACTCCCCTTGGCGGATAAAATCGCCGTTATGGATAAGGGCAGAATAATCTGCTTTGATGATACCCGCCGTTTTTGCGGGCAAATCCGCGGTGAGAGGGATCATATTCTCGGATTTTTACCTACGCCCGCGCGTGTTTGGGCGGGACTGAATACAAATTTGCCCTGCCCCGTAACCGTTACCGAGGGCAGAGCCTTTTTGACCGAATACACAAAAGAGGTAAAGCCTTCACCCGTCGCCCAAAAGAATTATTTTGCGGGAACCGAAACCGTTTTACGGGCGAGTGAGGTTTCTTTTAGGTATGAAAAAAATCTGCCGTTTGTTGTGAACGGATTGAAGCTTGATATAAAAAGGGGAGAGTGGTACTCACTGCTCGGCGGTAACGGCGCAGGTAAAACAACCGTTTTGAAGCTGCTTTGCGGCATAAACAAACCGAATGCAGGTAAAATTGTAAGAAACGGCAACGTGGCACTGCTGCCGCAAAATCCCACGGGCTTGTTTGTTAAAAAAACCGTGCGTGAGGACCTTGCGGAGGTTTGCGCTTTTAAAAAGCTCGGTGGGCAGAAAGCCGAGGCGGAAATGTCAAAAGCAATTTCTCTTTGCAGGCTCGGTAATTTGCTTGACAGGCATCCGTTTGATTTGTCGGGCGGGGAGCAGCAAAGGCTTGGGCTTGCAAAGCTCCTTTTAACCGCACCCGATATTTTACTGCTTGATGAACCCACAAAGGGTATGGACAGTGAATTTAAAGGAATTTTGGCAGGTATTTTAACCGCATTAAAGAAAACGGGCGTAACTGTTGTTACGGTAAGTCACGATATTGAATTTTGCGCCGCCTATTCCGACCGAATAGGAATGTTTTTTGACGGCGCGGTTGTGTGTGAAGCCACACCGGATAAATTCTTTTCGGATAACCGATTTTACACAACCTCGGCCGCAAGAATGGCAAACGGAATTATACCTAATGCCGTAACCGCGGAGGATATTTTGATTGCCTTAAACGGCAGGGTGCCCACACCGCCCGATATACCCGAAATTAAGGAATATAAAAAACCGAGCGATGCCGACAAACCGCCCGAAAAGCGCAAATTACCCCTTTGGCGAAAAATTATTGCGGCGGTTTTCGGGGCGTTTTCGGGGCTTATTATGCTGTATGCCGTAAATTTTACCGACCTTTCATCTGCGGTAAGCTCTGCGGGGCTTACAGAGCTCGGCTTTAAGCAGCTTGGGCTATATGCACTGTTTTCGGTTTTTGCATTGCTTTGCGGCCTGTCTGTAGGCAAGGGCAGTCGCACAACAACCGAAATTGAAACACCGAGGGAAAAGCGCAGGCTCACCCGCCGAACAAGAGCCGCCTGTGCTTTAATTCTCCTGTTTATTCCCTTAACGCTGTTTATCGGCGTTGTCTACTTGGGGGATAGGCAATACGGCGTAATTTCTTTGGCGGTGCTGCTTGAATGTATGCTGCCCTTTTTTCTGATATTCGAGGGGCGTAGACCTAAAGCAAGAGAGCTTGTTATAATTTCGGTGCTGTCGGCCCTGGGGGTTGCGGGCAGAGCTGCTTTCTTTATGCTGCCTCAATTTAAGCCGGTAATGGCAATAACCGTTATTTCGGGCGTTGCCTTAGGCGGCGAAAGCGGATTTTTGGTCGGCGCGGTCTCAATGCTTGCATCAAATGTTATGTTCTCTCAAGGCCCGTGGACACCGTTTCAAATGTTCGCCATGGGCATTGTCGGCTTTTTGGCGGGGGTTCTGTTTAAAAAAGGACTTTTAAGAAAAACAAAAGCATCCTTTTGTGTCTTTGGGGTGCTTTCGGCAATTATAGTTTACGGCGGAATAATGAATCCCTCATCACTTGTTTGGGGAAACACCAAAATCAATTTTAAAGCCCTGCTCACCTGCTTTGTAACAGGTTTCCCTATGGACTGCGTTCACGCTGTAGCTACAGCGCTCTTTCTGTTCTTAATTGCCGAGCCCTGCCTTGAAAAGCTGGAGCGCGTGAAGCGAAAATACGGCTTGCTGCGGTAGGCTGTGCGTGGGAAAATCTGCTCGGAACGAAAGAGAAGCTTGACGAAACTTTATATATGCTTTCCGAGCTGAAGCAGAAAAAACGAAGTGTATTTGAAAAGATACGGGATTTCATCCGTGACCTGATACACAAGTTTAAGGGTAACAAGAGCTTTAAGGGCTTGGTTAATGACCTCGAATACCTCAATGACCGACTTGAAAGGCTTGCACAGTCCGAGGAAAACAAAAAAGCCTCTGCCGCCGAGGGAGAGGAAAAGTACAGCTTTGCCGGTGAAAAAGCCAAAACCGCAGATAAAACGCTTT
>CAZKUO010000006.1:0-57803 GCA_964555975.1 uncultured Ruminococcus sp. | reverse complement strand
TCGCTTCATCGTCCGCAGGACGCGCTCGCAACCTCACCCGTCAGAGGGAGCCTTATTTGTTGCTTCGCGACATTTTCCCCGCACCGCGGGGACATCGGTCATTTAGCCTTGGTCCTTTTTGATACAACAACAGCCGCCGCGGTGAATTTTCACCGCGGCGGCTGTTGCTTTAATAATCTTATTTTGTTTCCAGGCGTTCCTTGCCGCCCATATAGGGGCGCAGGGCAACGGGAATATCCACACTGTAGCGCTCACCGTCAAAGCGGAGATTGTTTTCAAGAAATGCTATAAGCATACGCGGGGGTGCAACCACGGTGTTGTTAAGGGTGTGGGCAAGATATTTTTTACCGTCCTCACCCTTTACGCGTATACCGAGCCGCCTTGCCTGAGCATCCCCCAAATTAGAGCAGGAGCAAACCTCAAAATATTTTTGCTGCTTGGGGCTCCAGGCCTCAACATCATAGGACTTCACCTTTAAATCGGCAAGGTCACCCGTGCAGCACTCAAGTGTTCTTACGGGAATATCAAGGCTTCTGAAAAGCTCAACAGAGTAGCTCCACATTTTATTGAACCAATCCATGCTTTCCTCGGGACGGCAAATTACCACCATTTCCTGCTTTTCAAACTGGTGTATACGGTAAATTCCGCGTTCCTCTATGCCGTGCGCGCCCTTTTCCTTGCGGAAGCAGGGTGAATAGCTTGTGAGCGTGAGGGGGAGCTTTTCCTCGGGGGTAACGGTATCAATGAATTTGCCTATCATAGAATGCTCCGAGGTGCCTATAAGATAAAGGTCTTCGCCCTCTATTTTGTACATCATGGCATCCATTTCCTCAAAGCTCATAACTCCGGTAACAACCTTGCTTCTTATCATAAACGGAGGAATACAATAGGTAAAGCCCTTGTCTATCATAAAATCACGCGCGTAGGAGAGCACTGCCGAATGTAAACGTGCAATATCACCCATAAGGTAATAGAAGCCCTCACCTGCAACACGACCGGCAGCTTCCTTATCTATTCCGGCAAAAAGCTGCATAATATCGGTGTGATAGGGGATTTCAAAGCTCGGAACAGTCGGCTCACCGAAGCGCTCAACCTCAACATTTTCACTGTCATCACGGCCTATAGGCACGCTTTCATCAACAATGTTGGGTATTTTCATTTGAATTTCGGTAACCCTTGCCTGAAGCTCGGCCTCACGTTCCTCAAGAGCTTTAAGCTCCTCGGCCTGCTCGTTAACAAGGCGCTTCATTTCCTCGGCCTCGTCACGCTTGCCCTGCCCCATAAGCATACCTATCTGCTTGCTTACCCTGTTGCGGTTTGCGCGCAGCTCGTTTGCGCGATTGTTGGCGGCGCATTTTTCGCCGTAAAGCGTGATTATTTCATCAACCAGCGGAAGCTTGCTTTCCTTAAATTTTTTTCTTATATTTTCCTTTACAAGCTCGGGATTTTCACAAATAAATTTAATATCAAGCATTTTTTACGTTCCTCCGTTAAAATCTTTAACCTAATCAGTATAGCACATCTGCCTTTTTCTGTCAAACGGTTAAATGAATAATATTTACGCATAATAAAGCGGGGTGAAAATTGCTGTGAAAAACAAAGAAAACAACCTTGACAAAAACGGCGAAATAACCGCGTTTGATATGGTTAATCGCTATGGCACCTATAATATTCAGAAAACTGCCGATACCGAGAATATGTACCCTACGGTGGCACAGGGCTTTAACAAGGGCATTGTTAAAACCGATTGCGTAGGCAAAAGGCACGGAAAGGGCAAAAACCGACGTTAACAAAAAAGTTACAAAGTTGTAACTGAGACGTTGACATTTTCCCCCATAATATTATATAATACGACTGAAAAAATGTTCTGGGGGAATAAATATGCTTTTATTAGTTGCCGTAATGCTGCCGGCGGTTGTATCTGTATTTATTTTTGAGCGTGCTACCGGAAGTGATTTAAAGCCGAAAAGCTTTCTTTATCTCTATTCGGCTTCAAATCTTTGTGTAAATTTGATTTGTGCGGCACTCAAGCGGTTTATTTTGAACACTGCCGAGGCGGCCCTTTCCGTCGGAGGGGATATGACCCCCTCTGCCTTTTTCAATTATTTGATAATGGCAATCCCCGCGGCGGCTGTTGTGGGGATTACGGCCGCTTTGCTTAAGCGTGAAAATGTGAAGGTGAGAAAGGAATGAAAAAAATTGCGGGGGGGTAAAAACAGCTTAAAGCTCAAATACAGAATACTGATTTTGATTACGGGAATACCGACGGTGCTTGCTTGGCTTTTGTTTTTTTCGGCCCGTTGGTGCAATATAAAATACGGCGACATCGGCTTTGATGCCGTTATATTCACGGTGCTTTCAAATATCGGCGGTACTTCAAGGGAATTGCTGCTTGATTACATTTGCTCGGTCGTTCCGAAAGCCCTTGTGTTTTCCGCCGTTACACTGCTGTTGCTGTGGTACAGTTGCGAAAAAAGTATATTTCTTTACATAGGCGAACGGCGGAAATTAAAGCTTTACCCGTTAAATCGGTCGGCTGCGGCGGTGCTTTCGGTAATTTTAAGTATTGCTCTGATTGCTTCGGCCGCGGAGCAGGTGGATATGCCCGACTGGGTTAAAGGCTATCTTGATGACAGCGGCTTTTTCGAGGAAGAATACATTGAGCCGGATATTGTTAATATCAATTTTCCCGAAAACAAGAGAAATTTGATTTATATTTATCTTGAGTCAATGGAAACCTCCTTTTTCTCATCAGAGCTGGGAGGTGCTTTGGATTATAACGTTATACCGGAGCTTTACACCTTGGCTGAGGAAAACATTAATTTTTCAAACAGTGAGGGTGTGGGCGGCTGTCGGCAGATAAACGGTGCCAACTGGACAATAGGCGCAATGGTTGCGCAAAGCGCGGGTATACCCTTAAAGCTTTCTATTGACGGTAATTCCTACGGTGACTACGGCGATTTTCTGCCGGGTGTAACATCGCTTACGGATATTCTCAACAAAAACGGGTATTACCAAATGCTGCTTGTCGGCTCGGATGCCGCGTTTGCCGGAAGATCGAATTATTATTTACAGCACGGTGTGGATGAAATTTGCGATTATTACACCGCACAGACCGACGGAATAATCCCCTCGGATTATTATGAATGGTGGGGTATGGAGGATAAATATGTTTACGAATACGCCAAGCAAAAGCTCACCGAGCTTGCGGCAGGCGAACAGCCGTTTTCGTTTATAACCCTTACAACCGATACTCACCATATAGGCGGCTACACCTGCAGTCTTTGCGGGAATGAATATGCCGAGTCCTATGAAAATGCCTATGCCTGCGCTTCACGTCAGCTTGCGGATTTTTTGGAATGGATTGAAAAGCAGAACTTTTACGAAAACACAACCGTTATTATAACGGGCGATCATTGCAGTATGGATGCAGAATATTTTGAAAGGGCGGTTGGCGGCGATTATACCCGCCGAATTTACAATTGCTTTTTAAACACCGCAATATCCGCAGCGGAAAACACAAAGAACCGCGATTTCACCCAGTTTGATATGTTCCCCACAACCCTTGCGGCAATAGGTGTCGAAATTGACGGGGAGCGGCTGGGGCTCGGAACAAACCTGTTTTCGGGCAAAAAAACACTTGCGGAAAAATACGGCTTTGATACATTTGAACAGCTTATTTCGACCCGCTCGGGCTTCTATAACGACAAATTTCTCTTTAATCGCCCTATTTGAACACAAAAACTTGACAAACGCGCGGAAAAGCCGTATAATTCAAGTACGATATAACTTTTTGGAGGAATTATTTAATATGATTAGTGCCGGAGATTTCAGAAACGGAGTTACCTTTGAGGAGGACGGTAATGTTCTGCAGGTGGTTGAGTTTCAGCACGTTAAGCCCGGAAAGGGAGCCGCTTTTGTAAGAACAAAGGTTAAAAACGTTATCACGGGCTCTGTTGTTGAGAAAAGCTACAATCCTACTGCTAAATTCCCTACTGCCTATGTTGAGAGAAAGGATATGGAGTATTCCTATTCCGACGGGGATCTTTACTATTTTATGGATCAGGAAAGCTACGAGCTTGTTCCTATCAACGGCAGTGAGCTCGGTGATAATTTCAAGTTTGTAAAGGAAAATATGGTTTGCAAAATCCTTTCCTACAAGGGCAAGGTTTTCGGTGTTGAGCCCCCCACATTTGTGGAGCTTACCGTTACCGCAACCGACCCCGGCTTTAAGGGTGATACCGCAACCAATGCTACCAAGCCCGCAACACTCGAAACGGGTGCCGAAATACGTGTTCCGCTCTTTATAAACGAGGGCGATGCTATAAGAATAGATACCCGCACCGGAGAGTATATGGAACGCGCATAACAAAAAACGGAGGCTGTGTAAAATGGATATTTGTGAGAAGATAGCTTATATAAAGGGTCTTGCCGAGGGTCTTGCTCTTGACGATACCACCAAAGAGGGCAAGGTGCTTGCCGCCGTTATCGACCTTTTGGGCGATATTACGGATGAAATTTGCGAGATAGAGGACGGCTGCGATGAGCTTTCCGAGCAGCTTGATGCGGTTGATGAGGATCTTTCTGCCGTGGAGGATGTTATTTACGGCGAGGATGACGATTGCTGTGACGGCGATTGCGACTGCTGCGATGATGAGCTTTACGAGATAGAGTGCCCCGCCTGCCATGACACGGTGTATCTTGATGAGGATATGCTTGAGCAGGAGGGTATGACCTGCCCCAACTGCGGAACCGAGCTTGAATTTGATTTTGACTGTGATTGCGATTGCTGCCACGATGATTGTGACGGGGATTGCGACTGCGAAAAGGAATAATTTTCAAAAAGCTTTAAAATTTTTCGTAAGCGCCCTGCTCTCAAAAGCAGGGCGCTTCAGACTGTAGACAAACCAAAACGGCTATATTTGCTGTAGTTAGCCAAGATTTTGTTTTTTCGGCGACACGTGCGTCGAAAAAACACCTTGTAAGCGAAAATCCGCTTTTGCAGCGGATTTTCAAGAGGACAGGGGTGGTATTGGCGGGGAAAGAGTGCAGTCCGAAAATCTTTGATTTTCGTGCGAACGGCTTTCCCGTCCAAGAGAGTGCGACTTTGTCGTCACTCTCAAGCACCCTGCTCTCAAAAGCAGGGCGCTTTTGACAAAAGGAGATTTCTATGCCGAAGACGGAATACAGGCTTCAATATGAGGAGGTGCCGCAAGGTGAGGGTGAAATACCGGTTATTACGGTTGCGGCGGGTGCTTCAAGCCGAATGTGCGGCACAAACAAGCAGCTTCTTCCCTTGTGCGGAATACCCGCAGTTATAAGAACCCTTATGCGGCTTGAGGCCTGCGAAAAAATTTCAAACATAATACTTGTGACCCGCGCGGAGGATATTTTTGTGCTGCAGCAATTGGCTGAAAAATATTCGCTTTCAAAGCTTACCGATATTGTTTGTGGCGGTGAAACAAGGCGGCAGTCTGTGGAAAACGGGCTCGCACGCCTGCCGCAAAATGCCGAGCGTGTGCTGATACACGACGGTGCACGCCCATTTGTAACCGAAAAAATTGTAAACGAAGTAATAGGCGCACTTGAAAAGCACTGCGCGGTGGCCTGTGCGGTAAAGCCGAAGGACACCGTAAAGCAGATAAATGCCGAGGGATATGTTGTTTCCACCCCCGACCGCGATGCCCTGGCTTCGGTGCAAACGCCGCAGGGTGTTTGGGTGCGGGAATACCGCGCGGCACTGCAAAGCGTGGAAAACAGCCCGACCCTTACAGATGATATGTCTGTTATGGAGGCGGCCGGTTACACACCGTTTATTGTGCAGGGCAGCTATGATAACATTAAAATTACCACCCCCGAGGATATTCCTCTTGCGGAATATCTTATTTTAAAGGAGAGCGAAGCATGAGAATAGGACACGGTTATGACGTTCACCGCCTGGTTTCCGGCAGAAGGCTTGTTATCGGCGGGGTGGAAATTCCCTTTAACCTCGGGCTTGAGGGGCACTCCGATGCCGATGTGCTGCTTCACGCGGTGTGTGATGCACTGCTCGGTGCCGCGGCCCTGGGGGATATAGGCCGCCATTTCCCCGATACCGACCCCGCCTTTTCCGGTATTGACAGCCGCATACTTTTAAGGCACGGCGTAGCCCTGCTTGCCGAGCGCGGCTTGGCACCGATTAATATTGATGCCACCGTAATAGCGCAAAAGCCGCGCCTTGCGGACTACATACCCGAAATGGTTAAATGCATTGCCGCAGATTGCGGTATTGCCGAGGACTGCGTAAACGTTAAGGCCACAACAGAGGAGCACCTCGGCTTTACGGGCGCGCTTGAGGGTATTTCGGCCCACGCCGTTTGCCTTATAGAAAGCATATAACCGCCCCCTCCCTCATATTACTGTAGTGGAGGGAATTTTAAATGAAGCTTTTTATAACCGTTTCCAAAAGGGGAGTGCTTGTCATTCTCGCACTGCTTACGCTGAGTCTTGTGCTTATAAGCCGCGTAGCCTCGGTAAAGCGTGACGAAACAGACGGCTCAACCAATGCTCTGCGTGTAAGCTATATAAGTGGTCTCGGTTACTCTGCCGGGGAAACGGCGATTTCCGTTAAGGAAACGCTGATACCCGAGGCTTTCGGCACGGTTTATGAAAAGTACAATTCTTTACAGCGCAGGGCGGATTTTGATTTATCACCCTATCGCGGGCGAAGCGTCACGGTTTACACCTATAAGCTCACCGACCGCGAAAACACCGTTGCTAATCTTATTGTTCTGAACGGGGAAATAATCGGCGGAGATATTTCTTCAACCGAGCTTGACGGTGAAATGCTGCCGCTGATAGGAGCAAACAAATGATTATGCAAAAAAACACCACCCGCAAAATGCGGGTGGTGAACTTTTATTTGCGGAAATTAATCGGCAAAGCCCGATTCCACTAAGGCAACCAGACCTTCAAGAGCCTCTTTCTCATCCGAACCGTCAACTATAATCTTAATGGAGGTTCCGCCGACGATACCGAGCGACAAAACGCCCAAAAGACTTTTGGCGTTTACCTTTCTTTCATCCTTTTCAACCCAAATGGAGGATTTGTATTCATTTGCCTTTTGGATGAAGAAGGTTGCGGGACGGGCATGAAGACCGACCTGATTTTGGATAACTACGTCTTTAACACACATCGTAAAAATCTCCTTAATAAGATTGGCGTTTATTCCTTTTTGTTTAGTGGGGATAACCACTATCCGACACTAACATTATACCACATTTGAGAAAAAGGTCAACAATTTGTGTATAAGTTCTAATAATTATCCAACAATTTGCGTTTCTCTTGCTTTTGATTTGTGGGTTTTTGATATAATTTTTCGCCAAAAATCGTCGTTAAAGCCTATTTTATGCTCTCTATATCATACGGAGTGGTTTGGTAAACGAAATAATTGAGCCAGTTTGAATAGAGCAAATTGGCGTGTGCACGCCAGGTGACCGTGGGCGGATTTGAAGGATCGTTACCGCCGAAATAATTTTTCGGCAGCTCTATTTTTTCACCCGCATTTAAATCCCTGAAATATTCATTTGCAAGTGTATCGGCATCATATTCCGAGTGACCGGTTATAAATATGCGCCGCCCGCCGGCAGAGGAAACGGCATACACGCCGGCTTCGCTTGATGAAGCGAGAATTTTAAGCTGGGGCACCGCTTCAATATCCTCGGTGTGAACGGTTGTGTGGCGAGATTGCGGAACCATAAATTCATCATCAAAGCCACGGAAAAGAATGGAATTTTTGTAATCCACACTGTGCTTGAAAACCCCGAACAGCTTTTTTTGCAGGGGGTATTTTTTTATACCGTAATGGTAATAAAGCCCTGCCTGCGCGCCCCAGCAAATATGCAGTGTGCTGTGAACATGGGTTTTGCTCCATTCCATTATTTCGCAAAGCTCAGCCCAGTATTCCACTTCCTCAAAGGGGAGCTGTTCTACGGGGGCACCGGTTATAATCATACCGTCAAAGGTGCGATTTTTCACATCCGCAAAGGTTTTGTAGAAGGTGAAAAGGTGCTCGGGTGAGGTGTTTTTTGAAATATGGCTTTCGGTGTGCAAAAATTCAAGGTCCACCTGCAAGGGTGAATTGCCGAGGAGCCTTGAAATTTGGGTTTCGGTTTCTATTTTCTTGGGCATTAAATTAAGAAGAAGTATTTTTAAAGGGCGAATATCCTGTGTTATGGCGCGCGTTTCGGTCATAACGAAAATGTTTTCCTCGTTAAGGGTTTTTACGGCGGGCAGGTCATTCGGTATTTTTATAGGCATTTTTTATTTCCTCATAGTAAAAAAGTAGTGCTGCTTTCGCAACACTACGCGGTGTGTCAAAAAAACTGTTTCGGCTCACTTGAAGTGGGAGCTGTCACAGTGGGTGACTGAGGGGTATCGGGAAAAAGGTTGCTTTACGGCATTTTCTCTCCCTCCGTCACGGCAAAGCCGTGCCACCTCCCTCGTCAGAGGGAGGCAAAAGACGGTTTGCTTACACTTTCGGCAGTGTTGCTTTCACAACACTACAATTATACATTATAAATCAAATATTATCAAGAGCCTGTTTTATATCCGCTATAAGGTCATCTGCATCCTCTATACCGCAGGAAAAACGCACAAGGTCGGGTGAAATGCCCGCGGCTGTGAGCTCCTCATCGGTCATTTGGCGGTGAGTGGTGCTTGCGGGGTGCAGGCAGCAGGTACGGGCATCGGCAACGTGGGTTTCTATTGCGGCAATTTTCAAGCCCTGCATAAAGTCCTGTGCGGCCTGTCTGCCGCCCTTTACACCGAAGCTTACAACGCCGCAGGTGCCGCCGGGCATATATTTTTCGGCAAGGGCGTGGTATTTGTCACCCTCAAGGCCGGGGTAGGTCACCCAGGCTATGCGGTCGTCCGCTTTAAGCGCACGCGCAACCGCAAGGGCGTTTTCGCAGTGCTTTTTCATTCTCAAATGCAGGCTTTCGAGCCCCAAATTAAGGTAAAATGCATTTTGCGGGGACTGAATAGAGCCGAAATCGCGCATAAGCTGTGCGGTGGCCTTTGTAATGTAGGCGCCCGCAAGACCGAAGCGCTCGGTGTAGGTTATTCCGTGGTAGCTGTCATCCGGGGTGCAAAGCCCGGGGAATTTATCGGGGTAGCGGGTCCAATCAAACTTGCCGGAATCCACAATGCAGCCGCCTACCGCACAGCCGTGACCGTCCATATATTTGGTGGTGGAGTGGGTTACTATATCAGCACCCCATTCAAACGGGCGGCAATTAACCGGTGTGGCAAAGGTGTTGTCTATAATAAGCGGAACACCGTGCGCGTGTGCGGCGTTTGCGAATTTTTCAATATCAAGCACCGTGAGTGCCGGGTTGGCTATTGTTTCACCGAAAACAGCCTTTGTGTTGGGGCGAAAGGCGTTGTTAAGCTCATCAAGGGTGCAATCGGGTGAAATAAAGGTGAAATCTATTCCCATACGCTTCATTGTAACGGCAAAAAGGTTGTAGGTGCCGCCGTAAACCGCCGAGGAACAAACAACGTGATCCCCGCAGGAGGCTATGTTAAAGACCGAATAGAACGAAGCCGCCTGACCGGACGAGGTGAGCATTGCGGCGGTGCCGCCCTCAAGCTCGCATATTTTGGCCGCCACCGAATCGTTGGTGGGGTTTTGCAGGCGGGTGTAAAAATAACCGCTTGCCTCCAAATCGAAAAGCTTGCCCATGGCATCGCCCGTAGCATATTTAAAGGTTGTGCTTTGAATAACGGGTATCTGGCGGGGCTCACCGTTTTCGGGTGTGTAGCCGCCCTGTACGCAAATTGTATCTCTGTTCATAGATTTTCACTCCAAATTAAAAATTTCAGCAGCATTTGTATTAAGTATACTTATGATTTCGCTCTTGTCAAGCTCTAAGGATAAAAAATAATCAAGCTCCGATTTTGCCGACCACATAGGATAATCGGTTCCGAACAGCACCCTGTCTGCTCCGTAGCGCCGGATTATTTCCTTTGCGGTTTTTTTGTCAAGATAGGGGAAGGAGGAGGAGCAATCAACATAAAAATTCGGTATGTCGCAGTATTGCCTGCTTGCTTCCTCCCATATTGACCAGCCGCCCATATGTGCGCCTATAACCGTAAGGCCGGTGTAAATTTTAAGTATCGGCAGTAATCGGTTTGGGTTTGAATAATCATATCGGTTGTCACCCGCGTGCATAAGCACGGGCAGTCCCTTTTCCTCGCACAGCTCGTAAATTTTAAGGCAACGGTAGTCATCTGTTTTAAAGGCCTGAATATCGGGGTGCAGCTTAACACCGCGAAGACCGAGTGAAAGCAGGTATTCAACATCGCCCTTTATATCCTCACTGTCGGGGTGCAGGGTACCGAGCCCCGTCAGCCTATCGGGGGCGGCAGCAACCTCACGCGCGATAAATTCGTTTATGCTTTTAACCTGATGCGGCGTGGTTGCCACCGATTGAACCACAAAGCGGTCAATTCCGGCGGCGGTGCCGCACTTTATTAAATCCTCAACCGTTCCAGTTCCCACCGAATGCTCACCGTAAAAATTATCGGTTCCCGCAACCGCACGCGAAGCGATTTTTTCGGGATAAATATGGCAGTGCGCATCGGTTATTTTAAATCCGTTTATCATTTAAGACCCAATCTTTCCGCCGCTTCCTCGCGCATTTTGTATTTTAAAATTTTTCCCGCCGCGTTCATCGGGAAGCTGCTCACAAATTCAATATAACGGGGAACCTTGTGACGTGCCATATGGGTGGCAATGTATTCGCGCATTTCCTCGGCGGTCATTTCCTCGCCCTTTTTAAGTATTATTTGAGCCATAATTTCTTCGCCGTACTGTTTATCGGGAACACCTATAACCTGAACGTCGCTCACCTTCGGGCAGGTGTAAATAAATTCCTCTATTTCCTTGGGGTAAATGTTCTCGCCGCCGCGTATAATCATATCCTTTAAGCGGCCGGTGATTTTGTAATTCCCATCGGGGGTGCGGCAGGCCAAATCGCCCGAATGCAGCCAGCCGTTTTTATCTATGGCCTCTGCCGTGGCCTTTGGCATTTTGTAATAGCCCTTCATAACATTGTAGCCGCGCGCCACAAATTCGCCGTTTTCACCATCGGGGCAATCCTCGCCCGTTTCCGGGTTTACAACCTTACATTCAACATTCGCAAAGGCACTGCCCACCGTTTCGGTGCGCACCTCAAGCGAATCGTAGTAGCTGCTCATGGTGCAACCGGGGGAGGCCTCGGTTTGGCCGTAAACCGAAACGATTTCCTTCATATTCATAACCTCCGTGGCCTTTTTCATAAGGTCGGCGGGGCAGTTGGCTCCGGCCATAATGCCTACCCGCATATGTGAAAAATCGGTTTTTTCAAAGTCGGGGTGGTGCATCATTGCAATAAACATTGTGGGCACGCCGTTAAAGGCCGTTATGCGCTCGCGGTTAACACAGGCCAGTGCCGATTTTGCCGAAAAATACGGCAGCGGAGACATAGTTGTGCCGTGCGTCATTGAGGCGGTCATTGAAAGCACCATTCCGAAGCAGTGGAACATCGGCACCTGAATCATCATTCTGTCGGCCGTGGAAAGCTCCATATGGTCGCCTATGTATTTGCCGTTGTTAACAACATTGTAGTGGGTGAGCATAACCCCCTTGGGAAAGCCCGTTGTGCCCGAGGTGTACTGCATATTGCAAACATCATCCTTATCAACGGCGGCGGCCATTCTGTAAACCGTGGCCTCGGGAACCTCGCCCGCACGGCGAAGTGCCTGCTCCCAGGTGAGGCAGCCGGGCATTGAATAGCCCACGGTTATTACATTGCGCATAAAGGGCAGGCGCCTGCTGTGAAGCGGCTCGCCCGGACGATTGCCCGCAAGCTCGGGGCAGAGCTCTGCAATAATCTCTCCGTAATTGCAATCCTTTGCACCCTCGGTCATAATAAGCGTGTGTGTATCGGACTGGCGCAAAAGGTATTCTATTTCGTGAATTTTGTAGGCCGTGTTTACGGTCACAAGCACCGCCCCGAGCTTTACCGTGGCCCAAAAGGCTATAAACCATTGCGGAATGTTTGTTGCCCAAACCGCCACGTGTGAGCCCGCCTTAACACCGAGTGCTACAAGCGCACGTGCAAATTCGTCCACATCGTCCCTAAATTCGCTGTAGGTTCGGGTGTAATCGAGGGTTGTGTATTTAAAGGCATATTGATCGGGAAATTCCTCAACCATTCGGTCAAGCACCTCGGAAAAGGTGGCATCAATCAGTCGGTCCTTCTCCCAAACGTATTTGCCGGTGTGTGCACGGTTGTAATAAAGTGAATTATCGCTGCCGCGTGTATCTGCAAACTGCTTCATAAAGTTTACAAACTGGGCGAAAATAATTTCCATATCGTCAAGCTCTTTGCACCATTCGGGGTGCCACTCAAGCGAAATAAAGCCGTCGTAATTAACCGAGCGAAGACCGAGCATCATTTCCTCTATCGGCATTTCGCCCTCGCCTATAAGGCAAAATTCGGCGCCGCTGTCGGTTCTTACCGCATCCTTTATGTGGACGTGCCTTATGTACGCACCGAGGTTTTTAACGGTAAGCTCGGGCTCCTCGCCCTTTAAAAAGTAGGGAGAATACATATCCCAAAGTGCACCGAGGCTATCGCTTGCAAAGCTGTCAAGCAGGTCGCGCAGTGCGGCTGTGTCGGAATAAATTCCGCTTGTTTCCACAAGCAGTGCAACGCCGTTTTCTTCGGCTGTGGGCAGTGCTTTTTCAATAATTGTGCGCACGGCAGCGCTCTTTTCCTCATCAAGCACATCCCCCGCGGCCTTAAGCCGAACATACGGAATGTGAAGCTCGGCGGCAATGGCAATGCAAGTGCTTATTTCCTCGGCGGCGGTCTCGGCCTCACTTGCCATGCTCGGGTTGCAAACCGTATCTATACAGGGCAGTGAAAGCCCCGCTTCAAAAAGCCGCCTTACCGTCTGCCTTGAGGTGTGCTCGCGAAACGGACCGTCCTTATCGGTGAAAAGGCTGTTGTGTATGTTATGAAGCTCTATGCCGTTAAAGCCAAGCTCGGTTGCGGTAGCGCAAAGGCCGTCAAAATCGGTATTGTGCCAGCCCTTGGTTGAAAAAGAAAGCTTCATTACGCATTCTCCTCCTCATAAACAATTTTGTTGACGGCGCTTAAATATGCCTTAATGCCCGCCTCTATAATATCGGTTGAAATACCGTTGCCAGAATACAGGCGCCCCTCACTGCGAAGCTTTACAAGCGCCGTGCCGAGTGCCTGCTTGCCCTCGGTTACCGAATGTATTTGAAAATCGTCAAGCTCATAATGCTTTCCGGTTATCTGCTCAATTGCGGCAAAGGCGGAGGCTACCGGCCCGTCGCCCATTGCAATGCCGCTTAAGGGCTTTCCGTCCCTTTCAAGGGTCATTTGTGCCGATGAGGAAATAATATTACCGTTGTTTATAACATAGCTTACAAGCTTGTATGAGGCGGGCACCTGCAAGGCCACGCTTGCAACAATCGCATCAAGCTCCTTTTCGCCCACGTTCTTTTTTGCGGCAACACGCAAAAATTCCTCATAAACGCGGTCGCAGTCCTCATCGGATAAATCGTAGCCGAGCCTTAAAACCGCGGTCATAACACTCTCGCGGCTGTCATCCGCACCGAAATCCATAAAATCCCCGTCTGTGGCGGCGGTCGTCGCAGGGGCTTCCGATTTACCGGTAATTCGGCTTATTTGGCTTATAATCCGCTTAACCTCGGTGTATTTAATTCCAAGCTCAAAGCCTGCCGCCTCGGCACAGTTTTTCATGGCCGCCGTCACCGTGGAAAGCGGAGCCTCCTCGCCGTCGGCGGAGGCCTTAAAGCAGGCGGCGCCGTTTTTAACCGCCGTTACCGTGTTTGCCGCCGCAAGTCCGTTTTTATTATTGCAGCAAACACATATTTCGGTATCGAATTTTTCGGCGGCGGCCTTAACAAAGGCTCCGAAATCCTCGGGGAGCATTTCGGCCGCGGTATCGCACAGGGTGATTTTATCCGCTCCCGCCTCCAGTGCGGCTTTAATTATGGCTTCAAGCTCGGCGGGGTCTGCTCTGGTTGCATCAATCGCGTAAAATTCAACCGTCGGCACCATACCCTTGGCATATGCCACCAGCTCATTTACGGTGGCGGCCATTTTATCGGCTTTTTTGTGGCAGGTGTATTCCATTCCCACTGTGGAAACGGGCAGCTCAATGCGAAGCTCGGGCTTTTCGGCGGTTGCAAGGGCGGCGGCCGTGCTTGCAATGCTTTCTTTTGTAATACCGGCGTTTACCGAAAGCACAGGCTCCCTCGCAAAGGAGGCAATTGCTTTTATAAGCAGTGCATCCGCCCGCGGATTTTCTATTGCGGGCAGCTCAATTGCATCAACCTTCAGCCTGTTAAGCTGACGTGCGATTTCAAGCTTCTCCTTAAAGCCGAAATCGGCTCCGCTTCGGCACAGGGTTCTGTCACAAATTTTAATTTTTTGCATTTCTGCACAACCTTTCCGCAGATGGGGCAACCCCCCTCTGACCAAAAATAAAAAAGCCCCGAGATTGCGCAATTTACGCAATCTCAGGGACGAAATAGCTTTCGCGGTACCACCCTGATTACCGTTTTTCAGCAAAACGGTCACTCGGTCGAGCTCAAACAAGCCCTCTGCCCTGATAACGGAGCACTTCCGTGGCCGCTTACTTGAAATTCAGCCGCCAAGCTCGGGAATGAGACTTTTTTACACCGATGTATCGGCTTGCACCGTCCGCCGACTCTCTAAAAGCACCGCAGGTAAAAAATAATTCCTTCACAGCCTTTATTTTATGCTACGTATTTTAACACCTGTTTTTTGTTTTGTCAAGTATTTTGCAATTTTTTTGTTTAATGATGCTTGCTGGTATCGTAGAGACCTCAGTTTTGCTGTTTCGGATTTTACTTTGATTTTACACCGATGGGAATGCGAATTTTACAGCGGAAAATTATAATAATAAACGTAGTGAGAAAACTACGAAGAAGAAAAAAGGAGATAAAACGAAATGAAAAAGATTTTAAGCTTACTGATTGCGGCACTTTTAAGCTGTACGGCACTTGTCGGCTGCGGAGACTCGGACGTGGTAGCTACCGACGGCTCCACCTCAATGAGCAAGGTAATAGGCGCCTTAAGCGAGGCCTATGAAAACGAGACGGGTGTCGGGGTTTCTTACAACGGCACAGGCTCGGGCAGCGGTATTCAAGCGGTTTTGGAGGGACGCTGTGACATAGGGCTTTCAAGCCGTGAGCTGAAGGACGAAGAAAAGGCAAAGGGCTTAAAGGCAACTGTGCTTGCCTTAGACGGAATTGCGATAATAGTAAACCGCGAAAATCCGATTGACAATTTGGATGTGGAAACCATTGCTGAAATTTACAGGGGCGAAATTACAAATTGGAGTGAAATAGGCGGTAGGGATGAACAAATCGTTCTTATCGGCAGGGAGGCCGGCAGCGGCACCCGTGACGGCTTTGAAGCAATTACCGATACCGAGGAAAAATGCAAATACCGCCAGGAATTAACCTCCACCGGGGATGTTATAACCACCGTTGCGGGTAACACTGCGGCAATCGGTTATGCCTCGCTTGCGGCGGTAAAGGACACGGTAAAGGCCTTATCGGTAGGCGGCGTTGCCCCGAGTGAGGCGGCCGTTAAGGATGGGAGCTATATTATACAGCGTCCCTTTGTGCTTGTAACAAGGGAAAATGCCGAATTATCAAAAGCGGCTCAGGGCTTTTTCGACTACATCACTTCGGAAACGGCCGATGAAATCATACTCTCCGTAGGTGCGGTGCCCGCAGGCCGATAATTGAATGTCGGCGTGTGACGGTCGTACAGAGGTGTTGTAAATGAAGAAAAAAAGAATGCTCGAAAGCGTTATTCACGGCGGCTTTTTGGCGCTCGGGCTTATTACGGTGGGCTGTGTTTTGCTGATTACCGTTTACCTGATTGTCTCGGGGCTGCCTGCTATAGGGGAAATCGGCTTTTTTGATTTTCTGTTCGGGCGGGAATGGGCCTCCACCGCAGATGAGCCGAAATTCGGAATACTACCGTTCATACTCACAAGTATTTACGGTATGGCGGGAGCCCTTTTAATAGGCGTGCCCATAGGATTTTTCACGGCCGTGTATCTCTCAAAGCTTGCAAACCGAAAAATTAAAGCTGTTGTGGGTAACGCGGTTAATTTGCTTGCCGGTATTCCGTCTGTGGTTTACGGGCTTGTGGGTATGCTTGTGCTTGTTCCCGCGGTTCGCGAAATATTCAATGTCCCCGACGGCGCAAGCCTTTTGTCGGCCATTGTTGTGCTCAGTGTTATGATATTGCCGAATATTATTAAGGTTTCCGTTACCGCACTTGACAGTGTGCCGCGGGAATATGAGGACGGCTCCTTAGCACTCGGAGCAACGCCGGTTGAAACCTATTTCAGGGTATCTGTTCCCGCGGCAAAAAGCGGTATTGCCGCCGCCGTGGTGCTCGGAGTGGGGCGTGCCATAGGTGAGGCAATGGCGGTGATGATGGTTGCTGGAAATGTGGCGAATATGCCGTCGCTTTTTCAAAGCGTGCGGTTTTTAACAACGGCCGTGGCGAGTGAAATGTCCTATTCAAGCCCGGGAAGCCTGCAAAGAAACGCCCTTTTTTCCATAGCACTCGTTCTGTATCTGTTTATTATGCTTGTTAATGCAACACTGAATTTCTTTTTAAAGCGGGAGAAAAATAAATAGCTATGAAAAATAAACGGAAAATTTATATCAACATAATGCGCGGGGCTATGGTGGCTTCAACTGCCGTAACTGCGGCGCTGACCCTCTTTTTGGTGATTTATGTGCTGGCAAAAGGGCTTCCGCACATTTCGTGGGAGCTGCTTTCCACAAAGCCGAGCATACTTCAAAACAGAATAGGTATTCTGCCGGATATTCTGAACACGCTTTACATTGTTTTGGCAACCCTCGTTATTGTTTTGCCCTTGGGTGTGGGCGCAGCGGTTTACTTAACGGAATACGCAAAAGACAGGCGAATTGTGGCGGCAATAGAATACGCCGCCGAAACCCTCTCGGGAATACCCTCGGTTATTTACGGCCTTGTGGGAATGCTTCTTTTTTCAAATAATTTCGGCACAAGTCTGCTTGCGGGTGCACTTACGCTTGTGATTATGAATTTGCCTACGGTTATGCGCACAACACAGGAAAGCCTTAAAACGGTGCCGCAGGCCTACCGTGAGGGAGCTTTCGGCTTGGGGGCAGGCAAATGGAGGGTTATTCGCACGGTTGTGCTGCCCGGATGCATTGACGGTGTTATAACCGGGTGCATTTTGTCGGTCGGCAGAATTATGGGCGAATCGGCGGCACTGCTTTTTACCGCGGGCTTTGCGCACACGCTCAGCGGCCTTATTGAAGGACTTTCCCGCCCGGGTGCCACCCTTACGGTAGCTCTTTACGTTTACGCCAAGGAGGACGGCGAATTCGGCGTTGCCTTTGCAATAGCGGCAATTTTAATGATTTTAACGCTGATTATCAATTTTTCGGCGGTGTCGGTAGGCAAGTATTTTGAAAAGAGGAAAAATTTATGAAAAACAGCATTATGACCGCAAAGGAGCTTTGCCTTTGGTACGGCGAAGCACAGGCGCTTAAAAATATAAACATTGAAATTCCCGAAAAAAGCATTACCGCGCTCATAGGCCCCTCGGGGTGCGGTAAATCTACATTTCTCAAAACTCTTAACCGTATGAATGACCTTATACCGTCGGTGAAAATATCGGGTGAGGTAACCTACGGCGGAAAAAGCATTTTCGATAAAAGCGTGGATGTAAATGAGCTGAGGCGTGATGTAGGTATGGTGTTTCAAAAGCCAAACCCGTTTCCTATGAGTATTTACGATAACATTGCCTACGGCCCGCGCACACACGGAATAAAAAACAGGGTTAAGCTTGATGAAATTGTGGAGGAGGCACTTGTGGGTGCCGCCATTTGGGATGAAGTAAAGGACAGGCTGAAAAAGAATGCCTTAGGGCTTTCGGGCGGGCAGCAGCAGCGACTTTGCATTGCCCGTGCCCTGGCTGTGAAGCCGCAGGTTTTACTGATGGATGAGCCCACCAGCGCACTTGACCCTATTTCAACCTCGAAAATTGAGGAGCTGGTGTTGAATTTAAAAGAAAAATATACTATAATTACAGTAACCCACAATATGCAGCAGGCGGTGCGTATTTCGGATATGACCGCATTCTTCCTGCTCGGGGAGCTGATTGAATTCGGCAATACCGAGGCACTTTTTTCCGATCCGCAGGATAAGCGTACAGAGGATTACATTACCGGGAGGTTCGGCTGAAATGAGAAACAGATTTGACGAACAGCTTGAAATGCTGAATAATAAAATGATTGAAATGGGCTCTCGGTGTGAGGGTATGATTGCGCTTTCAACCGAGGCTTTGCTTGACGGTGACGTAAAAAAGGCGGAGCAGGTAAGGTCGGACGGTCACCGTATTGACCAAATGGAGCGCGAGATTGAGAGCATTTGCCTAAAGCTTTTGTTGCAGCAGCAGCCCGTGGCACGGGATTTGCGAACCGTTTCGGCCGCTCTGAAAATGATTACCGATATGGAGCGCATAGGCGACCAGGCTGAGGATATTGCCGAAATTATTGTGTTTTTAAACGGTCGCACAGGACTTGAGTGCCACGGAATACGAAAAATGGCCGAGGCTACCAAAAAAATGGTGACCGACAGCATTGATGCCTACGTGCGCAGGGATTTGGAGCTTTCAAGGGCTGTTTGCGCTTATGATGATATTGTGGATAACGATTTTATAGAAATAAAAAAATCGCTTATCGGTATGATTGCGGGCAACCCAGCCGACGGCGAATATGCGCTTGACCTTTTAATGATTGCAAAATATTTTGAACGCATAGGAGATCATGCGGTTAATATTGCCGAGTGGGTGGAATTTTCAGTGACGGGTATTCACAAAGGGGATGAGTGATATATGCTGATTTGGTGCGTGGATGATGACAATACCATACGGGATATTGAGGTTTACACACTGACACAAACGGGCTTTTCGGCACGCGGCTTTTCCGAGGGAGCATCGTTTTTGAATGCACTTGAAACGGAAAAGCCCGACCTTGTTGTGCTGGATATTATGCTGCCCGGAATTGACGGTGTGGAGGTGCTTAAAAAAATCAGGCAAAACCCGAAAACCGCAAGACTTCCGGTGATTATGGCTACCGCAAAGGGCACCGAGCCCGATAAAATCGCAGGACTTGACACGGGTGCCGACGATTACCTTGTAAAGCCCTTCGGTATGATGGAAATGGTATCGCGCATTAAGGCGGTATTGCGCCGTTGTGAGCCTGATGATGAGGAAATACTCACGGCGGGCAAAATAACCCTGAACGGGAAACGGCACACCGTATTTGTAAACGGTGACAGAGTGCCCCTGACTTTTAAGGAATTTGAAATTTTGAAGCTTTTTATGAAAAATCAAGGTGCGGTTTTTACAAGGGAGCGGCTGCTTTCAAAGGTTTGGGGAACCGATTATTTGGGCGAGACCAGAACGGTGGATATGCACATTAAAACCCTGCGAAAAAAGCTCGGGTGTGCCTCGGAATATATAAAAACCGTAATAGGCGTAGGCTATAAGCTGGAGGCGGAGCTATGAGCAAAAAAATATTTTGTTCTGTTTTTGCCGCTTCAATGACGGTTTTGCTTGTCTGCCTTGTTTTCACAAGCGGGTTTTTATACGATTATTTCAACAAATCGCAAATAAACCGCCTAAAGGAGGAGCTTTCGCTTGCAAGTGTGGGAGTGGAGCGCGGCGGTGAAGAATATTTTGAAAATTACCGCTCGGATACCTTCCGTTTTACCTTGATTTCAAGTGACGGCTCGGTTTTGTACGATTCCGAGGTGAAAAGCGATGAAATGGAAAATCACCTTGACCGCGCCGAAATTAAAGAGGCTCTGCAAAACGGCAGCGGCAGCAGCTCACGGTATTCCGCAACATTGACCGAACGCACTTTTTACGAGGCAATACGCTTAAATAACGGAAACGTACTGCGCATTTCCGCAACGCAGGTGACAATTGCAACCCTGATTATCGGAATGCTGCCATTGATTTGTGCGGTTATTCTGCTTGCAACGGTGATTGCGATTGTGCTGTCGCAAAAAATGGCCAAAAGCATTGTAAAGCCGCTTGAAGCACTTGATTTGGAGCACCCCGACAGCAACAATACATATGAGGAGCTTACGCCGATTTTATTGAGGCTGAGCCGCCAGCACAAGCAAATCGACTCACAAATAAGGGAATTGAAGCGGAAATCCGATGAGCTTGAGCAAATCACCTCATCCCTTAAGGAGGGGTTGGTTCTGCTTGATAAAAAGGGCGCGGTCATCAGCATAAACGGGGCGGCGCAAGGGCTTTTCGGCGTGGATACAAATGTGCTCGGTTGCAGCTTTTTGACATTTGACCGCAGCACCGCAATGAACAGGGCGGTAAAAAAAGCCCTTTCGGGTGAGCACAGCGAATTTACCGAGGAACGAAGCGGCAGGGAATTTCGGTTTATGATAACCCCCACCGTATCGGGCGGAAAAATTTTGGGAGCGGTCATTCTTTGTGTGGATGTAAGCGAAACGGCTTATGCCGAGCGCAGCCGCAGGGAATTTACCGCCAATGTTTCACACGAATTGAAAACGCCGCTGCAATCAATTATAGGCAGTGCCGAGCTTTTGGAAAACGGGCTTGTAAAACCCGAGGATACAAAAAGGTTTATCGGCAATATAAAAAACGAAGCGGCAAGGCTTGTGTCGCTGATTAACGATATTATCCGCCTGTCACAGCTTGACGAGCAGACCGAATTGCCGCTTGAAACGGTGGATTTGCAGGCATTGGCAGGCGAGGTGGCAGAGGTTCTCTCCGGATTGGCCGCGGAAAAGCAGGTGAGCATTTCGGTTACGGGTGAGCCCTGCACGGTAAACGGTGTAAAACGGTATATTTACGAAATTATTTATAACCTTTGCGATAACGCCGTTCGCTATAACAAAATCGGCGGACAGGTTGAAATTAAGGTGACGAAAGAAAACGGCAAAGCAGAGCTTTCGGTAAGTGATACTGGCATCGGTATTCCCGCAGAGCACAGGGACAGGATTTTCGAACGCTTTTACCGTGTGGATAAAAGCCATTCAAAGGAAACGGGCGGCACGGGGCTCGGGCTTTCCATTGTTAAGCACGCCGTTGCCTATCACGGTGCGGCACTTCGGTTGGAAAGCACCGAAAATGTCGGCACTGCGGTTACGGTTAGGTTTGCTTAACGGAGTGATATTATGCGGGCTGTATTTGCCTAGTGTGACAGGACTTGAACCTGTCACACTAGCCTGCCGTGTAATTTCCCCGAAAATCATTTAAAGGGTTGTTTTTTAACGAAAATATGGTATAATATTTTCAAAGCCCTTCGCACTGCGGTGCGTAATTATCGGGGCTGTAATAAATTGGCAGGTAAAGAGTAATGAGAAAAACAAAAATAGTGTGCACACTGGGTCCGGCCTGCTCGGATAAGGAAACGCTGGTACAAATGTGCAAGGCGGGAATGAATGTTGCCCGCCTGAATTTTTCACACAATACACATGAGGATCACGAAAAAAGGATTAACCTTATAAAGGAGGTTCGCGCGGAGCTCGGGTTGCCTATTGCCCTTATGCTGGATACAAAAGGCCCCGAATACCGCATAAAAACCTTTAAAAACGGAAAGGTGTTTTTAAACGAGGGGGATTTATTCACCTTTACTCCCGATGAGGTTGAGGGGGATGAAAAGCGCGTTTCGGTAAACTACAAGGGTCTTGCCGATGACCTTGAAGCAGGGGATAAAATACTTTTAAACAACGGGCTTTTAATCTTTGAGGTTGTCGAAAAGCCGGGGCGTGATATTTGTTGCCGCGTTTTGGCGGGCGGCGAGCTTTCCGACAGAAAGAGTATGAGCTTCCCCAATAAAACGCTTAAGCAAAAGTATTTAAGCGAGCAGGATAAGCAGGATATTAAATTCGGCATTGAGCACGGGGTTGATTTTATTGCCTGCTCCTTTGTTTCCTGTAAGCAGGATTTGCTTGATGTTAAGAAGTATCTTTCGGAAATCGGTGCCGAGGGAATAGATTTAATAGCAAAAATAGAAAACCGCTCGGGTGTTGACAACATTGAGGAAATCAGCAGCGAGTGTGACGGAATTATGGTGGCACGCGGAGATATGGGGGTTGAGATACCCTATGAGGAGCTCCCCGCAATACAAAAGAAAATCATCACAAAGTGCAGGCTGCTCGGCAAGCGGGTTATAACCGCCACCGAAATGCTGGAATCCATGATACACAATCCGCGCCCCACAAGGGCCGAAATTTCGGATGTTGCCAATGCCGTTTACGACGGCACAAGTGCCATAATGCTTTCGGGCGAAACCGCCGCGGGAAAATACCCTGTGCTTGCGGTGCAGTCTATGGCGCGCATTGCCGAGAGCGCCGAAAAGAATATACATTACGGTAAGCGGTTTTTATCGGCCGAGTTTAAAATCAAAAACACGGTCGATGCCATTTCACACGCAACCTGCGGTATGGCAATAGATATTGATGCCCGCGCCATTGCGGTTTGCAGTCTTTCGGGAATGACCGCAAGAATGGTTTCCCGCTTTAGGCCGCCTGTTGATATAGTGGGGCTTACAACAGATGAAAAAACCTGGCGTAAGCTGGCGCTTTCATGGGGAGTGACCCCGCAAATGTGCGAAAATTATCCCTCGACAGATGTGTTGTTTTACAATGCGCAAAAGCTTACAAAATCGCTTTTGAATTTAAGTGACGGGGATAGAATTGTTATAACCGGCGGCGTCACCAACGGTAAATCGGGCAACACGAATTTAATTAAAGTTGAAAAGCTTTAAAGCAGACAGCACAGCCGGTCGGCTGTGCTGTCTGTACGGTTTTTTAAAACGATTACTCATTCAATTGAGCCGCTTTGCTCTCGGGCTCGAAAATGTATTTAAAGCAACGGCTTTGTGACATTGAAACATAATCGTCATCGGTTATGATAATGTGGTCGTCAACCCGAATGTTGATGTGGCGCAGGGTATTGCTTATCATTTCGGTCATTCTTATGTCCTCGGGGCTCGGCAGTGCCACACCGCCGGGATGATTGTGCGCAATCACAACGCGAACGGCGTTTCGCTTTATGGCGGTTTCAACCACCTGCCTTACGGAAACCACAACCTGGTTTACCTCACCGTTTGAAAGGGTATCAAAGCCGAGCAGACGGCCCGAGGCGGAAAGTGAAAGCATTGAGAAAACCTCGTTGCCGTAGCCGAAATATCTGCCGATGATATACCGTGCTATGGATTCGGTATCGTTAAAGCACTGCTCGGAGGAGCTTTTCTCGGACGAATAAATGCGTGCAACCGGTACTATAAGCTTAAGCAGTGAAACCGACACCTTGCTTATGCCGGGCACCTGCATAAGGCTTTCGGTCGGGGCATCGAGTATTCCCGAAATCGAGCCGAAGCGGCTTATCAGCTCATGCGCTATCACGTTTGTATCCTTTTGCGGAATGGAATGGTAGAGTATGTATTCAATAACCTTGTGCGGCGGCGTGGCTTCGTTAAGCCCCGAGGCGCGAAGCTCATCTCTTACTCTGCTGCGGTGACCGCCGTGTATATTACCGTTTTTTGCCATTTTCATTCCTCGCTTAGATGTACTATAACGGCTATTATAAAACAATCATTAATATTTTGCAAGTCAAACGGGTGATTTTAATGAAAAGCTTTAATATAAGCGCAAACGACAGCAATCAGCGCCTTGATAAATTCATTTCAAAGTGCTGTCCCTCACTTCCGCAATCGCTTATGTTTAAATATATAAGAACAAAAAGAATAAAGGTGAACGGCAAGCGTGCGGAAATCGGCACGCGCCTGTGCAAGGGTGACACGGTGGAGGCTTATATAGCCGATGAATTTTTTGTGCCGACGGAGCCGAAGTATGATTTTCTTTCGGCACCGAGTAAGCTTTACATAGTTTATGAGGATGAAAACATATTGCTTGCGGATAAGCCGCAGGGACTTCTTGTTCACCCCGATAAAAACGAGTACGGCGATACCCTGATAGCCAGAATACTGCACTATCTTTATGATAAGGGTGAATACCGCCCGGATGAGGAAAACAGCTTTCGTCCGGCACTTGCCAACCGCATTGACCGAAATACCGGCGGCATTGTTATAGCCGCCAAAAATGCCGAGGCTTTGCGAATTTTGTGCGAAAAAATAAAATCCCGTGAGCTTGAAAAGCGTTACCTTGCGGTGCTTCACGGCACGCCTAAGGTAAAGGAGGCACTGCTTGAGGGCTTTCTTGAAAAAAATGCCGATGAAAACCGTGTGTATTTAAAAAATAAAAAAACCGATGCTGCCCTTACTGTCAAAACGCGCTATCGCGTGATTGACAGCCGCGGCGGCCTTTCCCTTGCGGAAATAGAGCTGCTTACCGGCAGAACCCACCAAATAAGGGCACATATGGCTTCAATCGGGCACCCCCTTTTGGGGGATGGCAAGTACGGGCGGGGCGAGCGCGGGAAAAATGCGGGCTTTAACCGTCAGGCGCTTTATTCCTACAGCCTGAAATTTGCCTTCACGGGGGATGCGGGTCTGCTTTCTTACCTTAACGGCAGGGAATTTCACGTTAAAGAGGTTTGGTTTGCCGATGAGCTTTTTCCCGGTTACAGGGCAAGGCTCGGACGGTGATTTTCTTATTAACATTTTGCAGGTTGTATTTTTCGGTTGGATATGTTATAATAATCATCATTCGTTATTAAACTTTTCGGATTTGAAGCATTGTACTTCTGAAAGGAATGTATGGCTGATATGACTTTTTTTAAAAATGCCGTAAACAATGCAACGGCTTTTTTTAAACAAAAAATACCCGCATTTTGTCGTGAAAACTTTGAAATCACCTCATCAAAGCGGTCTAAAATAATAGGCTCCGTAATATGTGCTGTAACCGCACTTGCCGTAATATTGGATGTAAATGCATATGTTTTACAGGATTTCAGGCAGAAGTGGCTCTTGCTTGCATTTGCGCTTATGTGCCCCTTTATTTTGGGGCTTGCGGCGGTTTACACCGTAACGGTGAAAAACGAACGCCTCGGCAAGGTGCTTTATATGGCCGGTATTTTCATAATGCCGTTTGTTGTTATAACCATGACCGAATGCCTGAATAATGTCTTTATTTACAATATGACATATCTCGGCTTTTTCGGCAATTATCTGCTTACTTTTTTGCTGTATTTCCTGCTTTTCGCTTTGACCGGCAGCCTGAGGGTGGCCTATCTTTCGGTAAATACGGTTTGTTTCGGTTTGGCTGTTGCACACAGCTATATTACGGATTTCAGGGGCACACCCTTTTTGCCGATGGATTTTTTAAGCGTAAAAACCGCGGCCGGTGTTGCCAACACCTATGATTACACACCCACCTACAAGGTGATGACCGCATCCCTCATATTCATTTTCACGGTGATTTTGGCACTTAAAACAAAAACACCGAAGTATAACTTTTTAACCAAGCTTATAATGCGGGCCTTTACGGGAACCTTTTCGGTGGTTGTGTTTATACTGTTTTATTTCACAAGCATTTTTGCCGATGCGGGCGTAAAGCCGGATTTTTGGAACCAAACCAGGGGATACCATAATTACGGCTTTGTGCTGAATTTCTTTTTAAATACAAAGTATTTGTATATGTCGGAGCCGGGCAATTACAATCCCGATGAGATTAAGAATTATGTGAGCAGCACCTTGGGCGGGGACGAAGGAAAACCCGATACCGGCAGTGATGATTACGTGAAGCCCAACATAATTTGTATTATGAACGAATCGCTTTCGGATTTGAGCGTTTTGGGCAACCTTCAAACAAATGAGGATTATATGCCCTTTATGCGCGCCCTCACCGAAAACACGGTTAAGGGTAATTTGTATGTTCCCGTAATAGGGGCGGGCACCTCTAATACCGAGTTTGAATTTTTAACAGGTCACACAACGGCGTTTTTGCCCTCGGGCAGTAATGCGTATATGCTATATATAAAAAATCCCGTGGCTTCACTTATTTCAACCCTCAAGGGGCAGGGCTATTCGGCTGCGGCACTGCACCCCTATTATGCCGCAGGGTGGAACCGCACCGAGGTTTACAGGCTTTTGGGATTTGAAAAATTCACAAGCCTTGAAAATATAATGGATATTTCGCTTATGCGGGATTATCAGTCCAACGGAAGTGACCCGAACTATTTGCAGGAGCTTATTGAGCAGTATTATCCGGGTCAGAATATGCTGATACGTCAGTACATCAGCGATTCCTATGATTACAAGCTGCTTATTGAGGATTACGAGAGCAGGGATAAGTCACAGCCGTATTTCTGCTTTAACGTAACCATGCAAAATCACGGCGGCTACACAACAAGCTGCGTTAATTTCGATGAATCTGTTTACGCAACCTCCACCTCAAAGGCTTACAACAAGGCAAATAAGTATCTTTCACTTGTAAAGGCGAGTGACAACGCCTTTAAGGAGCTTGTGGAGTATTTCACAAATGTTAAGGAGCCTACGGTTATTTGTATGTTCGGGGATCATCAGCCCTCGGTTGAAACCGAATTTATTGCCGAGGTTATGGGCGTTCAGAGCCTTTCGGGGCTCACCTCCGAGCAGGAGCAGGCGCGCCATGTTACTCCGTTTATAATTTGGGCAAACTATGATATTGAGGAGTACACCGTTGAAAAGCTCAGCTCTAACTATCTTTCCTCGCTTGTGCTTCAAACGGCGGGCGTAAAGCTTACGGAATACAACAAATATCTTTTAAAGCTTTCCGAAACCCTGCCTGTAATAGATACCGTCGGTTATATTGATAACGAGAACAACTATTACAAGTGGAGCGAGGCCTCACCCTACAGCCATTTGCTTGATGAATATGAGAAAATTCAGTATAACAATATTTTCGACAGTGAAAATTCCGATTCCGAAATTTTCTATATAAACGGCTACCAATTGGAAACAGAGACAGAGGACGAATCGGACGGAGAGTGAAAATGCGTAATACCACACTGTGCCACATAGAGCGCGACGGGAAGTACCTTATGCTGCACCGCGTGAAAAAAGAAAACGACCTGAACCGCGACAAATGGGTGGGGATAGGCGGCAAGCTTGAGGAGGGCGAAAGCCCCGAGGAATGTAACGCGCGCGAGGTGCTTGAAGAAACCGGGCTTACCCTTGTAACAGCCCACTACAGGGGAATAGTAACCTTTGTTTCGGATTTGTGGGAAACCGAATATATGCATATTTTTCATTCCGATAATTTTACCGGTACTCCGCATGAGTGTGACGAGGGCACACTTGAATGGGTGGATAAGCTTAAGCTTTATGACCTGCCCATTTGGGAGGGAGATAAGATATTTTTAAAGCTTTTGGAGGCTCCGTCACCGTTTTTTTCGCTTAAGCTCGAATACAGGGGTGACGTGCTTATAAATTCCGTTTTGCATTTTGCCGAATAATTATTATAAAAGGAGAAGCTTGTTTAGTATGAATATTTGTGTTTACGGTGCTTCAAGCAGTTCAATAGCAAAATCCTATATAAACGCAACAGAGGAGCTTGGCCTTAAGCTGGCGGCCCGCGGCCATAATTTGGTTTACGGCGCGGGGGCACTCGGGCTTATGGGGGCGGTGGCCCGCGGCACCAAAAAGGGCGGCGGCAGAGTCACGGGCGTGGTTCCCACATTCTTCAAGGTGGACGGTGCGCTTTTCGATGAATGTGATGAAATGCTCTACACCGAAACCATGCGTGAGCGCAAGGCAATAATGGAGGAAAGGGCCGATGCCTTTATTATGACACCGGGTGGGCTTGGCACCTATGATGAATTTTTTGAAATTCTCACCCTAAAGCAGCTCGGCAGACACACAAAGCCGGTAGCGGTGCTTAATATAAACGGTTATTTCAATCCGCTTACCACTTTGCTTGAAAATGCGGCAAATAAGCAGTTTATGACCGCGGCCTCCTTGAGGCTTTGCCCGTTTTTCGACAGTGCCGACAGACTGCTTGATTATATTGAGGACTATCACGGTGAATTTACCTCAATAGGCGACTATAAGGATATAAGATAATTTGCGTGTGGCCGATTGTAAACAGGGGGCTTTAAGTATGAAAAAATACGATGTAATAATTGCGGGCAGCGGGCTTTTCGGTGCTGTATTTGCACATGAGGCCGTGAAACGCGGCAAATCCGTGCTTGTGCTGGAGCGGCGCGACCATATAGGCGGAAATATTTATACCGAAAGCCGTGAGGGAATAGACGTTCATAAATACGGTGCGCACATTTTCCACACCTCAAATAAGCGCGTGTGGGATTATGTGACCGATTTGGTTGAGTTTAACGGCTTTATAAATTCACCCGTGGCAAATTACAAGGGCGAAATGTACAATATGCCCTTTAATATGAACACCTTTGCCAAAATGTTCGGAATTTCCACCCCCGCCGAGGCGGCCGCGGTGCTTGAAAAGCAAAGAGCCGAAATTAAGGGCGAGCCTGAAAATCTTGAAGAACAGGCAATAAGCCTTGTGGGGCGGGATATTTACACAAAGCTTATAAAGGGCTACACCGAAAAGCAGTGGGGCCGCGACTGTAAAGATTTGCCCGCCTTTATAATCAAGCGTTTGCCGGTTCGCTTTACCTATGATAACAACTACTTTAACGACCGCTATCAGGGAATCCCGTGCGAGGGCTACACCGCGCTTATAGAAAAGCTGCTTGAGGGTGCCGAGCTTCGGCTTAATACCGATTTCCTTGCCGACCGTGAAAAATACCTTGCAATGGCGGAAACCTGTGTATACACAGGCCCGATTGACGAATATTTCGGCTACAGCCTCGGCAAGCTTGAATACCGCAGCCTTAAATTTGAAACGGAGATTTTAAACGAAGAAAATCATCAGGGTGTTGCGGTTGTAAACTTTACCGAGCGTGAAATACCCTACACACGTGTTATAGAGCACAAGCATTTCAATTTCGGCACACAGCCGAAAACGGTTGTAACACGTGAATATCCCGCAGATTGGAAAGAGGGTATGGAGCCGTATTATCCCGTTAACAATGATAAAAACAATGAGCTTTACAAAAGGTATGCCGCCCTTGCCGAAAACGAGAGGGTACACTTCGGCGGGAGGCTTGCGCAATACAAGTATTACGATATGGATGATACCGTGGAGGAAGCCCTCAGCTTTGCGGACAGGCTGCTGTAGGTCTTGAAAGCAATAGCTTCAAACGGTATAATTTAACAAAATGTGTTCGGAGGAAAGAAAAGTGGCGGATATTAAAGTCAGTGTTATAATGCCGGTTTACGGCGTTGAGGACTATGTGGGAAAGGCAATAGAGAGTATACAGGCGCAAACCCTTACCGATTGGGAATTTTTTTGCGTAGATGACGGCACAAAGGATCGCAGCGGCGAAATTTGCGATGAATACGCCGCGCGTGACCCCCGCATAAAGGTAATACACAAGGAAAACGGCGGAGCGCCGAGTGCCAGAAACGTGGCGATAGATAAGGCTGTCGGCAAGTATATGTACTTTATGGATTCCGACGATTGGACAGAGCCCGATATGCTTGAAAAAATGGTTACCGCTGCCGAAAAAAACGATTCTCAGCTTGTGGTTGCGGGTTATTATATTGATACCTATTACAGCGATACCGAAAAATTCACACAGGAGCAGGTCTGCCCCGATGCGGTTTATGCAACGCAGGAGGAATTTCGCAAAAACGCATATACCCTGTTTGACAAAAATTTGCTTTACACCCCCTGGAACAAGCTTTATCTTTCAAGCTATATCCTTGAAAACAAGCTTTATTTCCCGCATACCTTTTGGGATGATTTCCCATTTAATTTAAGTGTTGTTCGCAATGTCACCCGTGTTTCGGTAATATCGGACAAGTTCTATCACTTCATTCGCAAGCGCGCCGAGAGCGAAACCGCAAAATACCGCAGTGATATGTACGATAAGCGTGAGGAAGAAAACGGCTGGATGGAGGAGCTTTTCACCTATTGGGGTGTTGATACTCCGGCTACCCGCGAATTTTTGGCGCGCCGCTATATAGAGCGCATAATCGGCTGTGTGGAGAATGTTACAAACCGCAACTGCCCGCTTTCCGCAAAGGAGAAAAAGGCGGAGATTAAGCGCATAATTTCAACCGAGCGGGTAAAGCGTGCCGTGAGAACGGCAAAGCCCAATTCAAAATATATGAAGCTGATGCTGCTCCCCGTTAAGTGGAACAGCGTGGGCCTTACCTACCTTGAGGGGAAAACAATCTCCAAGGTTAAATCGGGCAATACCAAGGTGTTTGCGAGATTAAAGGCGGGAAGATAGAATGATAAGCATTGTAATTCCCGTTTACAACGGCGCACGTTATATCGAAGGACTTTTTGAAAATCTTGTGCGTCAGAAAATCAGACGGCAAGCCTTTGAACTGGTTTTTGTTGACGATGGCAGTACGGATGAGAGCTTAAAACTGTTAAATTCACTTAGCGGAAACGGAAAGCTGTCTATTTCCGTACATTCTCAGGCCAATTCCGGCGTGAGTGCAGCCCGTAATGCCGGAATGCTAAGTGCGAACGGTGATTTTATAACCTTTATTGATGTTGACGATTTCGTTACCGACGATTATTTTTCAACACTTGAAAGGGCTGTTGAAGAAAACGATTTCGATGTGTTTGTGTTTAACAGCCTGCAAAAAAACGAAAATGCCGATATGAACACGAAATTTTCCGATTTACAGGTAAGCTCCATAGCAAAATCTGATATGCTCCATAAAATGTGTGTCAATCCTACAGCTTACGGTGTTGTAAACCTTTTGCTTAAAAAAGAATTTGTATCAGGCTGTGGATTACAGTTTCAAATCGGATACAAATACTATGAAGATTATGATTTTATTTATCGTGCCTTCGGTCAGGCCGACAGGATTGTTGTAACCGAGAAAATTCTGTATTTTTATGTTCAACGTGAAAGCTCGGCTATGCACAAATTTGTCGGGGAACGTCTCGAATGCTTTTTGCTGCTGCGCAAGCTTCGCGATTGGTTTGAAATTGCGGTACCGGAGTTTTATTCGGAATTTTCCGTGTGGGGAGTTAACAGGATATATTGGTCTGTGCTTTGGCAAGCTGCAGTGGCTTTTAATTACCGTGATTTTAAGCATTTTGCCGAAAGCACAAATTACAAAAAGCATCTCAAATCACTTTCTGATTTCCCGGGTAGTAAGGTTAAATTAAGCTCGAAATTGTGCTTATGCTCAAAGCTTTTTTATTATATTGCGGTATTGACTGCCGGAAGGAGCCACAGACTTTCCGACAAGGCAAATATAGCAGATTTCGGGAAAGCTATTAAAAAATTTAACAATCTTTCGGTTTAAAAAGGAATTGGAAATGAACGAAAAAATTAATGTTTTGGTTATAGGTATGGCGCCTCAATTCGGAGGAATTGAAACGTTTTTGATAAATGCTTTCAGAAACATAAATCACGAAAAAATCAGGTTTGATTTTTTGACTTTTTATCCGCATTGTGCATTTGAGGATGAAATTTTATCAGCCGGAAGCAGTGTTTTTCACATTACGCGAAGGGGTGTCAACCCGATAAAAAATAAAATCGAGTTGAAGAAATTTTTTAAGGCTCACACAACCGATTACAACTATGTTTGGTATCATATCTCGTCCCCGAGCAATATAATTCCCATTGTGCTTGCAAAAAAGTATACAAAGGCAAAAACGGTTGTGCACTGCCATGGAACCGCCTTTGAAAGCAACGCAATTTTCAAGCCACTGCACTTGTTTCTTTCAAAAATTAATTTTAATAAAATGAAGAATAACACGGATTATTGTTTCGCTTGCTCCGACAAAGCGGGAGATTACTTATTTAAGGGCAAATGCGGCGATGTGAAAATAATTAAAAACGGCATAAGCACCGAAGGCTGTAAATTCAATGAAAGCATAAGAAATCAAGTGCGGAACGAATTGGGCATAGGTGAAGAAACCGTACTGATAGGCAATGTCGGAAGGCTGTGTCAAATTAAAAATCAGGACTTTCTTATTGAATGCTTTGCGGCTTACAAAAAAACCAACGGTAATTCAGTACTTGCAATTGCAGGTGACGGTGAAATGAAAAATCAGCTTGTTGCCAAGGCGCAGAGCTTAGGTGTAGATGGCGATGTGATTTTTTTGGGCTTTCGAAACGACCTGAACAGATTGCTTCAAGCCTTTGATTTGTTTATGCTGACTTCTTTTAACGAGGGCTTTCCGATTTCGGTTATCGAAGCACAAACAGCCGGCTTACGTTGTTTGATTTCGGATTCCGTAACAAAGGATGTCGCAATAACCGACCTTGTTGATTATATGCCTCTTTCTCTCGAAGCGGAAAAATGGGCGGATAAAATAGGGCGGCTTGCAGACAGAAAGCTTTCGTCTGTCGATCGTGCGGGTTATTCCGAAGCCGTAAAGCTGGCAGGCTACGATATTATTAATACTGCCGCAGAGGTGGAGGGCTTTTTTCTTGAAAATCAGGAGGAATTTTTAAAATGATGGAAAAGCAAAAATTGATTTTGCAGGGTGAATTTGTATTTAAAATACTTTATCTTATAAGTGTTTTGATATCTTTTAACGGTTATTTTGCCGGAAGCGAGTGGATAAGCTTCTTCAATTATGCGCTTGTGGCATTCGGAGGGCTGCTTTTGTTGCTTCGGGCGGTACATTTTAAAAGCTATATTAAAACACCGTGCCTTTTTTTACTTATTGCATTTGTTTTGAGTATGTGCATTTCTTCGGCCCTGAATGCGAGATACGGTTTTATTCAAAACTTGCAATCCGTCACTTGGACAACCTTGCAATTCGGACTGCTCTATGCCACGGATAAGGAAAGGAATATAAAAGAGTATAAAAAGCAAATAAAAGCCATGCTTGCTGTCCTTTGCGGATATGTTTTTCTTGCAAATCTTGTGAGCTTGGGAATGTTTGTTTTTAATTACGGGGTTTTCGGGCAATACAGTCCTTCCGGCAATATCATCGGCTTTGTCTGGGGAAGACTTTGGGGTGTGTATTCCGATCCGAATAACGGCTCTGTTTTGGCGACGGCTTCGGTTATTATATCAATATGTGCGTATAAATATTACAATAAAAAAGCAATCAGAGTGTTTTTAATATTTAATATAATTTTGGATTATATGTATATTTTGGCCAGCGATTCAAGAACCGGTATGCTGACTGCATTTTTGGGAATTGCGCTTGTGCTGTATTTGCTTATTGTAAAAAGCGAAAAAATCAAATTGAAAGGACTTCTTAAAAATACGGCTTGTGTGTTAGTAGCGGTGATTGTATCGTTTTCGGCATTGGCAGTTACCAAAGCTTTTGAAAAAGGCTATAATTCAATAGCAATATATATAAACACCAATCAATCATCCGATAAATCAGATTTACCGATTATGACCGGAAGGGATTCGGCCGATACGGAATCGGACATAACCAATCGTCGCTTTGATTTGTGGAAGAGCGGTATAGAAATATGGGAGACCTCGCCCATATACGGTGTATCACAGCGCAATATTCTTCCCTATACAAAAGAAAATCTGCCCGACACGTATTTGGTGAATAATGATCTCGGCAGCTTTGATTCAACACACAATCTGTTTTTAGATGTTCTGGCAAGTCAGGGAATAATAGGTATAGCTATTATACTGTTATTCTTCGGTTGCATTGCCGTGATGTTTATTAAAAGACTTTCAACCGATAGAAATTTTGCGGCTTCGCTTTCGGAACCGTTTAATGCGGCGATAATCGGGTTGCTGTGTGTTTTTTCGTGTACGAGTATGCTGGTTCTTGATGTTTTGTATCTTAATTCGGCGGAAACCGTGCTCTTTTGGTGCACTTTGGGTTACCTTGCCTGCTTGCTGCAACGTAAATAATATTTTAAGGTGATTAATAATATGAAGCTTGTAAGTGTTGTTATTCCCATATACAATGTGAAAAAATATCTTGAGAAATGCGTTGCTTCGGTTTTGAATCAAGAATACCGCAATATCGAGGTTGTATTGGTGGATGATGGCTCAACGGACGGCAGCGGCGAGCTTTGCGATTTGTATGCTTCAAGGGATAAACGGATTGTTGTTTTGCACAACACTAATTCCGGCCCGAGTGCCGCGAGAAACAGCGGAATAAAAGCCGCTGCGGGGGATTATATCCTCTTTGTTGACAGCGATGATTATATTGCTCCGCAGCTTATTTCCACTGTTGTTAAAAAGGCTGCCGAAACCAATGCGGATATTGTAATGTTCAATGCGGAATCGGTTGATGAGAATGGCGGACACATTGAATATTTTAATGCGTTTCAAAATGAATTTAATTCGGATTTTTTGAATATGCCGCAGGTTTTACTCAGTTTGCCGGCACTTTGGAATAAGCTTTACCGGCGAGAATTATTTATGAACAACAATGTATTCATACCGGAAAATATATGTATAGGTGAAGACTTTACGGTTAATACACAGTTGCTTTCATTGTCGCGAAAAACAGATTATTGCAATGAAGCTCTTTACTATTATGTACAACACGGCAATTCCCTGATCTCCGGTACATTTGAGGATAAAACCAAGGCTTTGCGGAACGAGGATGTACTTGTTGCCTGTCAAACAATCCGGAATTATTTTTCATCAAACGGTAGCTACGGTGATTACAGGGAAGTCTTGGATTATTTGACAGTGTATTATATTTTCACCGCCGTTATCAGGATTAATAAAGCCGGCGCTTCAATCGATTTGCAGGCAAAAATGGTAAATTATGTTCTGGAGCAGTGTGAAAGCTTCGAAAAGAATAAATATTATAGTCTGTTGCTTTCAAGAAAACAGAAAATTTTGTTTTTTCTGCTAAGGCACAAGCTTTTCCGCACGCTTCATTTTGTTTTAACACTTAATCGCAGGCTGACCGGCAGGTGAAAGGAATATGAACTTAAAAAAAGGTGTATATAACATTATCTTCGGCGTAATCGGTCAGGTGTTTACCATACTGTTTGCCATAATAGTGCCCAAGGTAATAATAATCGGCTACGGTTCTTCGGTTAACGGGCTGCTTTCCACAATAAATCAGCTTTTCGTTTATCTTGCACTGTTTGAGGCGGGTGTAGGCACTGCCGCGTTGCAGGCGCTTTACAAGCCGATTACCGAAAACGACCGCGGCGAAATAAGCTCGGTGCTTGCCGCAACGCATAAATACTATATCAGAACAAGCAAGCTTTATTTTGCGGCCCTGGTGCTGTTTTCTGCGGTTTACCCCTGCATAATCAAGCGCGGAGAAATAGGCTATGCCACCGCGGCGCTCCTCATATTTTTCGGCGGGCTCGGCAATGTTATTAATTTTATGTTTCAGGGAAAATATAAAATTCTGCTCCAGGCCGAGGGAAAGTCTTACATTGTAACCAACATCACAACAATAGTTACCGTACTTATAAACTTAAGCAAAATAGTCTTAATAAAGCAGGGCTTCGATGTTTTAACGGTTCAAATAGTCTTTTTCCTGTTTAATGTACTTCAAATGGTAATTTTTGAAGTATATATGCGCCTGAAATACAAATGGATTGATTTATCCGTGCCGCCCGATGAAGAAGCAATCAGTCAAAAAAATTCGGTGCTGGTGCACCAAATTTCAACCCTTGTTTTTTCAAATACCGATATGATAATTCTCTCGATTATCAACGGTCTTAAGGCGGTAAGCCTCTATACGATTTACAACTATATATACACCACCGTTTTAAATCTTTTTACAACGGTTAACAACGGGCTTGTGTTTTATCTCGGGCAAACCTACCATTCCGACAGGAAAAGGTTTGTTCGCATATACAGGCTCTATGAATTTGATATGATAGCGGTGGGCTATTATTTGTTCACCGTCATAGGTGTTTTAACGCTTCCGTTTATGAAGCTTTACACCTCGGGTATGACCGACTACAATTATATAAATATATGGCTGCCGCTGCTTTTTGTCTGTATACAATTCTTAAGCATTGCGAGATTTGCGGCAAATAATCTTATAAATATTGCGGGTCACTTTAAAAAAACACAAAACAGGGCAATACTCGAAGCGGCGATAAATATTGTGGCTTCGGTGATTTTTGCCTTTAAATTCGGAATCTACGGAATACTTTTCGGAACAATTGCGGCCCTGCTTTACAGAACGAACGATTTTTTGATTTATTCAAATCATATTATTTTGCAGGAGTCCGCGGCGCGTTCATACCGCGTGTGGCTGACAAATCTTTTAACAGCCGCCGTTTGTTTTCTGCTTTTTTACAACAGGGTGGATTATTGCGGTTCCTATTTTCAGCTTGTGGGAACGGGCATTGTTTATGCCGCGCTCGTTTTGCTTATATTTATTGCGGGAAATTTTGTTTTGAATTTTAAAATGATGAAGGAAAATCTTTTGATAGTAAAAAATAAGGCTTTAAGCCTTAAAAACCGATAATCGGGAGATGAATTTTTATGGCGGATTATTTGAATAAAAGGCCTATGCTTTTGTGTGCGCTTATTGCGAGCGCCCTTTGCATTGTGGGCTTTTATTCGCAGTCCGCCGTATTTTTTTGCGGGCTTGCCCTTACGGTGCTGTTTTTTATTGCGCTTTATCACAGGTGCAACCCGTCGCTGCTTGCTGTTTTGCTGCTGTCGCCCTGTGTTGCGGTATCGGTTCTTTTAAATTCCCTTAATATCAGGGCGGCCGAGGGTGCGGCCGATACCCCGGTGCACGGTTTTTTTACGGTTGCCGCCGAGCCCGAAAACCACGGAGTGGGTGAAAGCGCCGTTTTGGAAGTGATAGACTGTGACGGCCTCAAAAAGGGAACAAGGCTTCAGCTTTATTACTATGCGGATGACATTTGCGATATTTCATACGGCGACAGAATAGAAGCCGAGCTTGAGCTTTCCGAAATGTCGGATAAATACAAAAAATCCTTTTATTCCGAGGGGATATATTTATACGCTTACCCGAGGTCGGCAGAGACGGTCGGCAGGGACCCGGTGCTTAAGGCGGCGGGCTCGGTGCGGAATTATATTCGGGGTATTCTTTTTTCCTCTATGGACTATGATGAGGCGGCCACCCTTACGGCAATCACCATAGGTGACCGTTCATTTTTTTCGGATAAATTTTATTCAAATGTAAAATCGGCGGGCGTAAGCCACATTATGGTGGTTTCGGGTATGCACCTTTCGGTGATTGTAGCGCTTACCGCCTGTGCGGTTAAAAAATTTTTTTACAATAAATATTTGCGCGTTATGATTATGCTTGCAACCGTGCTTTTTATGTCAGCTGTGTGCGGTTTCACAAAGTCGGTTTTGCGAGCGGGCTTTTGCTCACTGTTTTTGGGGCTTGGCATACTGCTTGAACGCGAAAACACCGCGGAAAATTCTCTCGGCAGTGCGGCAGTGCTGCTTTACCTTGTTTCACCCTGCACGATTTTCAGTATTTCGTTTCAGCTATCAATACTTTCAACCCTCGGCATTGTTGCGGTTGCAATGCCCTGCCTTGCCTACATAAACGAAAACAGACTTATTAAGAGCCGGGCACTCTTTACAGTGGCTTCTGCGGTTACGGTTACCCTTTCGGCAACACTTTTCACAATGCCGGTTTCAATTTACACCTTCGGGTATATATCATTGGTTTCGGTGCCCGTAAATTTGCTTATAGGGGCGGTTTCGGGCATTGCCCTGCAGCTTTCGGTTATCGGCTTGCTTTTAAGCCTTATTCCCATAAGCTTTAATCCCGTGCTTTGTGCGGCGGAATTTTCCGCATCGTATATGAACGGTGTTATAAACCGCTTCGGCGGTCTGCCCTTTGCCACCGCAAATGTGGGCACTGCCGAATTTTGGGCTTCGCTCGGGGCGCTTGCCGGTGTAATATGTTTACTGCTTTTCTTCTCAAAGCGTATTGAGCGCGGCAGGCTTAAGGCCCTTTACGCTAAAATCACAAAAGAGGGAGGCAGAAAATTAAAATGGCAATGATATACGAGGAGGCCGTTAAGGCACAGCTTAAAAGTAAAACACTTCTTCCGGTTTACATAATACTGGGAGAGGACAGCTATTTAAAAAAGCTGTATACCGATAGGCTGATTGATTGCACCGCCGACAGAGAGGATATTTTTAATTTTGCGTCCTTTGGGGCAGAGTGCGATTTGCAGAATGTATACGATTTTTTGGAGCAGCTGCCCGTAATGGCGGATAAAAAGTGTGCACTGCTTTGCGATTATGATATTGAGCACTGCACGGCAACCGATTTTGAAAGGCTTTGCAGGCTTGCGGGAGAGCCTAACGGGGAAGCGGTTTTTATTATTCGCTTTGAGGCGTTATCACCCGACCCGAAAAAAAGCACACGGCTTAAAAAACTTATTGCCGCGGCCGAAAAGGGCGGCGGGGCGGCACTTATGCTTAATCACCGCCGTATGCCCGAGCTTGTGAAAATGCTGACCGACGGTGCCGCAAAGCGCGGCTGTACGCTTGATTCGGCCGCGGCGCGCTACCTTGCGGAAACCGCAGGGGAGGACATTGCAGTACTGCAAAACGAGCTTAACAAGCTTTGCTTTCGCTATCCCGGCGGGAAATTAACGCGCGAGGCAATTGATGAGGTGTGCATTAAAACCACCGAGGCCTCGGTTTACAATCTTTCAAAGCACATTTTCGCGCAAAATTCGGGTGAAGCACTTAAAACGCTTGACGACCTGCTTTATATGCGGGTTGAACCTATGATTATTCTTTACACGATTTCCTCGGCCTATGTTGAGCTTTACAGGGTTTATGCCGCGCGCGCTGCGGGACTGAAAAATTCCGAAACTGCGGCTCTGTTCGGTTATAAGGGACGTGAATTTGTAATTGACCGTGCGGCGCAAAATCTTTCGCGCTTTGATTATAAGCGGCTGTCACTCAGCTTTAAGGCATTGCTTGATGCGGACAGGCAGCTGAAATCCTACGGCAGTGACCCCAAAACGGTGCTCGAACAGCTCACGGTGCGCCTGATTTACATCATCGCAAGGGGTGAAAGCATTGATTAGGCTTGACCGACCCGTGATAGTTGAGGGGAAGTACGATAAAATCACCCTTGAAAATGTGATAGATGCACCCATTATTCCGACCGACGGCTTCGGGATTTTCGGAAATGAAGAAAAGCGTGCACTGCTCCGCCGCCTTGCGCGTGACAGGGGCGTTATTGTTATGACCGATTCCGACAGCGCGGGTGCGGTTATAAGAGCATATTTGAAGAAGATACTCGGGGAAACGGAGATTATAAATGTTTATGTTCCCGTGCTTCGCGGTAAGGAGCGCAGGAAAAGCACCGCCTCGCGCGAGGGGGTTTTGGGAGTGGAGGGAATGACCCCCGAAATTATAACCGAAGCACTGAAAAAAAGCGGAGTTTTTACCGAAAGGGCACCCGAACGCAGAAAAATCACCAAGAACGATATGTTTTCGGCGGGGCTTTGCGGCAGGCCGAACAGCACTGCCGCGCGGCGGGAGCTTTTAAAGCGGCTGGGTCTGCCCGAGGGGCTTTCATCCTCGGCAATGCTGGATGCTTTGAATTGCATTCTAAGCTATGAGGAATTTTTAAAGGCAACCGAATAAAAAATGCTTGACAAAAGTTCTGCCTGCGGGTATAATTAAGAAACAATGAAGCAGTACGTTTATTCGTCTCACCCCGTGCTACAGTGCAAAAGGGTTAATAAAGGTTCCGGTTTTTTATAAACGGTATTTTTATGCGCGGGCGAATTTTCGTTCGCGCTTATTTGTTGCAGGAACACGAATTTTGGAGGTGCATTAATATCAGCAGCAAAGAGCTTTCCGTAAACGAAAATATCAGATTTAAGGAAGTCCGTACGATCGGCTCCGACGGTTCGCAGCTCGGTATTCTTCCGATTGCAAAGGCACTTGAGGCCGCCTATGCCGCAGAGCTTGATTTGGTTTGCATTTCGCCCAATGCCCAGCCCCCAGTATGTAAGGTAATGGATTACGGTAAATACCGTTTTGAGCAGGCAAAGCGCGAAAAGGAGGCCAGAAAAAATCAGAAAACCTTTGAGGTTAAGGAAATCAGGCTGGGTCTCAGCATTGATGTTCATGACTTTGAAACAAAGGGCAGGCATGCCGCGCGTTTTCTCGATGAGGGCAACAAGGTGAAGGTGTCCATACGCTTCAGAGGCCGTGAATTGGGTCACCCGGAAATCGGGCTTGAAACAATGAAGCGCTTCGCGGAGTATTGTGCCGAACACGGTACGGTCGAAAAGGCTGCTAAAATGGAAGGCAGAAATATGCTAATGTTTTTGGCTCCGAAAACGGGTAAATAATTGCAGTTGAATTATATTAGGGAGGAATTACAATGCCTAAGATCAAAACACACAGCGGCGCAAAAAAGCGCTTTAAGCTCACAAAAACCGGCAAGGTTAAGCGTGCACACGCTTTTAAGTCGCACATTTTGAACAAAAAAACCACAAAGCGCAAAAGAAACCTGCGTAAGGTGGTTACCGCAGACGTGACCAACGTAGCGAAGATTAAGAAAATGATTCCTTACAAATAAGGAAAGCTGAAAGTGGAGGTTATAAGAAATGGCACGTGTTAAGGGTGCGTTGGCAACACGCAAAAGAAGAAAAAAGACTTTAAAGCTGGCTAAGGGCTATTTCGGCGCAAAGTCAAAGCTTTTTAAAACCGCTAAAGAAGCCGTAATGAAATCCGGCAACTATGCCTACATCGGCCGCAGACAGAAGAAGCGTGATTTCCGCAGACTGTGGATAACCCGCATTTCCGCTGCCTGCAAGCTCAACGGAATTAACTATTCCTCATTTATGAACGGTCTCAGCAAGGCCGGAATAACAATAAACCGTAAAATGCTTGCCGACCTTGCGGTGAATGATGCAGCCGGCTTTACCACCTTGGTAAAGGCTGCAGTAAAGGCTCTTGAAAAATAATTTTTTTCGCCCGTGGTTTTAAGCTTCGGGCGAATTTTTAATATTTAAAAAACAAGGCGGGGAGGGCAGCTGTTGAAAGACTTTAAATCTATTACAAGCAGGGAAAATCCGCTTATAAAGCTTGTTTCATCACTGCAAAAAAGTGCTTCGGCACGGCGGGACAGCGGCTTGATGGCTTTAGAGGGTCTGCGAATTTGCCTTGATGCCGCCGAAAACGGAATTGTGCTTGAAAAGCTGATAATTTCACAGTCGGCACGGGAAAAACGTGATGAAAGGCTATCCTTGCTTGAAAAACGGGCGCTTGAGGGCTATATTTTGCCCAACAGCCTTTTTAAAAAAATCGGGGATACGGAAAATCCGCAGGGCATAATGGCACTTGTTAAAATACCGCGTGCCGATAATGCGAAAATCAATCGGTGCGGGAAATACGCAGCCCTTGAAAATGTAAGCGACCCGTCAAACCTCGGTGCAATTGCCCGCACGGCCGAGGCCTTGGGGGCAGATGGGCTTATAGTCTCGGGTGGCTGTGACCCGTATTCGCCCAAAACGGTAAGGGCTTCAATGGGCACGCTTTTGCGTTTGCCGGTTTACACTCTTTTCGATTTTGCAGCCGATTTAAAGCAAACGGGACTGTCTCTTTATGCCTGTGTGCCCGAAAGAAGTGCCGAAAGCATAGCAGAGGTGCGCTTTTTGCCGGGCTCGGCCGTTATGATAGGCAACGAGGCAAACGGCCTGACCGAAGCCGCCAAGGCTGCGTCGGACAGGCTTGTTACCATTCCTATGACGGGGCGTGCCGAATCGCTTAATGCCGCGGCCGCCGCTGCAATTGCCATATGGGAAATGATGAAATGAAAGAGAGCTTTATTCGTTTAAGCCTTGCGCTGGGTGCGGGAAACCGCAGGGCAAAGCGGGCTTTAGAGCTTTTCGGCTCGCCCGAGGCTTTGCTTGCGGCAGAACCCGAAAAATTGGTTTCAAGCGGGGTGTTAAGACCCGCGGAGCTTGCTAAAATTGCCGCGGTCGACAGTGCGGCAGCGGCAGATATAATGCGCGAATGTGAAAAAGAGGGCATAAAAACAGTCTGCCTCGGTGATAAGGCGTTTCCCAAATGCCTGGCCGAGCTTGAGGATGCACCCTTGCTTTTGTATGTTAAGGGTGAGCTGCCCGATTTTGACACATCGCCCACCGCCTGCGTGGTAGGCCCGCGCAAGGTGAGTGAAAACGGCAGGCGCTCGGCTTATTCCGTTTCAAAGCGGCTTGCGCGTGCGGGTGTTACGGTTGTAAGCGGAGGCGCAGTCGGCACGGATTATGCGGCTCATTGCGGTGCGCTTGACGGCGGCGGTAAAACGGTGCTGGTTATGGGGTGCGGGCTGCTAAGCAGCTATCTTTCCGAAAATGAAGCACTGCGCCGCCGTGTGGCGGAGCAGGGCTGTGTTATAAGTGAATTTCCGCTTCATTCGGGTGCTTCGCGCTACACCTTTCCCGTAAGAAACCGAATAATGTCCGCTTTGGCACAGTGCACGATTGTGGTTGAGGCCGGTGTCGGCAGCGGTGCTCTGATTACGGCACGCCACGCGGCAGAGCAGGGTAAAGAGGTCTTTGTTATTCCGGGTGATGTTTACAAAAAGGAATGTAAGGGCTCAAATGCACTGCTAAGGGACGGTGCCAGACCTCTGATTGATATGAGCGATATATTCGGTGAATATATTATGCGCTTCCCCGATAAAATAGATATTGAAAAGGCCTATGAAAGGGTAGAAAAAAATGTCGGCGCGACTGCGGAAGGGGCCACCGCACCCAAAAAAGCGGTGAAAAGGGAGCCTGCTCCCACACTTTCCGATGCGGCGCGGGCAGTTTACGAAAAATTAGACGGGCACAAATTTTACCCCGACGACCTGAAAGAAACGGGCTTGAGCCCCGGTGAGCTGCTTTCGGCACTTACCGAGCTTGAGGTAGAGCTGCTTATACGTGCTCTGCCGGGCGGCTGTTATGAATTGACGGATTGAATTTAATAAACGCTTTGGCCGATACGGGCATATTTAAAATACCGCATCACCCTGAAACGGAGGAAAAAAATGTCGAAGCTGGTTATAGTTGAGTCACCCACAAAGGTGAAAAGCATAAAGAAATATCTCGGCAGCGGCTATGAGGTAATGGCCTCAATGGGGCATATACGCGATTTGCCGAAATCGAAAATGGGCATAGATATTGAAAACGACTTTAAGCCGCAGTATATCAATATGTCGGACAAGAAGGAGCTTATAAAAAAGCTTAAGGCCGCCGCCGCCGAAAGCGACGGAGTTTTGCTTGCAACCGACCCCGACCGCGAGGGGGAGGCTATTTCCTGGCACTTAGCGCAAATATTGGCGCTTGATATGAATGAGGAAAACCGTGTGGCCTTTAACGAAATTACCGAATCGGGCGTTAAGGCGGGGATTGCCGCACCGCATAAAATAGATTGCGACCTTGTTGATGCACAGCAGGCAAGGCGTGTGCTTGACCGTATTGTGGGCTATAAATTAAGTCCCTTTCTTTGGAAAAAGGTTAAGGGCGGCCTTTCGGCGGGGCGCGTGCAAACCGTGGCTCTGCGGCTTATTGTTGAGCGTGAGCGGGAGATAGAACGCTTCAATCCCGAGGAATACTGGACCGTGGAGGCAAAGCTGCTCTCGGGCAATAAAAGCTTTAAGGCCATGCTTTACGGCCCTCTTGATGCCAAGCGTGCACAGGTTATTTCAAACGGCGATGAAGCCGAGAAAATAATAAAGTCACTCGACGGTGCCACCTACACCGTGTCCGAGCTTAAAAAGGGAACAAGAAAAAAGCAGCCATCACCCCCCTTTACCACCTCAACCCTCCAGCAGGAGGCCTCGCGCAAGCTGAGCTTTACCGGTCAGCGCACAATGAGAATTGCTCAACAGCTTTATGAGGGTGTGGATATTCCCGGAATAGGCACAACGGGTCTTATCACCTATATGCGTACCGATTCGTTGCGTATTTCGGAGGAGGCGCGCGCTGCGGCAAGCGAATACATTGCGGGGCGCTACGGAAAGAATTATTTGCCCGAAAAGCCGCGTTACTTTAAAACCAAAAGCGGTGCGCAGGATGCGCATGAGGCAATAAGGCCGACTGCCGTGAACTTAACACCCGACCGCGTAAAGGATGCACTCACGGCGGAGCAATATAAGCTTTACAAGCTTATTTGGGAGCGGTTTATAGCATCACTGATGGCGGTATGTGTTCAAAATACCGTTAATGCGAGCATAACCGCGGGTGATTACCTTTTCAAGGCAAGCGGGTATTCCGTAAAATTTGACGGCTTTACCGTGCTTTATGAGGAGGGCCGTGATGACGATGCCGAGGAGGGCAAGGCCCTGCCCGAAATGAAGACGGGGGATACCTTAAAGCTTAAGGAGCTTATCCCCGAGCAGCATTTCACCCAACCCCCTGCACGCTATACCGAGCCGACCTTAATTAAGGCTCTTGATGAAAACGGAATAGGCCGCCCCTCAACCTATGCCCCCATTATTTCAAACATTCTTTCACGCGATTACATTGAGCGTGAAAAGAAATCCCTTAAGCCCACAAGCCTCGGCACGGTGGTTTCCGACCTTATGACCGAGTATTTCGATAAAATTTTCGATGTTAAATTTACCGCCGGGCTTGAAGTGAAGCTGGATGACATAGGCGCGGGTAAGCGCGGCTGGGTGGAAACCATAAAGGATTTTTACGGCGATTTTGACAAGCTTTATTCAAAGGCCGAAAGCTCGCTTGAGGGGAAGCGCGTAAAGGTACCCGCAGAGGAAACCGATATTTTGTGTGAAAAATGCGGAAGAAAAATGGTTATAAAATCGGGCCGCTTCGGGAAGTTTTTGGCTTGCCCCGGCTACCCGGAATGTAAAAATGCCAAGCCCCTGCCCGAGGATGAAATCAAGCAGCCCTGCCCTAAATGCGGCGGTAAGCTTTTAAAGAAAAAATCCAAGAAGGGCAAGACCTTTTACGGCTGTGCAAGCTACCCCGAGTGCGATTTTGCCGCACCGGGTATTCCCACGGGCGAAAAATGCTCCGAGTGCGGAGGATATATCATCAGTGGGGTGCGCGGCAGAAAATTCTGCATAAATTCGGAGTGCCCCACAAGGCAAAAGAAAGCGAAAGGTGCGAATGACGAATAAAATTACGGTAATAGGCGGTGGCCTTGCCGGGTGTGAAGCCGCCCTTGCGGCGGCAAGGCACGGTGTGGCGGTTGACCTGCTTGAAATGAAGCCGGGAAGAAAAACCGCCGCCCACAAAAGCGATATGCTGGCGGAGTTGGTTTGCTCCAATTCCCTTAAGGCCGCGCGGGTTGATTCCGCGGCGGGGCTCTTAAAGGAGGAAATGCGCCGTATGGGCTCGGTTTGCCTTTGGGCGGCGGATAAAGCCGCCGTCGCGGCGGGCGGTGCACTTGCGGTTGACCGTGAGGCCTTTTCCGCCCTGATAACCGAGAGGATTAAGGCAGAGCCGGCAATAACGGTTTCCGAATGCCGCGTGGAGGAAATCCCGCGCGAGGGGGTTACCGTTGTGGCAACGGGCCCGCTTACAGACGGTGAATTGGCCGCCGAGCTTTCCACCCTTTGCGAGAGCGGGAATTTAAGCTTTTACGATGCCGCGGCGCCCATTGTTACCGCCGAAAGCATTGATATGAGCAAGGCCTTTTTCGCCTCACGCTACGGCAAGGGCGGCGATGATTACATAAACTGCCCTATGACACGTGAGGAATACACCGCCTTTTACACCGAGCTGATAAGCGCAGAGCAGGCACCGGTGCACGGCTTTGATAAGGCTCCCAAGGTTTATGAGGGCTGTATGCCCATTGAGGTGCTTGCGCGCCGCGGTGAGGATTCAATACGCTTCGGGCCGCTAAAGCCGGTGGGCTTGCGTGACCCGCGCACCGGGCAAAGACCGTGGGCTGTGGTGCAGCTCAGGCGCGAAAATGCGGCGGCAAGTCTTTTTAATATTGTGGGCTTTCAAACCAATTTAAAATTCGGTGAGCAAAAAAGGGTTTTTTCAATGATACCCGGGCTTGAAAATGCCGAATTTATGCGTTACGGTGTTATGCACCGCAACACCTTCATAAATTCTCCGCTTTTGCTTCAAGCCGATTTATCCCTTAAAGCACGTGGAAACGTGTTTGTTGCGGGTCAGCTTTCCGGGGTTGAGGGCTATATGGAATCCGCCGCCTCGGGAATTGTTGCGGGGATTAATGCGGCCGCCCGCGTTACGGGCGAAAAGCCGCTCATATTGCCGAATTTCACTATGACGGGAGCCCTGCTTTCTTATATAACAAACCCGAGCACGGTGGATTTTCAGCCCATGGGGGCCAATTTCGGCATAATACCGCCGCTTGAAACCCACATAAGGGACAAGCGTGAGCGCTATGTCGAGCTTGCGCGACGTTCACTTGCGGTGTTTGCCGGGAAAAGCTTTTAGGCAGGCGTGAATAATGCAAATCCGCCCGAAAAGGCGGCTTTGCCTAACGGAGGAAAGAAAAATGCGAGTTGTTATAGATGCCTTCGGCGGAGATAATGCCCCGCTTGAAATTATAAAGGGCGCGGCGGCGGCCTCTGCCGAATACGGCGTGGATATAAGCCTTGCGGGTAATGAAGAAATTATAAAAAAAGTAATAAGTGATGAAAACCTGAGCTTTTCGGGTGAGCTTAAAATAATAAATGCGGAGGATGTCATTTCAATGCATGATGACCCTACCTCCATTATAAAGGAGCACAGGGATTCATCCATGGCGGTGGCTTTCCGTGAACTTGCAGAGGGGCGTGCCGATGCCTTTGTTTCGGCAGGCTCCACGGGTGCTGTTGTGGTGGGCGGCACGCTGATTGTAAAGCGCATAAAGGGCGTTAAGCGACCCGCGCTTGCAAGTATGCTTCCCGCACCGGACGGCAGCTATATGCTTATGGATATGGGTGCCAATGCCGAATGCAGACCCGAAATGCTTTGCCAGTTCGGAATAATGGCAGATGCCTACCTTAAAAACGTGGAGGGTCGGAAAAATCCGAAAATCGGCCTTTTGAACATAGGCACCGAGGAAACAAAGGGCGGCGAGCTTCAAAAGCAGGCCTATGAGCTTTTGAAAAAGGCACCCGTTAACTTTGTGGGTAATATAGAATCGCGCGAAATGCCCTCAGGCGCCTGTGATGCCGTTATAACCGACGGCTTTACCGGCAACATAGCTCTTAAGCTTATTGAGGGAACCGCAAAAACCTTTTTCGGGCTTATGAAGCAGGTGCTTTACAAAAGTCTGCCGAATAAGCTTGCGGCCTTGGTGCTTAAAAAGGATTTGTACGGGCTTAAAAAGCTTACCGACAGCTCCGAGGTGGGCGGCGCACCGCTTATGGGCGTTCGCGGCACGGTGATTAAGGCACACGGAAATTCAAATGCACGTGCCGTTAAAAATGCCGTAAGGCAGGCAATTAAATTCACAGAGACCGACGTTGTGGGGAAAATTGCAGTCGGTCTTGCGGAAATAAACGAAAAGGAATAACCGAAAATGAAAGGCTTAGAGGAAAAATTAGGCTATAAATTCAACAATATAAAGCTTTTGAAAAATGCTCTTACCCATTCCTCCTATGCAAATGAGGTGCGCAACGGAATTACTTCAAACGAGCGGCTTGAATTTTTGGGTGACTCGGTGCTTTCGGTTATAGTGTCGGACTATATTTACAAAAATTACCGTTCGTTGCCGGAGGGTGAGCTTACCAAGCTCCGCGCCTCGCTTGTTTGCGAAAAATCGCTTTGCGGCTTTTCAAGGGAGCTGGAACTCGGGCGGTATCTTATGCTGGGGCACGGTGAAGAAAAAAGCGGCGGCAGAGAACGTGATTCCATTCTTGCCGATGCCTTTGAGGCGGTTTTGGCCGCAATATATCTTGACGGCGGAATGGAGCCCGCGCGGCGGCACGTTATGAATTTTGTTCTGCGTGAGCTTAAGCACACCGATGATGAGGTTTTCAAGGATTACAAAACCGCGCTTCAGGAAATAATACAGCGCAACCCCGAGGAAAGCGTGACCTACACACTTGCGGGAACAAGCGGCCCCGACCACGACAAAAGCTTTGAGGTTGAGGTGCACCTTAATTCAAACGTTATAGGCAGGGGTGTGGGCAGAAACAAAAAGCAGGCGGAGCAGGCAGCCGCCAAAGAGGCATTGCGGCTTATGGGTGCCGAAATATGAGTGCAAAGCATTCCAATATTTCAATATTCGTACCGCATATCGGCTGCCCGAACAAGTGCAGCTTTTGTAACCAACGCTATATAACCGGTGCCTGCAAGGGGCCGGGGGCTGCCGATGTGGCAAAGGCGGTGGAAACCGCGGCGGCCGGCAGAGGCTACAGACCCGAAAGCACGGAAATTGCCTTTTTCGGTGGCAGCTTTACCGCAATTAATCGCAACTATATGACCGACCTTTTGGAGGCGGCGGCGGTTTTTGTGCGGAACGGCACCGTTAAGGGAATAAGAATTTCAACAAGACCCGATGCAATTGATGAAGAAATACTCGCCGTGCTGAAAGGCTACGGCGTAACCGCAATTGAATTAGGTGCGCAGAGCATGAACGACCGTGTTTTGAAAATGAACAATCGCGGGCACACGGCGGCCGATGTAGCCAAGGCCTCGGCACTGATTAAGGAGCACGGCTTTGAGCTCGGCCTGCAAATGATGACCGGGCTTTACGGCGACAGTGATGCTTCGGCCTTAAAAACGGCCGAGGATATTTGCACGCTCAAGCCCGATACCGTGAGAATTTATCCCACAATTGTTTTAAAGGAAACGGATTTGGCCGCGCTCTACGCCGATAATATTTACAAGCCGCAATCACTTGATGCCGCTGTGCGGCTTGCGGTGCGCTTGCTTGAAATCTTTGAAAAAAGCGGAATACGCGTAATTCGCCTCGGGCTTCACTCAATTGAGGAGGAGGCCTACATTGCAGGGCCGTGGCACCCTGCCTTCAGTGAGCTTTGCAGCTCACTTATAATGCTGAACGGCGTGCTTTCGGCTTTGCACGAAAAGGGAAGCTACGTAATACGTGTTCCCCGCGGCGCCGTTTCAAAAATGACCGGGCAAAAAAGAAAGAACCTTTTATTCCTTGCAGAACGTGGCTTTGATTGCCATGTACGTGAGGACAGCTCACTTACCGGGCTTGAATTTAAACTTGAAAGAGAAGTGTGACCGAAAATGCTGTTAAGCTCAATTCAAATACAGGGCTTTAAATCCTTTGCGGATAAAACCGTGCTGAAATTCGGCAAGGGTATAACCGCGGTTGTAGGGCCGAACGGCTCGGGTAAAAGCAATATATCCGATGCGGTGCGTTGGGTGCTGGGTGAGCAATCCACAAAAAGCCTGCGCGGGCAATCAATGGAGGACGTTATTTTCGGCGGAACCGAAACACGGCGCCCACACGGCTTTTGCGAGGTTACACTGAATATAGACAACAGCGACAGAACCCTTAATTTCGATAACGATACGGTTGCCGTTACCCGCCGCTATTACCGCTCACACGAAAGCGAGTATGCAATTAACGGGGTTTCGGTGCGGCTTAAGGATATTCATGAGCTGTTTATGGATACCGGCCTTGGGCGTGACGGCTATTCTATGATAGGCCAGGGAAGAATAGATAATATAATCAGGTCAAAATCGGATGAACGGCGCGATATTTTTGAGGAAGCGGCGGGAATTTCAAAATACCGCTACAGAAAGCTTGAGGCCGAAAGGCGGCTTGCCGCGGCGGAGGATAATCTTTTAAGACTGCACGATATTTCCGATGAGCTTGAGGCGCGTGTAGGCCCGTTGAAGGCACAAAGTGAAAAGGCCGAGCGCTTTTTGGAACTTGCCGAGCAAAAAAAGGAGCTTGAAATAGGCCTTTGGGTTTACACGCTTGACAATTCAAAGGAGGCCTTGCGCTCACAGGAGAGCAAAATAGCCGCAGCACAGCTCAGCTACCGTGAAATTGACGATGAGCTCAGTGGCTATGACCGCCGTGCCGAGGAAAACACCGCTTATTTTGCACGCCTTACCTCGGAAATTGAGGGTGAGCGACTTAATATATCCAATTTAAACGGAGAAATTGTAAAAACCGAAAGCGGCATTACGGTTACCGAAAACAATGCCGAGCATAATTCACAGGCAATTTTGCGGCTTGAGGAGGAAAAGCGTCAGCTTGATTTATCCGATGCCGCCGCCAAGGAGCAGATTGCCGAAAGAACTGATGAGGCCCTAGAAAAGCGTGAGCTGCTGTCAGCACGTGAGGCGGAAAGAGCGGAGCTTGAAAAAAAGCTTGCGGGACTTTTGGCAGACAGTGAAAGCATTTCCCGCGGGATAGAGGATAAGGCAAGGCTGCTTAACACACTTACCGCAAAAATAGCGGATAACCGCGTTGCGGGAGTTACCGCCGAGAGCGCCGCGGCAGATATTACTGCGCGAAAGGTCAATGCCGCCGCACAGCTTGAGGAATATAAGCGCGAGGCCGAGGAGCTTGCCGCAGAAGCAAATGAAACAAAGGCCGCCCTTGCCGATACCGAGGAAGCAATAACCGAAAAAAGCAATATGGTTAAGGGCTATGAGCTGCGGCTTGCCGCAAAGGAGCGCAGTGCCGAGGAGCTGAAATCAAGGCTTGATGAAATAAGGCTTGATGCCGAGGCCGGTCGCCGCAGAGCTCAGATTTTGCGTGAGCTTGAAAACAATATGGAGGGCTTCGGCCATTCTGTAAAATCGGTTATGGCAGAAGCCGAAAAGGGCTTGCTTAAAGGCATTTGCGGTCCTGTTTCAAAGCTTATCACCGTTGAAAAGCGGTATTCGGTTGCGGTGGAAACGGCACTTGCCGCCGCCATACAGAATGTGGTTACCGAAACCGAGGCGGATGCCAAGCGTGCAATAGGCTTTTTGAAAAGCTCAAAGGGCGGGCGCGCAACCTTTTTGCCTGTGGCAACCGTTAAAGCACGTGAATTTAAGGAACACGGCTTTGAGGCACTGCCTGGCTTTGTGGGTATTGCAAGCGAGCTTGTTGAATGTGATGCAAAATACAGGGAAATTGTAAATTATCTTTTAGGCGCCGTTGTTGTGACAGAGGATATTGACTCTGCCGCCGCAATAGCCAAAAAATACGGCTACAGGGTAAAAACCGTTTCGCTTGACGGCCAGGTGGTTAATCCCGGCGGCTCGCTTACGGGCGGCTCGCTTACCAAAAACGCGGGCCTTTTAAGCCGCGCGGGGGATATTAAGGCGCTTGAAAGCAGTGTGCGTGAGCTTACCGAAAAGGCGGCCGCGCTTGAAGCCGAGCACAGTGCCGCGAGCGAAGCACTTAACGCCGTGAGAGCGGATATTACCGCAGTAAAGGCGGAAATAACAACCGCAAATGAGGACAAGATACGTTTCTCGGCAGAGCTGAGAAGACTTGATGAGCTTAAAGAAAACGTGCTTTCGGATATGCGTGCGCTTGAAGCCGAATGTGCCGAGGGAGATACGCGCCTTGCCGCTTTAAAGGAAACCGCGGCCGAGGCTGCGGGCACAATAATTGCTTTAGAGAGTGAAAAGTCGGAAATACAGGCCGAAATAGACAGGCTTACGGGCGGCCGCGAGGGGCTTAACGGTGAACGCGAGTCCACCGCGGAGGAAATAACCGCAATTAAGCTTGCAATAATAGAGCTTCAAAAGGATATTGAGGCTGTTGAGCGCGCCGCAGAGGAGCTTAAGTCCGTAATAGGAGGCCGTGCCGAGCGTGCAGCCGCAATTGCAAGGGAGCAGGCACAGCTTTCACTTAAAAATGAGGCCTTAAACGGTGAAATTGCCGCGGCTCGGTGTAAAATAGATGAGCTTAAGGGCAAAATTGCCGAATCCGAAGGCAATATCGGTGAGCTTCTTTTAAAGCGTGACCAAACCGAAAAGGCCGGTGTGGAGCTGAGAGCGGGAGAAAGAGAAAAAACCGCTCTGCGTGAAAAAATCGGCGGAGAGCTTGCCCGCCTTACCGAGCGGCGCGATGTAATGCTTAAGGAATATGATGATGTTATAAAGCAGCTTTATGACGAATATCAGCTTACCCGCAGTGAGGCCGAAAAAATCGGAACGGTAATAGAAAAGCCGACCGAGGCCAAAAAAACGCTTGCCGAGCTTAAATCGAAGATACGCTCACTCGGCAGTGTGAATGTTTCGGCAATTGAGGAATATAAAGAGGTGAGTGAGCGATATGAGTTTATGTCGGCTCAGATAAACGATGTGGAAACCACCCGTGCCGAGCTTTACAAGCTTATAAATCAGCTTACACATCAAATGCAGGAAATATTTACCGAGGCATTCGGCAGGATAAATCAAAATTTCGCTGTAACCTTTACAGAGCTTTTCGGCGGCGGGAGTGCCTCGCTTACTCTTTCCGACCCCGAAAACGTGCTTGAAAGCGGAATTGAAATAAACGTTAAGCTGCCGGGCAAAAACGTGCCCAGCCTTGACGGACTTTCGGGCGGTGAAAAGGCGCTTATAGCACTTTCCATTTATTTTGCCATAATGCGTGTAAACGCTCCGCCGTTTTGCTTCCTGGATGAGGTTGATACCGCACTTGACGACATAAACGTGGATCGCTTTGCCGATTATATGAAAAAGTCGGACTTTTCAACACAGTTTATCTGCGTTACGCACCGCCGCGGCACAATGGAGGCGGCAGATATGCTTTACGGCGTTACAATGCAGGAAAAGGGCATAACCAAGCTTATTGAGCTTAACGTGGCAGAGCTTGAAAAGACCCTTGGTGAGGAAAAGGGAGCATAAATCACACAAACCGAGGCAGCTGCAGCGGCTGTAGTCTGCCACAATTGCGAAAGGCAGGTTATTATGGGAATTTTCGGTAAAATAAAGCAGGGACTTCAAAAAACAAGAAACACGGTTGCAAACGGAATAAGCAGTGTTATAAACAGCTTTACCAAAATAGACGAGGAGCTTTTTGAGGAGCTGGAGGAAACCTTGGTTGCGGCCGATATGGGCGTTGCAACGGCCGAATCGGTGTGCGACGAATTGCGCCGTAAAATAAAGGAAACCGGTGCTACGGACCCTGCCGAAATTAAAGGTATGCTGAAAACGGTAATTGCCGAAATGTTAGGCGAAAACGAGCCCTTAAGGCTTGAAACAAAGCCGTCGGTTATACTTGTTATCGGCGTGAACGGCGTGGGAAAAACCACATCAATAGGCAAGCTTGCCACGCAGCTTAAGGCCGAGGGCCGCAGTGTTCTGTTAGGGGCTGCGGATACCTTTCGAGCGGCTGCGGCGGAGCAGCTCGGCATTTGGGCAGAGCGCGCGGGTGTACCCATGGTGAGAAGTCTTGAGGGAACCGACCCCGCCTCGGTTGTTTTCGATACCATAGCCTCTGCCAAGGCACGCGGCACGGAGGTTATAATTTGCGATACCGCCGGCCGATTGCACAACAAGAAAAATCTTATGGCGGAGCTTGCAAAAATGTACCGTGTTATAGGGCGTGAGCTGCCCGAGGCTTCGGTTGAAACCCTGCTTGTGCTTGATGCGGCAACCGGGCAAAATGCGGTAAATCAGGCACGGGAATTTTCAAATGCGGCAAATATTACCGGAATTATTCTAACAAAGCTTGACGGAACCGCAAAGGGCGGTATAATAGTAGCTGTGAAGAATGAGCTCGGAATACCGGTGAAGTATGTCGGTGTGGGCGAGGGAATTGACGATTTACAGCCCTTTGATGCAGATGAATTTGTTGACGGAATTTTCGGAGATTGAGTAAGATGAAAATATTTATTGCCACAAAAAATCCGCATAAGCTTGCCGAGCTTACAAGGATACTGGTGCCTATGGGCTTTGAGGCCTTCGGGGAGGACGGGCTTGAAAAGCCCTTGCCCGAGGTTGAGGAAACGGGAAAATCGTATGAAGAAAATGCATTGCTTAAGGCACACTCGGGGCTTGCGGCAACGGGACTTATTACCGTTGCGGATGATTCGGGGCTCAGTGTGGATGCGCTTGACGGTGCACCGGGGCTTTATTCGGCACGCTATTCGGGGCTTACGGCAACCTTTGCCTCCAATAACGAAAAGCTGCTTGCGGCGCTTGAAAATGTGCCGCGGGATAAGCGGGGTGCTACCTTTGTTTCGGCGGTTGCCTGCGTTTTTCCCGATGGGCGCGAATTTACCGTGCGCGGTGAATGCAGAGGCTTTGTTGCAGAGGAACCGCACGGAAACGGAGGCTTCGGCTATGACCCGCTTTTTATTTGCGAGGCGGGCTGCTATGCCGAAATGACACCCGAGGAAAAGGACCGTGTGAGCCACAGAGGACAGGCCTTGCGCCTTTTTAAGGAAGAATTGAAGAAATATATTTAAACGGTGAAGATTTATGTTAAACAGCAGACAGAGAGCACAGCTCAGAGGAATGGCAAACGGGCTTGAACCGATTTTGCAGGTAGGCAAGGGCGGTGTAGGCGAAAATACGGTAACACAGGCCGATGAAGCGCTTGAGGCACGTGAGCTTATAAAATGCAAGGCACTTGAAGCGTGTCCTTTATCCGCACGTGAGGCGGCAGAGGAAATTGCGCAAAAAACAGGTGCCGATGTGGTGCAGGTTATAGGCAGTCGCTTTGTTTTGTACCGCGAAAGCCGCGAGAACAGGCAAATAAGGTTAGTGAAATAATGGGTTTAACTGCACTTTTCGGCGGAACCTTTAATCCGCCGCACAAGGGTCACGCCGAAATTTTGGAGGCGCTTGACCGCGACCCCGCAATTGATGAGGCCTGGCTTATGCCGGACCGTATTCCGCCGCACAAGCAGTGCGATTTTTTGGCAGAAGATGCGGACAGGATAAATATGTGCCGCATTTTGGCTTCGGGCTTTAAAAAGGCACGGCTTTGCCTTGCGGAATTTGAGCGCGAGGGCAAAAGCTACAGCATAGATACGGTTAGGCTTTTGAAAAAGCGCTTTCCCGGAAAGAGCTTCGCCTTTGTTTGCGGGGGAGATATGCTTACAAGCTTTGATAAGTGGCATAAATACGATGAGCTTATGCTTGAAGTGCCCTTTATTGTTTTCAGGCGCTCGGGCACGGCGGACACGGAATTTGAAAAAAGCGTAAAGCTGTTTTCTGATATGGGTATGCAAATTACGGTGCCCGACTGCCGTGTTACGGCGGTTTCCTCCACGCTGCTCAGAAAAAGCCCCGAGGAAATGCGGCGGCTTGTGCCGAAAGCGTTGGCGGAATATATTACCGACAGGGGGATTTACAATGCAAGGCAGTAATGAACGTTATGAGGCGTTTAAAGCAATTTTAAAGGGAAGACTTAACGAAAAGCGCTATTTTCACTCCCTTTGTGTGGCCGATGAGGCCGAGCGGCTTGCTTCAAAATACGGTGCCGACACGGAAAAGGCTTACCTTGCGGGGCTGCTGCACGACATAACCAAGAACACCTCCGCCGAAGAACACTTGAAAATGTTTTCGGAATTTGGTATAATACCGAATGAGGTTGAGCGTGGTGCCGAAAAGCTTTGGCACGCAATGACGGGAGCGGCCTATGTGAAGAATGCTCTCGGTGTTACGGATGAGGAGGTTTTAACCGCAATCAGGCTTCACACAACAGCGGCGGCAGATATGTCGCTTTTGTCGAAAATTCTTTATTTGGCGGATTTCACCTCGCGTGACCGTGATTATGAGGATGTTGACACCATAAGGGCCTATGTTGATGAGTCGCTTGAAAAGGCGTTTATTTATGCTTTGAGGTACACAATAAAGGATTTAACCGAAAACGGCAGGGCAATACACCCCGATACCGTTGCGGCTTATAATCAGGCAGTGCTCGGGAGGAATGAACATTAAAATGGAAAGCTTTGAAATTTTAAAAATTGCGGCTAATGCGCTTAACAGAAAAAAGGCACACGCGCTGAGCGCCGTGAAAATATCCGAGCTTACGGTACTGAGTGAATATTTTTTGCTTTGCACCGCAACAAGCTCAACACAAATAAGGGCTCTTGCCGATGAAACCGAGGAAGCACTTGAGGCGGCGGGCGTAAAGCCGCACCACATAGAGGGCAGAGCAACCGGCTGGACGGTGCTTGATTACGGCTCGGTGGTTGTGCACATTTTCGGCAGGAACGAGCGCGAATTTTATGACCTTGACAAAATGTGGTGCGACGGAGAACAGATAGATTTAAGCGGCTTGCTTGACGAAGCCGAGGGAGATTGATTAAATGGCTGAATTTTACGATTACGCGAAAATTGAAAAAAAATGGCAGGATATTTGGGATAAAAACCAAACCTTTGCGGCAAGTGACGATTATTCTCTGCCTAAGTTTTACGCCTTGGTGGAATTTCCGTATCCGTCGGGGCAGGGGCTTCACGTGGGGCACCCGCGCTCATATACCGCGCTTGACATTGTTGCAAGGAAAAAGAGACTTCAGGGCTATAATGTGCTTTATCCCATGGGGTGGGATGCTTTCGGCCTGCCGACCGAGAATTTCGCCATAAAGAATCACATTCACCCGGCCGAGGTTACGAAAAAGAATATTGCCAACTTTAAGAGGCAGTTAAAATCCCTGGGCTTTTCCTTTGACTGGAGCAGGGAGGTTAACACAACCGACCCCGAATATTACAAGTGGACACAGTGGATATTTTTACAGCTTTACAAGCAGGGGCTTGCTTACAAAAAGAAGATGTCGGTCAATTGGTGCACCTCCTGTAAGTGCGTGCTTGCAAATGAGGAGGTTGTGAACGGCTGCTGTGAACGCTGCGGCAGCGAGGTTATACATAAGGAAAAAAGCCAGTGGATGCTCAAAATAACCGATTATGCCGAAAAGCTGCTTAACGGGCTTGATAATGTGGATTTTATCGAGCGCGTGAAAACACAGCAGCGCAACTGGATCGGCCGCTCCTACGGCACTCAGGTAAAATTCAAAACAAGCGCGGGGGACACCTTTGAGGTCTTCACAACCCGTGCGGACACTCTTTTCGGTGTAACCTACACCGTTATGTCGCCCGAGCACCCGCTTATTGAAAAATGGGCGGATAAAATCGAAAATATCGACGAGGTCAGGGCATACAAGGCAGAGGCCGCAAAGAAATCCGATTTTGAGCGCACCGAGCTTGCAAAGGAAAAAACCGGCGTAAGGCTTGCGGGCATTACGGCAATCAATCCCGTAAACGGTAAAGAGGTGCCCATATTCATCTCGGATTATGTGCTTATATCCTACGGCACGGGTGCCATAATGGCGGTTCCCGCGCATGACAGCCGTGACTGGGAATTTGCCAAAAAATTCGGCCTGCCTATAGTCGAGGTGGTTTCCGGCGGGGAGGATGTGCAAAAGGCTCCCTACACCGAGTGCGCGGAGGGCGTGCTTGTTAATTCCGATTTTCTTGACGGGCTGAGTGTCAAAGAGGCTCAAAAGGCTATTCAAAATTGGCTTGCCGAGCGTGACCTCGGTGAAGTTAAAACAAATTACAAGCTGCGCGATTGGGTTTTCTCACGTCAGCGCTATTGGGGCGAGCCCATTCCCATGGTTTATTGCGAAAAATGCGGCTATGTTCCGTTGCCCGAAAGCGAGCTGCCCCTTATGCTGCCCGAGGTTGACTCCTATGAGCCTACCGACAACGGCGAATCTCCCCTTGCGAAAATTACCGATTGGGTAAACACAACCTGCCCGCATTGCGGCGGCAAGGCTGTAAGAGAAACCGATACAATGCCGCAGTGGGCGGGCTCCTCATGGTATTTCCTGCGCTATTGCGATCCGCACAACGACAAGGAGCCGGCT
>CAZKUO010000005.1:37394-62419 GCA_964555975.1 uncultured Ruminococcus sp. | reverse complement strand
GACGAGGGAGGTGGATTTGCCGTAAGGCAAAGACGGAGGGAGAGATAATTTAAGTCTTTTAACAAAACTACCCCTCAGTCTCGCTTCGCTCGACATTCTTACGGAGCCGTCCCCTTTTGTCGCTTTGCGACATTTTCCCCGCACCGCGGGGAAATCAGCCCTTTACACAAGGGAACCTAATTTTTTGCTTCGCTACGATTTTATACACTTCGTGAAATTGTGCATTTTGCAAATGCAAGTGAATATTGTCGAAGCAAAAAAAATATTAAAGGTTTATCGTCGGTAGCTTGCGGTAATAATTCTAATAAGGATTACGGAGGTGCCGATATGTATAAAAACAAGGTTGTTATTTGCGGAGTGGATACCTCGCGCTTGCCGCTTTTAAAGGAGACGGAAAAGGCGGAGCTCTTGAAAAAATGTGCAGTGGGCGACAAGGCGGCGCGTGATGAGCTTATAAACGGAAATTTGCGGCTTGTGCTGAGTGTTATACAGCGCTTTACAGGACGCGGCGAAAATCTTGATGACTTGTTTCAGGTGGGTTGCATAGGACTTATAAAGGCAATAGATAATTTTGATATATCACAGAATGTGCGATTTTCAACCTATGCCGTTCCGATGATAATAGGTGAAATACGCAGATATTTAAGGGATAACAATGCGATTCGTGTGAGCCGCTCGATAAAGGACACGGCATACAGAGCAATGCAGGCAAAGGAAAGGCTGGCAGAGAAAAAGCAAGCCGAGCCGACGGTGGGTGAAATTGCCGAGGAGCTTGGCTTGCCGCAGGAGGAAATTGTAACGGCGCTTGAAAGCATAGTGGCTCCCATATCGCTTTATGACTCCGTTTATTCGGACGGCGGTGACACCATTTATGTGCTTGACCAGCTCGGTGACAACAATGACGACCGCAACTGGCTTGATGAAATTGCCCTTAAGGAGGCAATAGATGGGCTTGATGAGCGGGAAAAGCATATACTCTCGCTCAGATTTATGCATGGAAAAACACAAACCGAGGTATCGCGCGAAATAGGAATTTCACAGGCTCAGGTATCTCGACTTGAAAAAAGCGCACTTGAGCGCATAAGAAATTAGTCGGCTTGCAGTGCTTAATAATTCGGTTAGTGTGACAGGACTTGAGGACACAAAATTAAAAATTGTGTCCTCATTTTTTGAATTGACAATATTAAAAAAATCACTGCCGTCAAATAAAAGATTTGTCACACTGCGGTTATTATCACTTGACCCGAGCAGACATAAAAAGTATAATATTAAGCGTAGCTTTTTAAGACAGTGAGAAGTCGCATAAGGGTGCGGTATATTTGCATAATGCTTTTTGCCGTTCCGTGAAAAATGCGCCTTAGAAAAAACGCGGGTGAAATTAATATGACTGATTACAAATACATACTGTTCGATTTGGACGGTACATTGGTTGATTCGGCAGCGGGAATTACAGAATCGGTGAAATATGCGCTTTCACGGCTCGGAGAAAAAATTCCGCCGTATGATGTGCTTTGCAAATTTATAGGGCCCCCGCTGAAAACCGGCTTTTCGGAATTTTGCGGGCTTAATGAGACGAATGCCGAAAGAGCGGTAGAATACTACCGCGAATTTTATTCGGCAGAGGGGATTTACAATTGCAGTGTGTATGACGGAGTGGTCAGTTTACTTGCCGATTTAAAGGCCTCGGGAAAATATGTTGCACTTGCAACCTCAAAGCCGGAAAAATTTGCAAGGCTTATTTTGGAGCACTGCGGAATTGCAAAATATTTTGATTTTGCGGGCGGGGCAAGCTTTGACAGCACACGCAGCGAAAAGGGGAGCGTTATTGCCTATGTGCTGGATGAGCTTAAGCCGAAAAACAAAAAAACGGACGCCGTTATGGTGGGCGACCGTTTTCACGATATTGTGGGCGCAAAGCAAAACGGAATTGATGCAATAGGTGTGCTTTACGGCTTTGGCTCCCGCACAGAGCTTGAAGCACACGGCGCCGCTGCAATTGCAAGTGACGCAGCCGAGCTTCGCAAAATTTTGATTTAAAGCTTTAAAATGCCGAGGTGCTCAAGCAGGATTTTTATGCCTATGAGTATAAGGATTATACCGCCGACAAGCTCAGCCTTGTTTTTATACTTTGCACCGAAAACGTGGCCCACCTTAAGACCTACGGCCGAAAGGATAAAGGTGACGGCACCTATAAGGGCAACCGCAAGAAAAATGTTAACATCGGGCAGCAGGGCAAAGGTTATGCCGACCGCAAGCGCATCTATACTGGTGGCAACTGCGAGCAGAGCCATTGCGGGGACTGCAAATGAGCTGTCGGTGCTTTCATCGCCCGCGGTCAGGCCCTCTTTTATCATATTTCCGCCTATAAAGCAGAGCAGAACAAAGGCTATCCAGTGATCGTAGCTTGTTATGTAGCTTTCAAACGCGGTTCCGAGCAAAAAGCCCACTGTGGGCATAAGTGCCTGAAAGCCGCCGAACCAAGCCCCCGTTAAAAGATAGTGGCGGGGCATAAGCTTTTTTGCGGAAAGCCCCTTGCAAACGGATACGGCAAAGGCATCCATAGAAAGCCCCACTGCTATAAGAAGCAACTCAATAATACTCATTTATTTTCAAAATCTCCGTTCGGTTTGATTTAATCATTGTTGTTACATTTGTCCGCATCTATTGCGAGCACAAGCATAAGCACGCAAAGTGCATCTGCACTGTCGGCAACATCTATAACGTAAGTATCCGTAAAGGCAAGCTCCTTTGAAACTGTTGCTATGCATCGGCCGAAGCGGTCGCGAACCGTGTAGTCCCAACCGAGCAGGTTGCCGTCTATCTGCCAGCCGTTAAAATCTATGCTGAATTTGTGCTTAAATAACACAAATTCTTTTTTTATGCAGCCGACATAGGCATTACCCACATAAAGCTCGAATTTGGACATAAAGGAAAAAAGCTTTTCTTTTACGGTGCCGAGCTCCTCACCGCTTACACCGAAGATTTTAAAGCAGTGACCCCACGCAGGTCGCCCTTTTACGGTGTAAACGGGGCGGTTTACTTCATCGTAAATATCATAGCTGTCAAACCATGAAAACAAGCGCTGTTTTATAAGCAATCTCATATGTTCACGGCAACTCCGTTTACTTCAATTTCTCCGTCGGCACGGATGAGCAGATATTTAACGCCGTCTATAACCCGGGCTTTAAGAATATCGCCGTGCTCGGGATTTATTTTTATGCTGATGTCATTGCCCGTAATTTCAAGCTTTTTGGTTTCAATCAGGTTTTGGGGATTAAGCCGCGCCTTTTCACCGAAGCTTTCGTCAAATTCCTTTTTAAAGGTTTCAATTCCGTTTTCGGAAACCTCACAGCTACGCAAAATATCACACATATCGTCGCGCGATACCGCAAGGGGCTCCTTTTCGCGGCTTTCCTTGTGTTCAAGCAGCATCCCGTCAATTTCGTCACGTATGCTTTTTATTATTTCAAGGTTGCTTTCCTCGGCGGTTGCGTTTTTAATTATTCCGCTGAAGGTCTCGCGCTGGAGCAGTGCGGGCATTGGTGCCTTTGCGGCAAAAAGCCTGCCTATAAGCTCTGAGCGGTCGGCTGCGGAATCCTTTGTGTAAAATACCGCGTTATATATGTTCGAGGCACGGTCATCAAATGAGGGGAACATAAAGCCGAGCTCGGGGGAGGAAAGCACCGCATTTGAAACGAGATTTTTAAAGGTGTTTTCAAATGCGGTAAAGCTTAATTGCGGCTTTGTCATTTTAACGGGGAAAACGCCGCAAACAAAGTAGGCGAAAAGCTCGGTTGAATCGTAATCCTTTTTATTGTCCGAGGTGTATGTAAACACGTCATATCTGTCGGAGGCCGCAAGTATAAGGTAAGAGCCGTCGAGCCTTACGGTCCCAACAATATCGGCATAGAGGCGTTTAAGTGCGGCTTCATCATTAAGTGAGGTATCCCGCAGGGTTAAAAGGCGCTTGTGCGTTTCTCCGTGCAGAACCTCCTCATTTGTAAATTCAATGTTGAGCAAATTCCTGTCCGCCTTGCCGGAAAGCAGCTTTTTGAGGAGTGTGAGCAGCAGTTCGGCTTCATCCGCCGTGAGTGTTGCCAGCGGCTGATTGATTTCCGCCGTTATTTCGTGCTTTTCGTTTACAAGGCAACCGTGTACGCAGGTTATATTTGTTTTTTGCGGGTTAAAGCGACGCCTGATTTCCGCAATTTCTTTTTCGTTCAAGCTTTTCTCTCCGTTTCGTGCCGCCGATTGCGGCTTGCTGTAATTAATATATCATTTTCGTCAGGCTTTTTCAAGTCCAATATAGTGAAAATTGCACTTTTTCGCCATACTAAACTCTTGACAAAATAATAAAAATGCTTTATAATTACAGCATCAACTAATGGATCCAGCTGTCTGCAGGGGCAACCGGATCCTTTTTTGCTTTCGGGCAAAATTTTAAATATGAAAAAGGAGCTGCCCTATGGAAATACAATTGCGGGAATTGATTGACCAAATCAAAAAAGACGGCGTGGAAACGGCGGAGGTTGAAGCAAAAGCTATTGTTGACTCGGCAAAAACGGAGGCCGAAAAAATCATTGCGGATGCAAGGCTTCAGGCAGACAGGCTTTTGGCCGATGCCAAGGCCGAAACCGAAAGGCTGACAAAATCAAGCGAGGATGCCATACGCCAAGCGGGGCGGAATTTGTTGATTTCTTTTAGGGAAAGCGTTGTAAAGGAGCTTAATGCAATTGTAGGCAAAGAGGTCTCTGACGTGTATTCCTCGGATAAAATTGCGGGTATTATAATAAACGTTGTTGAGAGCTGGGCAAAAAAGCCCGATACCGATGCTTTAGAGGTTATTTTGAACAGTGATGATTTAAAGCTACTTGAAAATGCTTTGCTTGCAGGCTTTAAGGAGAGAATGCTTAAGGGCGTTACACTTAAAGCAAGTGAAAATTTCGACGGCGGCTTCCGTATAGCCGTAAATAACGACGGCGCTTATTACGATTACTCCGCCGAAGCGGTGGTGGATATGCTGTCGGGTTATCTTACTCCTAAGGTCACGGAACTTTTGAAAGAGGCTGAATAATTATGTCTGTGTATTACTTGGTATCACAGCTGCCTACCTTGGACGGAATCGGTGAAAATGCCCCGCTCCCGATCAGTGAAGAACGGTTTTCGGAATTATGCAGCCGTTTTTTGGGCGCAAAAGCTCAAAATGCAATAAAAGCTCTCACACTTTCTCCGCCGAGAAATTCCGAAGCTTCCTTTTCTCCCTTGATTGATGCCTGGAACGAAAGCGAACGTAATTTACGCTTCGCGCTCGGTAAGGTTAGGGCGGAAAAGCTTAAAAAAAGCTTTGATACGGAAAACAGAATTTTGCCCATAGAACATATTAAGGCGGCAAATGCGGCCTTGGAAACGGAAAATCCGATGGAAGCGGAAAAATACCTTAATCATTACCGCTTGGAAATATTGGAGGCACTGAAACCCCTGGATAATTTTTCGGAGGATTATGTTTTCTATTACGGGCTTAAATTAAAGCTTCTTCAACGAATGAAAAGGTTTGACAGAGAAGTCGGAGAAAAGGCATACAAAAGCATTTATAATTCTATTTTAAACGGCGACAGATCGGAGGTAAAGCAATGACCGAAAATAAGGGAAGGGTAGTAGGTATAAACGGAAATTTGCTGTCGGTGGAATTTGACGGCAATGTTTCTATGAACGAGATATGCTATGTTTCGGTTGGCGGTACTGCTTTGAAAAGCGAGGTTATACGCATAAAAGGAAATACCGCGCAAATACAGGTGTATGAAATGACAGACGGTATCCGGTGCGGTGATACCGTGGAATTTACGGGGGATATGCTCTCTGCGGAATTGGGTCCCGGTCTGCTCGGCCAAATTTACGACGGGCTGCAAAATCCGCTTCCCGCTTTAGCGGAACAGGCGGGCTGGTTTTTAGAGCGCGGCGTTTACGCCGACGGGCTTGACACTGAAAAGAAATGGGAATTTACACCCACGGCAAGAGTGGGCGATGTTTTGCGTGCGGGGGAGTACCTCGGCACGGTTCCCGAGGGGCCCTTTACGCATAAAATTTTTGTTCCGTTTTTTCTGCTCGGAAGCTACACGGTAAAATCCGTTGCCGAAAAGGGTGAATATACCGTTAAGGAAACCGTTGCTGTAATAGAGGATGAGCGCGGGAGCGAGATACCCGTCACTATGTCCTTTAAGTGGCCCGTAAAGCGTGCGGTTAAGTGCTACAGCGAAAGATTGGCTCCCGTAGAAACCATGGAAACCAAGGTTAGGCTTATAGATTCCTTCTTTCCCGTGGCTAAGGGCGGAACCTATTGCACACCAGGGCCCTTCGGAGCGGGCAAAACCGTTTTGCAGCACACCACATCGAAATATGCCGATGTGGATATAGTTATTATCGCCGCTTGCGGTGAGCGTGCAGGCGAGGTGGTTGAAACGCTGACCGAATTTCCGGAGCTGACAGACCCCAAAACAGGGCGTTCGCTTATGGAACGCACCATTATTATATGCAATACCTCATCTATGCCGGTGGCTTCCCGCGAGGCTTCGGTTTACACCTCGGTAACCATGGCGGAGTATTACAGGCAAATGGGCTTAAATGTTCTGCTTTTGGCCGATTCCACATCACGTTGGGCACAGGCACTTCGTGAAATGTCGGGTAGACTTGAAGAAATACCCGGTGAGGAGGCTTTCCCCGCTTATTTGGAATCCTATATTGCGGCATTTTACGAAAGAGCGGGATATGTGCGCTTGCCTGACGGCAGTACGGGGTCTGTTACCATTGGCGGTACGGTTTCCCCCGCGGGCGGAAACTTTGAAGAACCCGTAACACAGGCAACATTAAAGGTGGTGGGTGCTTTCCACGGCCTTTCACGTGAGCGCTCGGATGCAAGAAAGTATCCGGCGATTGACCCGCTTATATCCTGGTCAAAATACCAAAGTGTTATTGACAGTGAGAAGCTTGAATTTTGCAAAGGGATTATTCATCACGGTGATGAGATAGGCTCTATGATGAAGGTTGTCGGGGAAGAAGGTACTCCGCTTTCGGATTATGTTACCTATTTGAAAGCCGAAATGCTTGATGCGGTTTATTTGCAGCAAAATTCCTTTGATGCGGTTGAGGCCAACTGCGGAAAACAGCGCCAGCGATATGTTATCGATAAGCTTGTGTATGTTTTGGGCAGCAATTATGCCGTTCGGGATAAGGACGGGGCGCGCAGCTTTTTTAACCGTATGCGCCAAAAATTTATTGACTGGAATTATACCGAATTTGAAAGTGAAGCATTTAAAAGGGCAGAAACCGAAATTGATGAATTGTACCGTAAGGGTGACGGCAAATTGGCCGCACCTGCCGAAGAATTATTAAAGGGCGGTGAATAGAAGTGAACAAAGTGTATAACCGAATAGAATCCATCACCGGCAATGTTATCACCGTCCGTGCGAAAGATGTTAAGTATAAGGAATTGGCACAAATTAATACCCGCTTCGGTAAATCCTTAGCTCAGGTAAATAAGCTTGAGGGCGATCTTGTATCATTGCAGGTGTTTTCCGGCGGTCAGGGTGTTTCCACGGGGGATGAGGTTCGTTTTCTCGGCCGCGAAATGCGTGTATCGTTCAGCGAGGATTTGTTGGGTCGCATATTCAACGGCTCGGGCGAGCCGATTGATAAAGGCCCCGCACTCACCGAAAATATGAAGCCCATCGGCAGGCCTTCGGTTAATCCTACCAGGCGTATTCTTGCAAACCGAATGATGAGAACCAACATTCCTATGATTGATATGTTTAACACACTGGTTGTTTCTCAAAAGCTGCCGATTTTCTCAATTTCGGGTGAACCGTATAACCAGCTGCTTGCCCGAATTGCAATGCAGGCGGAGGCAGATGTGATTGTGCTCGGCGGTATGGGCTTGAAATATGACGATTTTTTATATTTTAAGGATGCGCTTTCAAAAGGCGGTGCCTTAAGCAAAACCGTTATGTTTATTCATACGGCCTCAGACCCTACGGTTGAATGTATGATGATTCCCGATATGGCATTGGCGGTGGCTGAGCAGTTTGCACTTCAAAATAAGGATGTGCTGGTGCTGCTTACCGATATGACAAACTTTGCCGATGCAATGAAGGAAATAGCCATTACACAGGAGCAGGTTCCCTCTAACCGCGGCTATCCCGGCGATTTGTATTCACAGCTTGCCTCCCGTTATGAAAAGGCGGTTGACTTTGCCGATTCAGGCTCGGTTACCGTTTTGGCGGTCACCACTATGCCGGGAGATGATGTGACCCACCCCGTGCCGGATAACACCGGCTATATTACAGAGGGTCAGTATTATTTAAAGGGCGGTCGTATTGAACCGTTCGGCTCGCTTTCAAGGCTTAAGCAGAATGTAAACGGCAAAACACGAAAAGACCACCGTGCACTTATGGATGCTATGATACGTCTTTATTCCTCCTACAAGGAAACTCTTGAAAAGAAGAATATGGGCTTTTCTATGAGCAGCTGGGATGAAAAGCTGCTGAAATACGGAAACCTTTTTGAAAGCAGGCTGATGTCGCTATCGGTTAATCTTCCGCTTGAAAAAGCTCTTGATTTGGGTTGGGAAATTTTAGCGGATTGCTTTGAAAGGGATGAAACCGGAATTAAATCGGAGCTCACCGATGAATTTTGGCCCAAGGGATAAAGGGGGCTGTAATTTTGGCAAAAATCAAACTTACAAAAAACGAGCTTAAGGTACAAAAGGATGCACTTAAAATGTACCGAAGATATTTGCCCACTCTGACACTGAAAAAGCAACAGCTCCAATCGGAAATCCGCACTGTTTCGGCTAAGGCCAAGGCGGTAAGAAAGGAAAGGGAAAACCTTGAATTCGGCTTCAGAGAATGGATTGCCGTTTTCAGCGAAGCAGAGGCTTTTCCGAAAGGAATTATAACGGTAAGCAATATCCGCAAGGGAACGGGGAATATTGCCGGCGTTGATATTCCCACCTTTGAGGGCGCGGATTTCGGCAGGGGAGATTATGATTTTTACGATACACCGCTTTGGGTGGATATAGCCGCAAACCATATGGAAAAAGCAATTGCCCTTGATTTAGAGGCTGAGGTTTTGGATGAGCAGGTTAGGCTGTTAGAGCTTGAGCTGATTGCAACCACCCAAAGGGTAAACCTGTTTGAAAAGGTTAAAATTCCCGAAACAGAGGAAAATATTAAAAAAATTTCTGTTTATATGGCCGACCAACAGGTTAGTGCAGTGGTGCGCTCAAAAATATCAAAGCGAAAAATTGCCCTTCGTAATGCTGCGGCTTCCGAAAAGGAGGCGTGTTCATTATGATAGTGCCTATGAAAAAGGTATCTCTTATAATAAGAGGTGACAAAAAGAACGAAGCACTGAAAAAGCTTCGCAAGCTGGGGCTTGTTCACATTGAAATGACCGAAGGAACGGGGGAGCGACTTTCGGAGCTTAAAAATCAAATGACCCTGCTTGAAGGTGCGGCTTTCACGGTGGGAAAGGACAAGAGCGCAAAGCAGAAGGATGTGAGCAGTGAAAAAGCACTCTCCGTTGCAACCGAAGTTGCCGCTCTTGATGAAGAAAAAAAGCAGTGCCGTGCAGAACAGCTTGCGCTGACTTCTGAGCTTGAGCGACTGAAGTGCTGGGGGGATATTGACCCGAACGATATATATGAGCTTGAGGCTAAGGGAATAAAAGTTTCCTTCTATGAAATGCCGAAATCCGAGTACGAGACATTGCGGGACCGCGTTAAAGCGGTAAAGCTCGGTGCGGATAAGTCGGCGGTGAGGTTTTTGCTTTGCGAGGCGGATTTGCCTGCCGACGACGAGGCCTGTGCCTTGCTGAACGCCTTTAAATTATCCTTGCCGCAGATGTCTACCGACCGAATGAGGCAAAGGCTTTCAGAGCTTGAAGCCCGAATAGCCGCAATTGATGAGAGGATAGCTTCCGACAGCTGCTATGCCGAAAGCTTTAAAAGCGCAATAGGAGCCGTTGAGCGGGAAATCGAATTTGAAACCTATGCTGCGGGTATGGAGGGCGAGAGGCTTTCCTCCGACGGTAACAAGGAGGTTTTCGTTGCTTATTTCAACGGATATATTGCGGCGGAAAATCTTGAAAAACTAAAACGTGCGGCAAAGGAAAATTCGTGGGGACTTCTTGCCGAAGATCCAACCGAAGCGGACAATGTACCCACCGAGCTTAGGAACAACCGATTTGTAAGCCTTGTTTACCCGCTTACCGACTTTTTGGGCACTGTTCCCGGATATTTTGAGTATGACATTTCGGGTTGGTTTTTGGCGTTTATACTCATCTTTTTCGGAATTATTTTCGGTGACGGCGGGTACGGATTGCTGATTTGCGCCATTGCGGCAATACCAATTGTAAAATCGCTTATCACAAAAAAGCAAATTTCATCTACAATTTTGCTGGTCGGGCTTTTCGGTCTGTCAACCGTTGTGTGGGGAACACTTACCTGCACTTGGTTCGGTCTTTCTCCCGAGCAATTACCCGAGTGGCTGAAAAGCTTATCCGTGCCGGTAATTTCAAATGTGTATGCCGATAAAATTTGGCAGCTCCCGTGGACCGAAAGCGGCGTTGGGCTTACAACCGCACAAAACCTGCAAATTTTCTGCTTTTCGCTTGCTTTGGTACAGCTCACGGTTGCACATATAAAGGGTGCGGTAAGGAATAAGGCTTCAATTAAAATGCTCGGTGATATAGGTTCAATATTACAGCTTTTGGGCATTTATTATTTGGTGCTGAGCTTGGTTGTAAATCCCGAGGTGTTCAGCTTCGGGCTTGTAATCGCAGGTATTCCCATAGGGACACTGGCTGTTGTATTGATAGGTATAGGCTTTGTGCTCGGCTTTGTGTTTTCAAACTACGAGGGAAGCATTATTAAATCCGTGCTTTCAAGCCTTATCAACATCGTATCGGTATTGCTCGGTGTGGTGAATATGTTTTCGGATATTGTTTCGTATATACGGCTTTGGGCTGTCGGCCTTGCGGGTGCTGCCATTTCCGCAACGGTAAACGAGCTTGCAGGCCCATTACTCGGAAACTTTATGTTTATGGTGCTTGCCATTCTACTCTTGGTATTCGGTCACGGGCTTAATATGATTTTAAATGTTCTTTCGATTATCGTTCATGGAGTGCGGCTGAATACTTTGGAATTTTCCTCGCATTTGGATATGTCGTGGAGCGGACACAAATTCAAACCGTTTAAAGAACAAATTGATTAAAAAAGGAGAATTATTATGAATTTGGGACATTTGGGAACAGCATTGGTTATGGGAATTGCCGCAATAGGCTCTGCTTTCGGCATAGGTGTAGCAGGGCAGGCATCAATAGGGGCATGGAAAAAATGCTATATGAGCAACAAGGCGGCACCGTTTATTCTGACGGTGTTTGCAGGTGCGCCCCTCACACAGACTATTTACGGCTTTCTTTTAATGCAGCAAATGAAATCATCCTCTGCAGATCCCGCATTTTTGTTGGGGCTCGGAATTGCCTGCGGCCTTGCCATGGCGTTCTCTGCATATTTTCAGGGTAAGGCGGGTGCTGCCGGTGCAGATGCTCTGGCCGAAACAGGTAAGGGCTTTTCACAGTATATTACCGTTGTGGGTCTTTGCGAAACCGTTGCGCTGTTTACACTTGTTTTCGGTATGGTAGCTTTAGGATAAGTAAATATAAATTCAAAACGAATAATACCCCGTTAGGATGGCGGTAATTACCGCATTTTAACGGGGCACTTTTCGGCAGGTGAAAAATATTTTTGCACATTCGTCGTGCTAATATTGTAATATTCGATTTTTTAAAAAGCTTGATTTTTTCATACTTGTTGTATATAATGTTTAGTATGACAGGGTGTTTAAAAGAATGACGGAATTTTTGTTATATTTTGAAGTTAATATCATCTGTATTCTCGTGTTGGCAATTATAGGATTTAATATAAAATATTCGGAATACAGTCCCGGCAGAAGACCGCGTATACTTATAAGGCTGATAATTTTTACAATAGGCTTTTATATTCTTGATATACTCGGCGGTTATAATCGCTTGTATAATTTGTCTACGCATCCCACATTGGTGTATATTGTTACGGCCGCATATTTCCTTTTGTTTGAAATTTCGGCATATATTTGGTTTTTTTATTCCGAAGTTTTGCACAATAAGGATTTTTTCGATAAGAGACAAAAGCATTTTTTCTTGGCAGCGCCTATAATTATACTTTCGGTTTTGACCGTGGTTTCTTATTTTAACGGCTGCTTGTTCACTGTAACGGCTGAAAAGGGCTACGCACGCGGTCCGCTTTTTCCTTTGCAGTCTGCAGTCTCCTTTACATATATTTTTGTTGCCGGTGTAAGAAGCCTGTATTTTGCAAGGAAAAACAGAAAGGCTTCAAATTACGGCGATTTGGTCACTTTTGCAGCCTATTCTTTTATTACCGTTGCTTGCGGTATTTTGCAGTTTGCAATCGGTGAATTTCCCATTATGATAATCGGGGATACACTTTCGATATTTTTGCTTTATCTTCACTATTTGCGAGATATGATTTCGCTTGACCCCTTAACCCAAATATCAAACCGCAGAAAGTTTTTATACCAAGCAACAGAAGCGGAGAAAACCCTGCGCCCTAACGAGAATTTGTATTTTATGTTTGTCGATGTTGACTCGTTTAAAATCGTCAACGATAAATACGGGCACATTGAGGGCGACCGTGTTTTGGAAGAAATATCCCGAATAATCAAAGGGTATTGCAAAAAGCACGATTGCTGTTGCGGCCGTTTCGGCGGTGATGAATTTGCAATTGTTCAAAAAATGAGCAAACACAGGAAATTTAACTCGCCCGAAGAAATTTACGGGCTTATTAAAGAAAAAGGCGTTAAAATGCCGGACGGAACACCTGTTACCGTCAGTATAGGATATGCTAAGCTTGCTCCGGAGGACTCGATTAACGATTTAATATTGCGCGCCGATAAAAATATGTATGAAGCTAAGGGTGCCAAAAAAATCGGGGGGGGGTACGCCATATCCGGGCAACGAATAAAATTTAATATTTCGGCAAACCATTTGAAAAAATGGGACGCAAAGTTAAGTATCTAACCGGATTTTCCGTATGACCGACTGACCGCACATTTCTTTGTAAAAGTGCGGTCTGTTTTATTTTCAGGGGGGATTTTTTGAATAAGGTTTTAAGGGAGGAAAAAAAGTTTTTACTCAGTGTGGATGAATTTATAGCCTTGTCGCACAGGGTAGGACAGGTAATGCTCAGCGATCCGCATAACGGTACACACGGGTACATTATCCGCTCGCTCTATTTCGATACCGCCTATGACGGAGATTATTTTGAAAAGCTTGACGGTGTTGAGCTGCGACGGAAAATCAGGCTGAGGGTGTATGACCCGAATGCGGATTTTGCCATGCTTGAAATGAAGCAAAAGCAGGGACCTAACCAGATGAAACGGTCGTTGCGGGTCAGCCGCGCCGATGCCGTGGAGCTTACAAGGGGTAATTATTTACCTTTGCTTAAATATGAGGAACCGTTTGCCGCAGAATGCTACGGGCTTATGCACTGCCGCTGCTATCGCCCGAAAACCATTGTTGAATACAACCGAAAGGCCTTTATTGCAAAGGAAAATAAAATACGCATCACATTCGACAATAACATAGTATCCACCGAAAGCAGCTTTGATTTATTTGACCCGGGCTTGAATATGAATCCGGTGCTTGATAAATATGATGTTGTTTTAGAGGTTAAATACAACGGCTTTTTGCTCGGATATATTCGTGAGCTGATAAATCCCGCAAACCGAAGTGAGCTTTCGGTCAGTAAATATGTTTTGGCAAGGCAAAACGGTTATCAAACAAGATTATAGGGGGAAAGACAAATGAAAGAACAAATTTATAAATTATTTTCAGACTCGGGCGATATGACTTGGGAAACCATTTTAATGAATATCGGTGCTTCCGCTATTATCGGTTTTTTTATATTCGTATCGTATTTTATTTCGCACAAGGGCACTATATACAGTAAAAAGTTCAATGCTACGCTTGTAATCCTTACGGTTCTTACGGGCACCGTTATGACCGTTATAGGAAATAACATAGCGCTTTCTTTAGGTATGGTGGGTGCTCTTTCCATTGTGCGCTTTCGCACGGCCGTTAAGGATTCAAGAGATACGGTATATATCTTTTGGGCGATAATTGTGGGTATTTGTTGCGGCGTGGGTGATTTTACGGTTGCCTCTATAGGCAGTGTGGTGGTTTTTGCCGTGATACTTATTTTGGGCTGCATAAAGAACGATAACCGAATGCTCCTCATAATACGTGCCTCAAGAAGCTCACAGCCGATGATAAAATCGCTTGTTTACACGCTTTTCGATTCCAAGGCGATTTTAAGGGTGGAAAACACTACCGAGGCTACGGTGGAGCTGATATATGAGCTTACACAAAAAACGGCTAAAAGAGCCGAAAAGAAGGAACCGAACATTCCCGACAGCATTTATAAGATAGGCAATATAGAGTATGTTAATATCGTTATGCAAAACGATGAAATATCCAATTAAGGAGCTCTGCTTTGAAACATAAAATTATTGGGCTTGCAGCACTTGTATTGTCGGTATCAATTGTTTTGGGTGTTGCTCACATTGCTTTAAAGGATGATACGGAAAGGTACGTGCAGCATTCGGAAAGGCCGCCCTATACAAGGTGTGAAAGCTGTTCTGATGACAGACTTTGCACACATTTGCCGATTATTATAATTAATACCAACGGTGCCGAAATTCCCGGAGAGCCCTATCGCGACGGCGAAACAGGCCAAACCTACTATACCGTGTCGGCAGACGGCAGTGACACAATAGCCGCCACAGCCGATATAATCGACGGGGACGGAAACAATCATTTATCCGATTCCGCGACACTCAGCAGTAACATAAGAATACGATTAAGGGGAAATTCATCACGCCATTTCGATAAAAAGCCGTATTTTTTGGAATTTATCAATCCCGACGGCACAAATAATGACTGCGAGGTTATGGGAATGGCGGCTCACCACGAATGGGCATTGCACGGCCCTTACCTTGATAAAACGCTGATTCGGAACTATATGTGGTACAACATTTCAGGACAGATTATGGATTATGCTCCGAATGTACGCTTTTGCGAGCTTTTACTAAACGGTGAGTATCAGGGACTTTATCTTATGACAGAAACAATAACCGCGGGCAAAAACGGAGCGCGGCTTACGCTTTCCACAACAGAAAAGCGGAGCACCTTTTCGGGCTATATACTCCGCCACGACCGTGGCAGTGCGAGTGACATTAAAAACATTAATCCCCTCAGCATATATACGCGCAGAACGGAAAAGAAAATCAACATAGTCTATCCCGGACTTTCAAATTTGAATGAGGAGCTTGCAAGAGAAATAGAGCTTGAATTTTCCGCATTTGAAAAGGCAATTCATTCATATGATTTTGACGACAAAGAGGGATATAAGGGGAATATAGATGTAAATTCCTTTGTTGATTATTTTATTATAAACGAGGTTGCCTTAAACCGCGATGCCGGGCTTTATTCGACATATATTTACAAAGATATAAGCCGCAAATATAAAATGTGCGTGTGGGATTTTAACAATGCTCTTGATAATTATGAGGATATTGTAAACGACCCGAGAGACGGCTTTGCCATGTTCGGGACACTGTGGTTTAACCGCATAATTCAGGACAAGGATTTTACCAAGGCGATAATAAAGCGTTACGGAGAATTGAGAAAAACGATTCTTTCGGAGGATTATCTTAACGGCTTTATTGACGAAACGATAGAGTGGCTCGGCCCTGCCGTAGACAGAAATTTTGAAAGATGGGGATATTCCTTTGAAAAAAGCAGTGACAGACTTATCCCCCATGAACGAAATCCGAGAAGCTACTCAGAGGCGGTAGCGCAAATGCGCAGCTGCTTAAACGAGCGGCTTGCGTGGATGGACGAAAACATTGAAAGTATAAGGCAATATTCCGCCGCCTCGAAAACCCACGAATCGCACGAGGCACACGAACAGTAAAGGAGGCTTTGAAATGAAAAAATTTATAATAACCGTTATATCGCTTGTTTTGGTTGCTTTAACGGTCAACTATGTTTATTTTCATCTCGGACTGTATATTCCGTTTCTTCAAAGCACCGAAATAACCGTTAATGCAAAAACCGAGGGAAAACGGATTTTGCTGAAAGAAAACGGTGAATTTAAGCCCTTTGAAATAAAGGGTGTGGATTTAGGCTCGGGGTACCCCGGCGAATGGTCTACCGATTTCAGCATTGATAAGGAAACCTATATCCGCTGGTTCGGCTTAATGCAGGAAATGGGCGTTAACACCGTAAGGATTTACACAATACAGTCACAGCCCTTTTATGAAGCCTTTTATGAATATAATAACGGCCGCGAAAACCCGCTCTACCTGTTGCACGGGGTTTGGGTAAACGACCATGTTATGAATTCCTACAAGGATGCTTATCACAAGGATTTTTACGATACGTTTTTATCCGATTGCAAGACTATGGTTGATATTATCCACGGTAAGCGCAAGCTGAATCTGGGTAAGGTTGCAAGTGCAGGTCACGGCAGCTATTTAAAGGATATTTCACCGTGGGTTATAGGATATATTTTGGGCGTGGAATGGGAGGATTTGGTTGTTGCCTATACCGACGACAAATATAAAGATGACGAGGATATTTTAAATTACAGCGGAAGATATTTTTACACCTCAAAAGAAGCTTCGGCATTTGAAGCAATGCTGACACGCGTTGCAGATAAGGTGACAGATTACGAAACCAAGCGCTATTCGGAGCAGCGGCTCATTGCCTTTGCGAATTGGCCCACCACCGACCCGTTTGATTATCCTACCATAGACACGGCGGTGGTTAAAAAATGCGCATCGGTTAATGTTGAGAATATATTGGCAACCGAAAGCTTTTTATCGGGACAGTTTGCTTCATATCACGTGTACCCCTACTTTCCGGATTATCTGACATATATTTCGGATTGGTCGGTTTACGGTGTAAACGAGGGAGATTTTACCGATGAAGGCGGAAAAATAAATACATATTCCGCATATCTTTCAATGCTTGTAAAGCACCACAGCGTTCCCGTTGTAATATCGGAATTCGGCATACCCACCTCACGTGCAATGGCACATATAGATGTAAACACAGGGCGCAATCAGGGTGCTATGAGTGAGAGTGAGCAGGGGCAGGCGTTGGTAGAATGCTATAACGATATTAAATCGGCGGGCTGTGCGGGCTCTTGCATTTTCTCCTGGCAGGACGAATGGTTCAAACGAACCTGGAATACACTGTATTCGGTTGACCTAAAGCGCAATCCATATTGGTCAGATTACCAAACGAACGAGCAGTTTTTCGGAATAATGACCTTTGACCCCGGGGATGAAGAATCGGTCTGTTATGTTGACGGGGATATTTCCGAATGGACAAAAAGCGATGTGGTAGCGCAAAGCGAAAATATGTCCGTATCGGTTAAATATGACGAAAAGTTCATTTATTTTCTTGTTCACAAAAAAGGGCTTGATTTTGAAAACGATACACTGTATTTACCGATTGATACAACGCAAAAATCCGGCAGTAATTATTGCGAAAATTACGCTTTGAAGTTTAACAGGGCCGCGGATTTTCTCGTTGTTTTAAGCGGTGCCGAAAACAGCAGAGTTCTGGTACAGGAGCGTTACGAAGCGCTTCGCTCCACATATTCCTTTGAGGTATATAAATTTAACACCTACGAAACGGGTAATATACCCGCGAAAAATTCCTCGCTTTTTAAAAACATAGATTTGATTTTGCACAAAAAGGAAATTAACACCGCGCGCAGTGACGAAGCTTTGGCACTCACGGTTGAAACGGGGAAATTAAAATACGGCAATGCAAACCCCAAGTGCGAGGATTATAATTCGTTGGCGGATTTTTGCTCCGACGGAGATTATATTGAGCTGCGCCTGCCCTGGCAAATGCTCAATTTCGGTGACCCCTCCGAGATGATGATACACGATGATTATTATGAAAACTACGGAATTGAATTTATAAAAACCGATAAAATGTACATCGGCATTACAGAGGGCGGCGATAAGCGCACGTCATTGGATGCCGTTACACTGAAAGGGTGGGGCAACAAGGTTTCGTTTCATGAGCGGCTTAAGGATTCATACTATGCTATACAGCAGCTATGGGGTGATAAATCGCAATGAGCGTTGAATTGATGATATACATTTATCTTTTTGTATGCGTTGCCATGATTGTTTTCAACATTGTAACAGCCATAGTTTTAAAGCAAAAGGATAAAAGGACCGTAAGGGTGAGTGAAAGCTTCGGTTATCACATAGGTCTTCAGCTTGAACGGGTTAAAAGGGGCGAGCCGTGCGAAGAAAAGCATAAGCGATATATGCAAAGGAAGCTGAAAAGGGTAGGCAATATGATAGCCCTTGATAAAATGCTTGAGGCGGCATATTCAGACGACCCGCAGGCGGTAAAAAGCTACCTTTGCGAGCTGGACGGTGTATTTGTATTTCTTTGCGCAGTTTACAGCGGCAAGGACAGAATAGAGGCGGCTTATTTCCCTTACATTGTGAAAAAATACCGCCTTATTGCTTTCAGAGCGCTGCCAACGGTAATGGAAACTATGTTATCCATGCTTGATGAACCGAGTATATACTGCCGTGAAAATGCCATGCAGGCACTTTATACGAGCGGGGATGCCGATTGTGTGATAAAGGCACTTACAAAAATAGATAAGAGTGATTTGTTTTATCACGGAAAGCTTATAACCGACGGTATGCTGAATTTTACGGGCAGAAGCAGGGAATTGATTGATAAAATCATTGCTCGGTTCAATACCTTTTCAACCGATATGCAGGTTGCTTTGTTAAACTATATAAGATTTTCTTCACCCGATTATTGCGAATTTGCTTATTCGCTTTTGTGTGATGAAAAGCAGAATGATGAAATACGCTACTGTGCTGTTCGCTATTTGGGTAAATACCGCTACGATGCCGCATACGATAAGCTCTGTTATTTTGCCGAAAATAAGAATGAGGATAAATGGCAGTATTCCGCAATAGCTTCATCGGCGCTCGGTACATATCCGTTTGAAGGAACGGTGAAATTACTTAAAGAAAATCTATACAGCCATAATTGGTATATCCGCTTTAATTCCGCCGAAAGTCTTGAGCGGCTGGGTGTGTCTTATGCCGAGCTTGCAGATATTTTAGACGGCAACGACCGATATGCCTCCGAGATTTTGCGTTACAGATTACAGCGTGAGGAAAGGAGCTTTACAACGGTATGACAGGATACATAGATGCCTTTTTGGAAATCGTCGGTGTATTTTTTATTTTGTATCTTATCGGGTACTCAACCTTTTTGTTTTTATCGGTTTTGGTGGGCTCGTCCGAGCTTTATAAAATTCACCGCAGAAAAAAGCTTCAAAACATTCTGCCAAACGATTATTTTGTGCCGATAACAATCGTTGTTCCCGCTTATAACGAGGAAATCACGGTGGTGGAAACCGTAAAATCGCTTTTACAGCTTGATTACAGGCTGTATGAAATAATCGTAGTTGATGACGGCAGTAAGGATAATACCTCGCTTGAGGTTATAAACGCTTTTTCAATGCATCCCGTTCAGCGGCCGATACGGCGGCAGATTGAATGTCAGCCCGAGGAATTTATTTACGAAACACGCGAAACAAAGGTTCCGCTTACGGTTATAAGAAAGAAAAACGGCGGCAAGGCAGATGCCCTTAATATGGGTATAAATGCGGCCAACTATCCGTATTTCATATGTATGGATGCGGATTCCGTTTTGCAGTACGATTCACTGAAAAACATTACCGAGCCGGTGCTTCAAAAAAGAAATGTTGTTGCTGTGGGCGGGCTTGTACGCCTTTCAAACGATGTTGAGCTTGAAAACTGCCGCGTTAAGAAATACCGTTTGCCGAAAAATATTATTGCGGCAATGCAGGTGCTTGAATATGACCGTTCGTTTTTGGCTTCGAGAATACTTTTTGACAAATTTAACGGTTCACTCATAATTTCGGGTGCGTTCGGACTTTTTAAAAAGGACGTGGTGGTTGCCGCCGGCGGGTACGACAGCAAGACAATGGGTGAGGATATGGAACTTGTTGTTAAGCTCCACGAATATTGCAGAGTGAACAATATGGATTACAGCATTTGCTATGCGACCGATGCAATTTGTTGGACACAGGCCCCCGAAAAGCTGGGCGATCTTAAAAAGCAACGCAAGCGTTGGCATCTCGGCTTGTTTCAAACTATGTATAAACACCGTAAAATGCTTTTTAATCAAAAATTCGGTGCGGTAAGCTTTATTTCGTATTTGTATTTTTTAATTTACGAGCTTTTGTCACCGTTTATAGAAATTTTCGGCGTTTTCACGGTGGTCTTGGCATTTTGTGTTGACCTTATAAATGTGCCGTTTATGATACTCTTTTTTCTGATATATGCGGTATTCGGGAGTATATTATCTCTCACGGCGTTTTTCTCACGAATGTATACATCGAATTTAAGGGTAACACCGAGGGATGCAATGCGCGCGGCATTTCTCTGCATTTTTGAAATAACCTGTCTGCGCTTTGTTATGGCCTGGGTGCGTGCCACGGCTTTTATAGGCTATAAAAAGAAAAAGCTGCAATGGGGCAGAATAGAGCGAAAGAAAATTAATTTTAAATAGAGGTAAAGCTATGGAACTGAAAAATATTAAAAAAAGCTTTTTTGGCTTTAACAAAAACAGTGTTATGGAATATATTTCGGACCTTAATCGTGCTTGTGCGGAAAAGGCGGAGAGCTTACGGCTTGAAAAAACCGAAGCATTATCCGAATTGAACCGCACAAACGAAGAATTGAATAACAAAATATCAGCTTTTGAAATTGAAATCGATGCACTGAAAAAGCAGTTACTTGAGGCTGAAAATGAAATTAATCGCCTTAGCGGCGAAAACGAGCATTTGAAAAACGATGTTAATACTAAAAAGGCGGTTGAAAGCGAGGTTGCCGAAATTTTAACCGAGGCGAGAAATTTTGCGCAGTCCGTTAATGAAAAAACAATCCGCGAAAATGAAGCGTTACGGCTTGAAAATCAAAGGGCATACGCCGCCGAAAAGCAAAGGCTTACGCAATACCGCAAAAATGTTGAAAATGTAAAAGCCGTTATCGACTCTGTGCTTAAATCGGCAAAAGCAGAGCTTGAACAGGCAGAAGAAAAAATTAATACGGTTGAGAAAACAGATGAATAAGCTATTCAAAAAAATTACGGTATCGGCATCAGTTCTTTTAATTCTTGCTTTTTCGGGTGTTTCGGTATTTGCGGAGGTGTTTACCGAAAAAACAGGCGGCGGCAATTCGGAGTCCCTTTATGTTGCGGGCAACCCCGATTTATACCCGATAGAGTATTATGACTCCGAGAGCGGGACTTATAAGGGCTTGATACCCGATATGCTGAGTGAGGTTTCAAAAAAAACCGGCATAAGCTTTACCTATATTTTGTCGGGGAATACAGATGAGCGAAAAAGCCTTTATGAGAATAACCAAGTTGAGCTTGTAACCTCTGTTCCGTTAAATGACGGTGATTTTGAAAATATGGAAAAGGTCACGGTTTTCACAGCCGAATACACCGGCGAAACGGTTGATTACTGTATAGGCTTTACCGGGCTTTTAGACGATACGCAAAAGGAAAGCATAATTGCTGCCCTGGCGGATATTTCACAAAGCAAAAAATCGGGTTGGCTTATCAATAATGCCGAAAGTGATTTGCTTCAATCGAAAAAAGCCTACCTTTTGCTTTTTTCAGCGGTAATACTGATTATTGCCGCAGCTGCTGTGACGGTGATTGTTGTTTTGGTGAAAAAAAGAAGACGCAAAATTAAAGCGGACGAAATGGTTGATGCCGAAACCGGCGTAGGCAATGCAAAATATTACGCTAATGCTTTTGAAAATCTCATAAGTGAGCAAGCAAAGAATTTATATAATCTGGCGTATTTCTCTTTTGATGTTAAGCGGTACGATAATACAGAAAGCGGCGTGGCTGTTAAGGATATTGAAAAATACGCGGCAACAAGGCTTTCTCAGCTTTTAAATTCGCGGGAATATCTTTCACGCATAAGCGACGGCGTTTTTGTGCTGCTGTTTCAGGCGGAAAACAATACCGCGGCCGATAAAAGAGCTTCGGATTTGGTTTTTTCCGTAAACAAATATATCGCTGAATTTGTAAACGATAATGATGTTTTCAAGGCGGGCTATTGCAGCTTTTGTGATAATATCGGCATAGATGCCGAAACTGCCGTGTACAATGCAAAGCAGGGCTATTTATATGCCGTAGCAAACAGCCTGCCCTACTATGCGGGCACAAAAAGCCAAATTGCAAAAAACAAAAAATCCGAAAAATTAGCCGCACAAATTGATACGGCCCTGGAAAAGGGCGAATTTAAGGCATATCTTCAGCTCTTTGCGAACAGTAAAACCTCCGAGTATTGCGGAGCCGAGGTGCTGTCGCGTTGGCAGAACGGTATGTACGGCCTTTTGCGGCCGGACGAGTATATCGGTGTTTTGAATGAAACGGGTAAAATTGTAGAGCACGATTATAAAATATTTGAAGAAGTATGCGCCATACTCGAAAGGTGGAGCAGGCCGCCCTTTGATAAGCTGTTTTTATCCTGCAATTTCACAAGACTTTCTGTTTCAAATCCCGAATTTTCCGAAAAGCTCGCCGCAGTTGCGGAGAAATACGATTTTGCAAGAAACCGACTTGTGGTTGAGATTACGGAAAGCTCTTTAAACGTAAATTCAAAAACTGTTTCCGAAAATATTAAACAGCTGCGAAAATTCGGCTTTATGGTTGCAATTGATGATATGGGAGCAGGCTTCTCATCCCTTGCCGATATTTACGACAACGAGGTGGACATAGTAAAAATAGAACGCAGCTTTGTAACCTCCTGTGTTACAGATCGCCGCAGACAAATGCTGAGAAATATAATATCGCTTATTCACAGTGCCGGCGCAAGGGTTATATGCGAGGGTGCCGAAACAGAGCAGCAGGTTGATATGCTTAAAAGCATTGATTGCGATATAATACAGGGCTTTTATTATTCCCGTGTTTTACCCTTTTCCGAATGTGAGAATTTTCTTAAAACCAAGCAGGAAAAGAAAGTATTAAAATAACACGAAATACTTAATAATTGTCTGATGAAAAAGACCGAAAGCAGTGGTAAAAATCTGCTTTCGGTCAAATTGATTTGTCAATCAAATCTTTGATAAATCTAAAATGCTGTTTTAGATTTATCTTAAAATTGCAAATATAATAGGGAGCCGCAAAAGCCTTGCGGCACCCCGATTAAATGGATAAACTATTTTTTGTTTACCACAAACGAAATAATTTGCTCTGCACATTCGTCAATAAAAAAGCGGTTGTTTGCGGGTAATTTTTGCGGCTTAAAGGTGTAAATCGGTGTTCCCGAGCAGTAAACCGTAAATTCTTTTCCGAGATTGCCTTTATAGGCTCTTTCCAAATAATAAAGCCCGTCCGCCGTAAGCTCGGCAAAGCAACAGTATATATCGTTTATATATTCATAGCTTAATTCGGTAATCTCATCCTCAGTTATTACGGATTCGTTTTGCGGGGATTTCACTTCAAATATCGGAATGTACTCATAGTCGGTGTTGTGGCTTTGGGCTTTTTTTCTGCTTTGCGAGAAAAGCCAGCAGAACATATTGCGGTCGGTGTAGGAATAATCCCACGCATTGTGTTCAACGCCGTAAAGCGGTTTTAGCTCAATCATTTCACCGCCGGCGGATTTTATTGCTTTATACATACTTTCCGAGGAGCTGTATGAAACGGTGCGATCTGCTGTGCCGTGATATATCCAAATGGGGATGTTTTTAAGGGTGTCTGCGGCATATGGATTGCCCCAACCGCACACAGGAACACCCGCCGCGAAAACCGCGGGATAGCGCTCCAAAACCGACCAGGTGGCATATCCGCCCATTGAAAGCCCCGTTACATAAATACGGTCGTTGTCGCAGGAATATTCTGCTTTTATTTGATTTAAAAGTCTCATTGCCGTGCCGAGCCAGCCTTTTTCATCGGCATAGCCCTCATCAATATTCCACCAGCCGCTTTCGGGGCATTGTGGGGCAATGATTATTGCTTGACGAAGCAAATCACCTGCGACTTCAAAGGATTTTTTAAAGTTTGAAAGACTGACGTTATTATCCGTTCCGCGCTCGCCCGCACCGTGAAGAAACAGCAAAACGGGATATTTTTTTGCTTTTTCGTAATTTTGGGGTATAAATAACCTGTATGGTAGCTTTTTGCCGCTCCGGTCATCTAAAAAGCTTTTTCGCTGTATGGCAGGAACGGAAAACAAGGCGGCATCCGGCGTGGTGAAAACTTCCGCAGTCATCTCGTTTACGTGTGCTGCCTCCGGTTCTTCGCCGGGGGCTTGTGGCTGTGTGCTTGTCGGCGGAGGGGGCGTAGCTGCTTCTTCGTGACTTTCCGGCGGCTGTGATGAGGTGATCGAAGTTACGGCTTCGGCAGGCCCGTTGCCGTTTGTAACAACACTGCTGTCTGTCGGTAACGATGCAGAGCTTGAATTGTCGGCGGCACGGCAGCCCGAAAGCAATAATAACGCAATAACCGCAAGGCATTTTATTCGGTGTGCGGTGTTGAAATATATGTTTGCGCGCATACTGTTTTTTCTCCTCTGTTTTAGCTTGTAAAGCATTAAAACTTTGCCATCATTATAATGGGAGAAGCGGAGGGTGTCAAGCACGGATTTTGACGATATAAATAAAAAATAAGAAAAAACTTTTAATTATTTGCTTAATTCCGGTTGTAAAATTAAAAAAATTGTGTTATAATTCAAGCAGAACAATTTAAAATCGCAATTTTTTTCGGGGGGGGGGTAGACTGTTAATGCAAGTATATGTTATTGT
>CAZKUO010000005.1:0-37384 GCA_964555975.1 uncultured Ruminococcus sp. | reverse complement strand
CCCACCCCCCCCCGCCCCCCCCACCCCCCCCCCCCTCCCCGCGGGGGCGCTCGACGGGGACGGCAATGATATGTTATTGTTGAGGCAGGATATGAAAGAACTATTTGGTCAAGAATGTTAGGCGTTTTGATTGAAAAATTAAAGGAAAAGAAAATCGATTTTAAACGCATAACAAAAATTTCGGATATTGCCAACGTAAAAAATGCCGTTGTTGTTGCAATAAGTGATAATTCACAATGGAAGCATGATGTGATATTAAGCTGTAACGGCTTATCAATTCCCATTATAATCATCACAGACGGAATGCAACAAAATCTCGGCGGAATATATAACAGTGTTTCGGTCGATTTCGGTGAGACCCTCTCGATGCTTAACAGCTATATTAACGAATATCATAAAAACAGAATTGCAATATACGGAATAAACCAAACCTCCGATTCCGATTTGGAGCTTGCGGAAAGAATTTTCACGGAGCTGACATTTGAAACACAGGGTGTTCCCGTTTTTTACGATAATACCGAAAATTTGGACAAATGCTTTTGGGAATTTTTCAAAAACCGAGATTCGTATGACACGGTTATCTGTGTTAATGATTTGGTTGCCCTTAAATTTACCGATATGCTTAAAGAATATGACAAGGCAACGCTTGACAGGCTGTTTATAATAGCCTTTAATAATCTTATTATGTCGGAATTACATTCACCCTCAATAACCTCATTCTCGGCAGATGACGTAGCCTTTGCCAATGCGATAATCAAAGTATATCAATCAATCAAAAGCTCAAATGATTTTTCACGTATGCATATCAGAATAAAGCAAAGGCTTAACATTCGGGAAACAACACATTTTATGCCACTGCCGAAAAATACTCCGATTGCAGTTCAAATGTCGAATGAAACCATAAGTACGGTTTTGAAAAATTCAAATTGGTTAACGGTAAATAAATTGGTGGATTTCAGTGACATCGAGAAAATGTTCAGAAAGTGTGATAAGCGGGATCTTGTTATTTTAAAGCAGCTGCTTGAGGGTTGCCCGCTCTCGGAAATTGTCGATAAAACCTTTTCCTCAATGGGCTCGGTGAAATATCGCCTGTCGAAAATGATTAATAATGCAGACAGAGAAACAAAAAGCGAGCTGATCGATTTGCTTAAAGCGAATATTGATATGGAAAAGTTTGAAAAGTTCGTTGAATTGCGGTAAAAAAACAAAATAAATAACAGAATGCGGAAGAAATCGGATTTTTGGTTTCTTCCGCGTTCTTTTTTTTATAACTAAAACGGCGGGAGCAAGCCCCCGACCTACGGTAATTAATTTTGTTTGTGCGTGTAAATCGCGCACAATATATCGAACAGTCCGGAAGGCAAAATGGATTTTATTTACAGAAGCGGTGATATTTACCCAAGAGCTAATTTTTCGGGAAAATATCCAAAATTTTTAGCCTTTAAAAATACTTAAATGTGATATAAAATTGTTAAGGAGAATTTTGTGCTCTTATACCATAGAGTAGAAAAGGAGATTTAAAAGCTATGAAAAAAATTTTAAAACCGATGGCATTGTTACTTGCCTTGGCCATGTCGTTTTCGTTGGTCGGATGTAAAAACGGAAACACATCGTCAGATTCCTCCGATGAAGTAGTCGGCGGAGCCCTTGTGGATTTTGACGATGAAACCGTGACAGGCGGCGAGGGTGATGCTACAGACGGCAACGGCACAACCGGCGGTAACACAACCGGTGGCAACGGCACAACCGGTGGTAACGAAACTACCGGCGGCAACGGCGGCGGAACAACCGTTGAAAAGCCTGTTGACACAAGCGGTAAGGACCCGTTTGCAAGCATTCCGAAGCGCTTAAAGGGAACAACCGTTACCTTCGCTCACTTCGGTGATGAGGGCGCTGCGGAATACGAAAAGGTTCTGAAAGCCTTTACAAAGAAAACCGGAATCAAATACAAATTGGTTTCCTATAACCAGGGTGAATATGTTTCCAAGGTTGCGGCACAGATTAACGCAAAGTCCGGCCCCGACGTTATAATTTCAAACGATGTTTTCCCGGCATCAATTGAAATTGCACAGCCGCTTCAAAACATCATAAACCTTAAAGACGATTTCTGGGATGACAACATCACCAAAATCTGCACAGTAGGCGGAAATACATATTTCGTAAACAGCCTTAACAGTGTTTGGGAAAATATGGAAACCGTTGTTTACAATAAAACAATCTTCTCCGATAACGGTCTTACAAGCCCCCGCGATTATTTTGACAACGGCCAGTGGACTTGGGAAAACTTCCGCAAGTGCGCAGAGCAGGTTAAAAAGCTCGGCTATGTCGGCGGCTATGCAGACGGTGAAAAAATCAACGCATCACTCGGCAACCCGATGATAAGCTACGACCCCGCAACCGCAACCTTTAAGGCCGGAAGTGCTTCTTCACTTTTGGCGGGCTATCAGTTCCAGGCTCAAATGTATGCAGACGGTCTTTGGTCAAGCACCGACTGGTGGGGAACATTTGCAAACGGCAAAATCGGCCTGATGCTCGCCGGCGGTGTTTGGGGTGCTAAGTATAACGGCGCATTTAAGGATGCCGACGATAATATGCTCGGCATGGTTCCGCTGCCGACAAGCCTTAACGGCAAGCCCTGCAAGCAGGTGGGCACACTCCGCGCTTACGGAATCGCAAAGGGCGCAAAGAACCCCGAGGGTGCGGTATATCTTCTTCGTTACTTCCTTGATTACAGCTATTATTCGGCAGCAGGCGCTAATGTCTTTAAGAACAAGTCACTTGAAAAGATGGTATTCAACGACCTGATCCCCCTGGTTAAGAAGAACGGCATTAACATTAACTATGCCGGCGGTGCATTTGCTCTTACTGATTTGGGCGCTCAAAGCGATATTAACACAACAGCAGGCAGGGCCGATCCGGCACAGGTTTCTGGCGCGCTTGCAAGTAAACAGAACCTTATTGATGCTGCTGCTGCAAAGGCCAACGAAAAGATAAAGGCTTACAGATAAGCGGTTATTAAATCAGGCTTTTTATTTGGTGGGGTTGCTTTTACCGGTAACCCCACATATATAAAAAAGGAGTGTGTTTATGAAAAAGTACATAGCGTCTGTTTTGTCGGCGGTTATTGTATTTTCAAGCGTGTTTGCCGGTTTAAGTGCCGTTGTCGGTTCTGCGGCATCATCTGACACAGACTTGGATTTTACATATATCGACTTTGACAACAAAACCTACAACAGCTATGCAGATACCGAAAGCGGCATGGCCAAGGCCTATGTTGAGCTTGTGGATTCGGGTGACGAGGAGCACGGTAAAGTCATTAAGATGGAGCAGCTCTCGGATGTAAACAAGGATTGTCCGGCAACAATCGCCGTTTTGAATTATGACGGTTCAAGCCGCTTGCAGGTTAAAGAGGGTGAAAAATACAAAATCACACTCGACTATAACGTAATAAAAATTGACGATGCATTGCAGATAGGCGCAAGATTTGTTCCCGCAACTAATTCGGCAGGCAATTCGGGCACTTATAATTCAAAACCCAACAAATATCTTTTCTGGATAGCAAAAGGCACAGAACCCGGTTGGAAAACCGCCACAACGGCAGAATTTGAAGCTCCGTGTGACGGAACAATGCTTCTTCAAACCGTATCATGGGCCGGCACCTTTAAAAACCAAGAATTTTATATTGATAACATAAAGCTTGAAAGAGTGGTTGCCGCTTCCGAGGAAAGCTTTAATATGACCTATGACTACGGCTACGATAACCGTGTTGAAACAAGAAAAACCTATGTTGGCTCGGGTTATTCGTTTGCCGTTCGCACAGGTTATGTGTTTGACGGTTGGTTTGTGGATAAGGAATTTACAATCCCCGCACCCTCCACCGCAAGAAAATGCTGCACAAAGCTTTACGCTAAGTGGACAAAGGACAACCGTGTTGCCCAAACAACCACCAACACATATGATGATTCGGATATGGCTTTCTCCGCCGCAGTAGACGGAACCTACTATCTGAACAAAAGCGGTGAGGACATTCACGATGGCAGTACCGAATTTTCAAAATTCGGTGCGGTTATCAACACAACAAAGTTTGATTCAAATGTTCTTCATTTCACAAAAGCCTCCTGCTATGAGTGGCAGTGGCCGGTTATTTCGAGGATTTACGACAGTACCGACAAAAACGTTAAATTTGTTCCCAATGCCAACTCGGTTTATGAAATAAAGCTTAAATACCGTTCCGATAAGGCTTCGGATAAAAAGCTTTATTTGCAGGTGCTGGCTGTTTCAAGCGGTATCGGCAACCCGAACGGAAAATACAGTTCACAGAATGTTTACGTAAAGTCGCTTGCCGAAATTACCGAAGCTACCGACGGTTGGGTAACAGCTACGGCAACCTTCACAACCAAAAGCACAAGCGCACTTTGCCTTACACTTGTTTCCGAATATACCTGGCAGAACCAGATAAAGGACCTTGAAGTATATGTTGACGATGTAACCGTTACCGAAAGACTTGATGCTTACGGAATTTATTTTGATACCAACGGCGGCAATTCAATGAATGCCGTTAAGTGCATCGGCGGGGAGAAGCTCCCGAGCTTCGGCACCCCCACAAGAGAGGGCTACTGCTTCACTGGCTGGTACACAGATGCCGCCTGCACAAAGTCACTCACATCCGATGTTATGCCGAATGAGGACATTATTCTTTACGCCGGCTGGGTTTCTTTGAATAACATTCCCGATAGCTTCACCACAGGCTTCGAGGCGGAGGATTATGACCGTCAGGTTTATATTAACGACGGCACAAAAGCCCCCGTTTCGGACAATTCAATGACCGATACCACCGTTTGGAAAAAGGACGATGCCGTTGAAGCTTACGACGGCAAGGGCTACATTACCTTTGATGACGGTAATAATGTTCTCACAGATTCAAAGAGCGACAAGCTGCTTGCCATCAGCCTTTATAATCGTGATGGCTCACCCTTCTGTGTAACAAGCGGAAAGCGCTATAAAATTTCGGTTGCTTACAGGCACGCAGGTGCGGCCACAAACCAAAATTCAACACTTGCATTCCTTGTGACAAATCAGTCACCCGTAGTCGGCGTTAATTTCGGCAACGCAACCGAATTGCTGAAATTTGATGCCATGGGTCCCGATAAGCACCCCACACAGACCTGGGGCGAATACACAACCTATGCAGAGGCCTCTGCAACAGGCCCCGTTAAGCTTGCGGTTTGCTCAACTGCGGCCGACCATGTTATTGATGTTGATAACATCAGCATTACCTGTATGGATGAAACCGAATGTGTTAAGGTTGAGTACATTCAGCAAAAGCCCGATGGCTCGGGTCAGTATGCCTGCGGAACAAGGCTCGGCGCACCGGGAGGTATGCTTGTTGACGGTGACCTGGCTCATATAAACGGCTATGCTTTTGACGGCTGGCGCACTGCCGAGGGCGTGCTTTTCACGGCAAACACATTCCCCACGGCAGATACAAAGCTTTACGCTTCCTGGCGTGCGGTTGACACAGAGGCTACCGTAACCCCGAGCGTTAAGGACGAAATTACCGTCGGCTTTGAGGAAACCGAGGAGGTTAAAAAGTTCTACGGTGATTCCACCCATACCTATCATCCGCAAAACGGTGTCTTTGTTGTGGCAAATGACCCCGACAATGCGCACAGCGGAAACAACTATTTCAAATTCTATAACTGCGGACATTGGATGGAACAGTACCTCCGCCGCTTTAAGTTCTATGACCCCGATACAGTAGGCAATCAGGTTTATCTTGAGCCGAACTCTGTATATAAGGTTTCGTTCTGGCTGAATATTGAAGATGTAGGCGCAGGTAACCTTTACCTTGCAACCTTCCCCAATATTGACGATATGCAGGGTTGGGAAATAGTAAACGAGAACTACATTACCGATACCAACAGCTTTGAAAAATACGGTCAGTGGGTTCGTTACGAAAACACCGTTGTAACGGGTGACGATGAAGACGGTGACGGCATTGCCTCAAGCCTCGGCTTTGTGTTCTACGGCGGATATTTCACCGCAAGACTTGATGATATTTCGATTATTAAGTTAAAAGAGGTTACAGTAAGCTTCGATTCAAAGGGCGGTAACGAGGTTAACGAGATAACACAGCTTTCTCACGATTACGCAATCGCCCCCGAGGACCCGACCCGTGAGGGCTACGAGTTCACAGGCTGGTACACCGATGAGGCTCTCACAAACCGCTTTGATTTCACAACTAACCTTGTAACAGCCAATGTTAAGCTGTATGCCGGCTGGAAGGTTGCCGAAAAACCGGCCGAGCCCGAAAAGGAACCGATTTACAACACGGTTGTTGAATATGAAACGGTTGAAAGCACGGTTGATGTTGAGGTTCCCGATAAGGAGCTTGACGAAAAGGTTACCGTTGCCGATAACGATAAGATAGGCAAGGTTAATAAGGCAAACACAACCAAAGCCGCAGATGACGGAAACAGCATTCTTTGGATAATAATCGCAATAGCGGGCGGTGTGCTTGTTGTTGCGGCGGCAGCCGTTGTTACCGTGCTTGTGATTAAAAAGCGTAAGCGCAGTTAAAAAAGGGGAGAGGTTGACATTATGAAAAAAAGAATAATTGCAATTTTAATTTCGGCGTGTATGCTCCTCCTTTGCAGTTGTGGGGATGATCCCGCACAGGTGATTACGGGAAACGCAAAAACCGATGTTCAGTATGTTATTGCAATGAACCCGTCGGTTGCATTTGAGGACGGAACGGTAACAAGCCTTAGAAACGATGCCGCAAAGGCAATTTCAAAGGATGTTTCGGGCAAAACCGCAACCGCACTTTATTCCGATTCAAATTGGAAATGGATTTATGCCGATAAGGATGGCGGCTGGAGCAGCCGACTCATCCGCAACGCGGCAGTTTGGCAAAACGGCGAGGGTGACGCTGTAAACGGCGCGCCCTACGCCTACGCCGTGAACGATGCCTGCACCGCTTCACTTGCGGTTTTCGATGCCGCAAAAATGAAGGTGGAGGGCTGCGCCGACGGCGAGCTTCCGCAAAGCGGCGTTATTATGACCTTTAACAAGGGCTTTGAGGAAGGCATTATTTACACGGCCGATAAGGACTGCACACTCACCTTCTCGGATACCGGCAGCGGCAACATTGCCGTTGTGGGCAAGCTTGTGGGCGAGAAAACAGCATTCTTTGATAAAAAGGGTGCGGCAGGCAATGTAATACTCCGTGTTTACAGAAATAACCGCATTTATTGGCAGGGCGTGCTCAACGAGGGCACAACCGCTGTTGAATTCCCTTATCTTTCCGATATTAAGATGACCGAGGGTGACAGCATTATAATCACTGCCGAGGCGACCGACAGCACCGACGGCATTGTTACAGGCAACTGCGACATTCCCGCAACCTCAAAAACGGTAACTTCAACCGTAAAGAACGAGCGCAAGGAGCTTGTTGGCTATAAGGATGCTAACGCGGCAGATGGCACAAAGGTTGAAAAAATCGCCCTTCTTAAGGACGGCTTCTCGAACTTCACCATTGTAACCCCCAGAGGTGTTGATACTGCGGCTTCAAAGGCGATAACCAAGCTTCGTGTGGGTATGAAAAACGCCCTCGGCGATCAGCCCGAAATTAAGAACGATGAATTTGACGGCAACGGTGATGATTACCGTATCTTGGTTTACAATACCCGCTTTGATGCTTCCGTAAGCGCACTTAAAACCATTAGGGAAACAAGAGCGGCAAATGACGGTGACTTCATTATTAAAATGTCGGGTAAGGATTTGGTAATTGCGGCAGGCAACGAAATTTCGCTTGAAAAAGCGGTTGATTTCTTCCTTGCGAATTACTGCAAGGATTCCTCCGCCGCAATTGAGAGCAACCTTAACTATGTTTCCGCAAATTACAACCCCATTAAGGAAATAACCCTTGCGGGCAAGCCCATTACGGAATACAAAATCGTTTATTCCCACGTGGCTTCCTTTATTGAAACCTCGGCTGCAAAGCAAATTCGTGACGATATTATCGCACTTTGCGGCAAGCGTGTTCAAATGGTGGATGACAGTAAGGCTGTTTCCGCAAATGAAATTGTTGTGGGAAATACCAACCGCACCTCATTGACCTATTCCAACGATACAAACGCAACCGCAATAAACAAAACCAACGATGTTTCCACCCTTGCCGACACCGGCTACACAATAACCGTGGCAAACGGCAAAACCACCATCCTCGGTGAGCATATTTATGCGGTAAATGCGGGCGCAATTGCGTTCGGCAGTGCCTTAAAGAGCAAGGGCTCACTTGCAAGCGGCACAACACTCACCGGTAAGTATGACAGCGGCTATTCCTTAACCGATGGCTACAAGCTCACCTGGTCGGATGAATTTAACGCAGCCAAGCTTTCCGATACCTGGCAGTCAAGAGGTAATAATGACGACAATGTATTGGGCGGAAAAACAATTATAACAAAGGCCAGCAATGTCCTGAAGGACGGCGCACTCCACCAGATTTCCAAGAGAAACGGTAAGGATATCACCGCGGCCTCGCTTTATTCAACCGGCGCTAAAAAGATGATGTTTAAATACGGATATCTTGAAATCCGTGCAAAGCTTCCGACCGTTCCGGGTGTCGGTGCGGCATTCTGGACACAGGGCGACTTAGCCTCGGCGTTCCTGGAGGTTGACATTTACGAAACCTTCGGTAACCCCCAAAAGGTTCAGGCAAACCTGCACACCTGGGGCCCGGGTGACGAGCATCGCAACCTCCTCGGCGGAACGGGCGGCATCGGCAATGAGTCCGAGGGTGTTTCAAAGAATTTCGGTGAGGAATACCACACCTTCGGCTTTGAGTGGGATGATGATGTCTGCACCTTCTATGTTGACGGCGTAATGACCGTAACCTTTGATTGCTCGGCAGAAACCTACAATTGCTTTGATAAGGCGGCGTGGCTCATTTTGTCAAGCGACCCCTGCATTCCGAGCTACAGTAATTTCCTTATTGATGATTCATTCGTTAGTGATGAAGCCGCTTATGACTGGATTCACATCTATCAAAAGGAAAACAACGGTGCGGTAATGTACCAGAAAAAGTAATGCTTTTTCAAATCTTGCGGGAACAGCCACCGTGCTGTTCCCCGAGAACGGCAATAATTCCCCATAAGTATTTTAAGGGAAACGGGCGTTGTCCGCTTTTCTGAAATAAAAAATAATTTTTTTGGAGGTTAATTATGCAAAAGAAATTTTTGTCAATTTTATTGACAGCCGCAATCACACTTTCGCTTTTTGCGGCAGTTCCCTTTGGCACCGCTGCCGAAACAGCCGGCAGCACGGCTAACGCAACCCTTGAAACGCAAGCCGAAAAGGACTATTATGGCAACAATACTAATTTCAACGGTCAAATTGTGGAGCTTACCGACGGTCACGGTTCTGTTTTGAGCCTTCCTGTAATCGGCGGTCCTCACACACCGCAAAACAGACAGTTTCGCATTGCGCAATATGATGTAGCGAACACTTTTACGGCTGTGAAATTCAAGCCCGGTATTCAGTACACCATAAGCTTTGATTATAACATCAATGTAGACACAGACTGGGGTGTTATTTATTTCAAGCTTATTTATGTCCATTCAGGTAACAATGCGGACAGCATGTTTTGGGCAAATAGCACAGGTGCTGAAGACTGGACCAGAATTGATGCGGGACAGGTTCCTAAAAACAGCAACGGCTGGACACAATGGACCTATTCTTTCACCGTTTCGCAGGAAACAGAGCTTATGTTCGCACCTGTTGCAGGTGACGGCTGGAAGAATAATCAGCAGCTCTACATAGACAACATCACAGTTAACTCGAATGAATTAAAGGGTACTGCGGTGACTGATTTTGAATCAGAGGCACAGCGGGCATACCACAGCAACACAAGTACTGAAAAAAGTACTGTTACCGTAGGTCAACCAACAGGGGAGACAAACTATGCCGCAAAATTCGGTACTATATTAAATCCGAGATGTAATAACGCTTGGAATAGCACACTTCGCATTACCATGGATTCAAACGGTACGGTTGTTCCGGTTTCCGTGGAAGCCGGCGTTAAGTACAATATTTCCTTTAAGGTTAAGGCTGAAACGCTCTCATACAAGATCACTGATTTTTATCTTTGCTATGTAACTTCAAGCAGCAACGGATATGTCCTCGGTGGCAATACAGCACCTCAAGATTATGCAAAGAAAACGACATTTGCAACCTCTTACACCATTGATGCAATGAAGGCCGATTGGATAACTTTCAGCTTTGATTTCACCGTTCCGGAGGATATTGGTGACAAAAATCAATTGGCACTTTTCCCGATAGCTGCTGACGAAGGCGAATCATGGCAAAACCAAAATCAGATTCTTTGGATTGATGATGTTGCAATTACCAAGTATGCCACTGTAAACGCACACAACGAAAGCTTTGGTGATTTCAGCATTTCAACCGTTTACGGTGAGGCTTTGGATGATACAAATCTTCCGCTTCCCTCGGTTAAGGCAGTTGCGTGGTATAAGGATGAAGCACGCACAAAACCCTTCACAGGAGCTGTTAACAGCAACACATTGGAGCTTTGGGTAGACCTTCAGTCCGTAACCGGTGATTTTGACAACTACGTCATGGCGGGTGACTATTGGGGAAAAGGTCGCTTTACGGTTCAGCCCTTTAAGGGAACAAATAATTCCGCGGCATTAACCAATGCAGTCGGATTTTCAAGCAACCAACAACCTGAATGGCCGCATGTTATTGCTATTCAGAACGCTGACGGTACAAACCTTAAAACCATTCCGAATCACACATACAAATTGGAATTTGACATTAATTATGAGGACCCCTCAAAATTGATGGACCATTCACAGGTGGCAATAGTTAAAAACGGACCGTCTTACGGTTCCAACGGCTCGGGAATGCAGTTCTACGGCTGCTATGTTAATGTAACCGCTGAAGACGGCACTACAAGCCAGGCATGGACGAATTATTTTGAAAAGGACAAATACACATACAACGGTGCTACAGAGGGCTATTATTTGCACAAGTCATATACCATAAGCAGCGGCAGTAGCTCAAATTATATTATCTTGGCCTTGTGGCAGGTTAACACACCGGTTTACATTGATAACGTTCGCCTTGTTGACCTTACCGCACAAACACCCGTAAAGGATAACAACGGCAACACAATTGCAAGCGGATATATCGGTGAAACGGTTTCCCTGCCGGATGCTACCGATGCAGACTTTGTTTACTATGCAGACGGAAACGGCAACCCTGTTACCTCAACCGTTGTTTTGGCTGACAAAACACTCACAAGGGTTGATTCCGTAATTGCGGTGAACAGCAGCGAATTTGATGCCGCAAATTACACACTTTCCCTTAAAGCACGCTTCGGCGGAATGGGCTACGAGACAGACGATTTGGGCCATGTTACCGTTAAAACAGTAACGGTCGGCGGCAAGAAGTATCTTGTTGAGGATATGGGTCTTTTGGTAGCCCCCGCGGCAAACGGCGAGCCGACACTCGGTGACCTTAAGGGCGGCACCAAAATTTCCGGAACAAGCCTTAAATACTCGACAATCGGTGAAAACGAGCTTAACGTTACCGCAAAAATAAGCGTAAACGGAAAATATGACCGCAATTACTCGGTTGTGGGCTACATTAAGTGCGTGGGCGGCAAGGTGATTTACGGCAAAATGCGCAACAGCATTGCAAAGAATTACAATGCGGCTGCCGGCTTTGATGCAGTTGCAAATTCGGCTCACACAAAGACCTTCGGAAGCAAAACCTACAAGCTTGCTTCAAACAGCGAATTTAATTCGGGTGACGCCGATGTATTTAACAAGTGGGACATTTGGGGTCAAACCAGCACATATGATAACAGCTCCGTTACCGCTTACTCCACAAAATCCGCAATAAGCACAAGCGGCGGCAACCTTGATTTAACCGTTAAGCAGATTAACAGCACCTCACAGGAAATTCCGAGGGTACACTCAAAGTACAAATTTACAACCGGTTATCTTGAGGTACGTGCGAAGTTCTCCGAAAATGAGCTGTTAGGCGGTTGCATTTGGCTTAACAGCGCAGGCATCAAGTCTCAGGAATGTGTATATCCGGTAACAACTACCGATACACACGTTTTCCCCGAAATTGATATTGCGGAATTCGGCAACCCTCACCAATCATTTACCACGCTTCATTCCTGGGGTACTAATTCAAACGGCAATTTTAACAACCGCGATCAAGTAAGACTTACTCCTTTAGAGGGTACAACCGTTGCCGGTGATTCTACTGTATTGCAGATAGACCTTACGCAGTACCACACCTTCGGTCTTGAAAGAACTGCCGATTATATTAAGATATATATTGACGGAACCTTGTATTATCAATATACATTGACAGAGGCACTTGCCAATAAGGATAACTGGCCGAACGCATCCAGAACCGAAAACGAAATTAAGGCTCTGTTTGAAAACCCGACCTACCTTATTTTAAGCACAGGCACAGGCGGCAAAGCCCTCGCAAACGGCACAGAAGCGGTAAGTAACATTGATTATGTACGCTTCTACAAGTAATTGAGAGTGAACAGGAGGAAAACGAAAATGAAAAAAATAATAGCGGTAGTTATGGCCGCAATGATGATTTCTTCTTTCAGCTTGATTGCAAATGCGGAAAGCTCAAGCGGCACGGTTTATCTTTGCGGCGATACCGATCAATCGGGAGAAGACACCCTTCATTCTAACGATTTGGCCTTTTTAAGAAAGGTTCTTTTGGGTGTTGAAACCGCAAACGATATGTGCAACGTTAATGAGGATGCAGACGGCGACGTTGATATTCTTGATTTGGTTCGCCTAAAGAAAATGCTTACGGCACAGGGCAACGGCGTTGCTTTACAAAGCGGCGTAAACGAAATTACGGATAATTGGAATTAACCTTAGCTACAGTACCCCTGCTTTTGGGCAGGGGTACTGCACCATAATCGAATTGCGAATTTGAAACGGAAAAGCAAAATCGGGTTTCCGTTTGAAATCCGTTATTCGGACATTTTGTGTGAATGGCGGAAAAAAGCCACCGAGAAAGGAAAGTATTTTGTGAAAACGAAAAAAAGACTTATTTCATTGTTTTCGGCGTTTGCGTTGGCGGTTTCGGTATTCTCCGCTGCCGTTGCGGCGGCACCGTCGGACACGGCGGAGGCCTTAAAGGAATTTCCGCTGAACGAACCGATTGAAATTTCAAAGGGAGAAACAGCGGATATTGCCGTTAATATGCCGGCAGGGGACTATGAATTTTCCCTTATTTTCGGCATTGCCGACACCGCAACCCAAAAAATCGAATATTCACTTAAGTGTGACGGAGAGTATGCCTTTGACGGGGCCGACCTGCTTGAAGCCAAGGTTATTTATGTGGATGACGGTGATATAAGAACCCTTTCCAACGGCGACCAAAGCGCACCGGCCCAAAAACCGATTGAGGGCAAAATGCTCTCGGTTGCCTATGATGACGAGGGCGTGCGCCTGCTGCCTTACACCGTGGCGCTTAACGGCAGCCACACATTAACGGTGGAAAACCTCGGCAACACCTTTGTGCTTTACGGAGTGGGGCTTTCACTGCCCGAGCAGGTTAAGCCCTATGCCGAGAAAGCTAAAGAATATTCATCTTATAAAAATTACGGCGGCGAGGCACTTTTCTTTGAGGCCGAGGATATTCTTTACCGAAACGATTATTCCCTCACTGCAAAGTCGGATAACGGCAGTGCGGATATAACACCCAAAAGCTCCACCAATTCGGTAATAAACTATGTGGGCGGCTCCACCTGGAGTTCACCTTGGCAGGAGATTACCTGGGAAATTGAAGCTCCCGAGGACGGGCTTTACAGCTTGGGCTTTAATTTTAAGCAAAATTCGGTTATAAACGGTAACACCTACCGTCACCTTAAAATTGACGGCGAAACCCCGTTTGAAGAAGCCCGCAAGATAGGCTTCAGCTACAAGACCGCTTGGCAGTACAAGACCTTGGGTGATGAAAACGGTGAGGATTATCTTTTCTATTTAACAAAGGGCAAGCATAAGCTTTCGCTTGCAGTAACCCTTGCCGACGTTGCCGATATTTACGACAGGCTTTACAAGCTCTGCTCGGATATAGGCGATACCTATTTATCAATAGTTATGATAACAGGTGAATCGCCCGACTCCAACCGTGACTACGAGCTTTACAAGCAAATACCCGATTTTGAAGAAAAAATGCAGAGCTACTATGATGACCTTACCGCCCTTTCAACCGACCTTAACACAAGAAAGGATATTAACGGTCAGCTTGACGGTGCCGTTAAAAATATGGCGCGTGTTTGCAAGTCTATGCATGACAAGCGCTATGAATCGCACCTCTATTTAAGCTCTTATTTCAGCTATTATCAGTCGCTTTCCTCCTGGCTTTACGATATTAAGAATATGGCGCTCTCGCTTGATAAAATCGTGCTTTCGGCACCCGAAGCAGAGGTTACGGGTGTTAAAGCGGGCTTTTTTGAGAAAATCGGCTTTTCGATTAAAAAATTCTTTGTTTCCTTTACAGGTGATTATTCCACCGAAAGCCTTAAGGGTGAGGATGTAACCACTTTAAAGCTTTGGGTAAACTGGGGCCGAGATCAGGTTAAAATTTTAAACACGCTTATCGGTGAGAGCTTTTCACCCGAAAGCGGAATAAACGTTAAGGTTGAGCAGGTTAACGCAAGCCTTGTTCAGGGTATCATTTCAAACAATTCGCCCGACCTGTACCTCAATATGACAAGAACCGACCCCGTAAACCTTGCAATGCGCGGTGTGCTTTATCCGCTCTCGGAATTTGAGGATTACGAGGAGGTTTTAAAGAATTTCCAAAAGGGAGCAGAGGAGCCCTACATTTATCACGGTAAGACCTATGCTTTACCCGATACGCAAAGCTTTAACGTGATGTTTGTGCGAAACGATATTTTCGAGCGCCTCGGTCTTGAAATTCCGAAAACCTGGGGTGATTACCTTTCGGCAACATCGGTTTTGCAGAGAAAGAATATGAACAGCTACCTGCCGTATATGAGAATTACGGCGGCAACCACCGTGAACACGGGTGCGGGTGGGCTTTCGATTTTCCCATCAATGCTGCTGCAAAGCGGCGAAAAGCTTTACAATGACGAGCTTACCGCCACAACCCTTAACTCGGCGGGTGCGGTTTCGGTTTTCAAAATGTGGACCGATTTTTACTCAAAATACAAATTAAATCCCGATATAAATTTCTACCAGCGCTTCAGGGTGGGCAATGTGCCGCTCGGAATAACGGGCTATGCACAGTACCTCACCTTTGCCGTGGCCGCACCCGAAATTGCGGGCAAGTGGTCGGTTCACGTTTTGCCCGGCTATGAAAAAGAGGACGGAACGGTTGATTACACCTCGGCAGGCTCGGGAACAGGCTGTTCGATAATGAATTCCAGCAAAAACAAGGATGCCGCCTGGGAATTTATCAAGTGGTGGGTATCGGCCGATACACAGTACAGCTATTCATTTAACTGCGAGGCGGTGCTCGGTCAATCGGGAAGAATTGCAACCTCCAATGTTGAGGCCTTAAAGCGCCTTTCGTGGGATAACGAAAGCCTTGAGGTTATTTTGCAGCAGTGGGAAAGCGTTAAGGAATTGCCCGAGGTTCCCGGCAGCTATTATGTTTCGCGCTCCATTGACCAGGCTTTTTGGGCGGTTTACAACAACACCGAAACCCCGAAGGAAGCACTTGTTAAATGGACAAAGAGCTGTAATGCCGAAATCGAGCGCAAGATTGAAGAATACGCCGATTAAAAGTGAGTGAGGTAAGATATGAGTTCAAAAATTAAAAAGCCCCAATATGGCGGCAGGCGTTGGCAGCTTTATGTTCTGCTTGCTCCGTTTATGGTGTTTTTCGTTTTGATGACGGTGCTGCCCGTGTTGGCTTCAATCGTTTTAAGCTTTTTCAATTTCGATATGGTGTCTTTTCCGAAATTTGCGGGGCTTGATAACTATATCAGAATGTTCCTGCATGATGATATTTTCCCGATAGTTCTTAAAAACACCATTCTGCTTGCAATTTTAACGGGTCCTGCGGGCTTTCTGCTTTCGTTTGTGCTTGCGTGGTTTATAAACGAATTCGGCCCGGCCGCAAGAACAATATTTTCATTTATGTTTTATGCCCCGAGCCTTGCGGGTAACGCAGTTTACATTTGGCAAATACTCTTTTCAAGTGACAGCTACGGCTACATAAACAGCTTTTTAATCTCATTGGGGCTTATAACCGAGCCTATTGCATGGCTTTCAAATGCGCAGTATATTGTGCCGATAGTTGTTGTGGTTCAGCTTTGGTCAAGCCTTGGAATTTCCTTCCTTTCAAACCTTTCGGGTTTGCAAAATGTTAATTCCGAGCTTTACGAGGCAGGTGCTATTGACGGCATACGCAACCGTTGGCAGGAGCTGTGGTACATAACCCTGCCCGGAATGAAGCATATGCTCCTTTTCAGTGCGGTTATGCAAATTTCAAGCGCATTTTCAATCAGCGGTGTAATTCAGCAGCTGGCGGGCTACCCCACGGTAAGCTATGCGGCCGATACGATAGTATCCTATCTTTCGGATGTGGGTACGGTTAAATACGAAATGGGCTATGCCTCGGCTCTGTCGGTTGTGCTGTTCTTACTTATGGTTGCCACACGCGGGCTTACAAACAAGCTCATTAACAAAACGGGAAGGTGAAGCTTATGAAAAAGAATATTCGTGAAATACTGCATCTTCCCGCAAGGAATCAGATGAAGCGATACACACGCTCAAAGGCGGGAAACTTTTTCTATTTCCTTTTCCTCTTTGCGGCGGGCATTTTCTCGCTTTTACCTATGATCTACTGCGTGGTAACCTCATTTAAGCCGCTTGATGAGCTGCTTGTTTTCCCGCCGACACTGTTCACGGTTAAAAAGCCCACGCTTGCAAACTACACAGCACTGCCCGACCTTATTTCAAGTCTTTCGGTTCCGCTTTCGCGCTACATTTTCAACACAGTGTTTATTGCGGCGGCGGGAACGGTGCTTACGGTAATTTTCTCGGCAATGGCGGCCTTTGTGCTTTCCAAGACCGACATTAAATATAAGGGAATTATATTTACGGTAATTCAGTTTGCACTTCTTTTCAATGCGTATACGCTTGCAATTCCGCAGTATATAATCTACTCACAGTTAGGTGTTATAAACACATATTTCGTTTATCTGTTCCCGACGCTTGCATCCTCAATGGGTGTATTCCTTATGAAGCAGTATATGGACGGCTATGTGCCCGATGCTCTTATAGAAGCGGCGCATATTGACGGGGCCGATTGGTTCGGAATTTTTTCGAGAATAATCGTTCCGATAATCAAGCCCTGCGTTTTAACCCTTACTTTGTTTACATTTTTGGGGCTTTGGAACGTTCAATCCACCGGTACCATATTCAGCGAGCAGCTTAAAACCCTGCCTACTGTAATGTCAACAATTGCGGCGGGCGGTCTTGCACGCACCGGTTCTTCAATGGCAACCTCGGTTATTATGATGATTCCGCCCGTGCTTGTATACCTCATTTCGCAAAGCAGTATTAAAGAAACCATGAGCTCTGCGGGTATTAAATGATAGGAGAGATGAAATTGAAAAAATTCAAAAAAGCTTTAATTTCAGCGCTGGTATTGCTAATATCTGCGGCTCCTGTTTGCGTATCTGCCGCTCAACCGGGCGAAAACAGTGCCGCTTCGGGCGAAACCCCCTACAGAAGCTATACCTACTGGACGGAATACGACAACAGGGATAAAATTCCGACATATTCCAAGCCGATGTACGAGGTAAGCACTGTGGTTGATTCAAAGCAGATGGGTGATATGCTTGACAGCAAGCTTGCCGATCTTGATGTTGACAGCAACGGCAATACATATCTGCTTGACAGCGGAAATTCAAGAGTTTATATTTTGGACTCCGCTTATAATTTCACAAAGGTTTTAAGAGATATGACCTACAACGGTCAACCGCTTACCTTTACCGATGCACAGGGAATTTATGTTGACCGTGAGGGCAAAATCTACATCTGCGACACCGAAAACGCAAGAGTGCTTGTGCTCAACAGCAACGGTGAGATATTTAAAGAGCTTTCATTGCCCGATTCGGAGCTTATTCCCTCGGGCTTTGAGTACCGCCCCGTAAAGGTTGCGGTTGACTCAAAGGGCTACACCTACATTGCCTGTGACGGCTCTTATTACGGTGCTATTCTTTATTCACCCGAAATGGAATTTTTGGGCTTTTTCGGAGCGAATACCGTTAAGGCCACCGTTACCGATGTTATTAAAAATCTTTGGAAAAAGCTGACTTCAAACGACATCAGACGTGCGGCGGATGAAATTTCTTTGCCCTACACCTTTACGGATTTGGTGGTTGACTCAAACGATTTTATTTATACGGCAACCGGCAGAAGCGGTGAGGATGCAATTCAGTACGGTCAGATTTGCCGCCTCAACCCCGGCGGTAAGGATATACTTAACGCCTCCGATATGAACTTTGCAGATTATCGAATAGGCTCACTCAGAAGAAGTGCCCAAATTCAGGACCTTTCTTCAATAGCTGTTGACAGTGACGGATTTTTCTATGCACTTGACAGCACCTACGGAAGAATTTTTCTTTATGACAGCGAATGCTCGTTGCTTTCGGTTTTCGGCGGCAGTATGGGCGACGGCAATCAAAAGGGAACCTTTAAGCTGCCCTCGGGAATTGCGGTAAACGGTACCGATGTGCTTGTAAGCGATTCACAGAAAAATTCACTTACGGTATTTAAGCCGACCGATTATGCGCTTATGGTTCGCAAGGCACAGCTTAAAACCTTGTCGGATGATTTTGCCTCGGCACTTGAGGATTGGCAGGCGGTGGCCTCCTATGACAGCGAAAGTCAGTTGGCTTATACCGGGCTTGCCAAGGCGTATTACGATATGGGCGACAATGAGAATGCAATGAAATATGCAAAGCTCGGTGCCGACAGAGAAACCTATGCAGATGCATTCAAAGAGGTTCGTTCCGAAAAGATAGAAGACAGCTTTGTGCTGATATTCATAGGAATAATACTTCTTGCTGCCGCTATTGCCGTTGCCGTTGTTTACAAGCGTAAGCACAACGTTGTGCTTGTCAAAAACGGAACGGTAAAAATTGCACTTTCAAGTGTGGCGCACCCCTTTGAAAGCTTCAGGCTTGTTAAGGAAAAGCATCAAGGGTCGGTTATATTGTCTACCGTTATACTTTTGGCCTTATATGTTGTGACGGTTTTGAACGACACAATGGGCGGCTTTGCATTTACTTATTTCGATACCAACAATTACAACGCTCTTTATGTGCTTTTCAGCACTGTGGGACTTGCCGTTTTGTGGACAGTCTGCAATTTCCTTGTATGCACCCTGGCAGGGGGCATAGGCAAGCTTTCGGAAATATACTGTGTTACCTGTTACAGCCTTATTCCCATGCTTTTCGGAAAAATTTGCAATTTGGCTTTAACACATATTTTAGTTCCCGATGAGGGCGCATTCTTGGGCATCTTCGTGACCGTTTGCACGCTTTACACGGCGTTTATGCTTATTGTCGGAATAATGAAGGTTCACGATTATGAGTTTGGCAAATTCGTGGGCACGGCAATATTCACGGTTGTGGGAATGATGATAGTCGTCTTCTTAATATTCCTGATATTTATGCTTTCACAGCAGGTGTTTGGTTGGCTGAAGACACTTTACATTGAAATTATTTACAGATAAGGAGGAGACAGTGAATGAATAAGCTATTTTTAAAGGCATCCGCAATGGTTACAAGTGCGGCAATTACATTGTCCCTCTTGGCGGGCTGCTCGGCCGATAAGCTTACGGGACGGATAAATACAAAAAAATACACCGGAGATATAAACGGTGAGTCTGTTTCCGACGGCGCGGTTTGCGAAAACGATCGCTTTGTGCTTAATTGGAGTACAAAGAAAAAGTGCGTTTATATATTGGATAAGTCTACCTCGCAGGAGTATTACACAATCGCGGAGGGTAGCTTTGAAACCGTAATCGGGGAAGACGGTATGCCGATAAAGAATAACCCGCAAACCGAATCGCCCCTTACCGTTTATTACCACGATGCCAAAACCTTGAGCGAAAAAAGTGTTAACGCCAAGGTGGGAGCCATACAGGACGGCGAGGTTTATACCGAAAAAACCGAAAACGGCTTGCGTGTTACCTATGATTTTATGGAGAGCGAGATAAGCGTTCCGGTTGAATACACAATCGAAAATGATCACTTCACAGCTACTGTTATAACAGAAGAAATAACAGATAACGGCGAAAATCTCGTAACGGGTGTTGCACTGACGCCCTTTGCCTGCTCGGTTAAGAATGACTCTGCCGACAGCTGGCTCTTTTTGCCGGACGGCAGCGGTGCGATTTTAAGCCCCACCACAACCGACCTTGTGGGAACAACCGGCTCAATGAAGGTTTACGGCATTGACCCCACAATTCAAAGCTATGATCTTAACGCCTACCGCAAGCAGGTTAATTTGCCTGTATACGGCGCTAAAAACGGCAATAAGGCAATGCTCGGAATTATAACCTCCGGCACAGAGGGCGCTGAGCTTTCATGGAATATAGGTGCGCAAAACATCGGTTATTCCTCTGTTTATCCGTTTTTCAGAATAAGGGGCTACAACCTTATTCATGCTCCCGAGGGCTTCACCACCACAGAGGTTGAAATAAAGGTGTTTGACGAATACATTAACACAACACCTCTGTCGGTTGCATTTTATCCGCTGTCGGGTGAAAAGGCCGATTATAACGGAATGGCGGAAACCTACCGCAATTATTTGAAGGATAACGGCTCGCTTGAGAAAAGCAATACCGCAATGCCGTCCGTCAGCTTAAAGCTGCTCGGTGCGGTGGAAACCAAGAAATACACCTTCGGTGTACCTCATACCGTGCTTTATCCGCTTACAACAGTTAAGGACGCGGAGGAAATGATAAATTACTTCGATGAAAAACTTGACGGAGATTTCCTTGTGAATCTTGTGGGCTTCGGAAAAAGCGGAATGAATTTCGGTGAGGTAGGCGGTGGCTTTAAGGTCGCTTCAAGCCTCGGCAGTAAAAAGCAGGTTAAAGCTCTTTCGGAGCTTTGCGGTAAAAACGGCATACCTTTCTTTATGGATTTTGACATTGTGGCATTTAACGAATCGGGTGCGGGCTTTACATCACGCAGTGATGCCGCCGCTTTCCCGAACGGTCAAAACGCTTATGATGTGAGAAAGGATTATGTAACCCGCAAGGAAACAGGCTACCGTTACAACCTGCTTTCACGTTCAAAGCTTTCCGAGGCTGTTGAAAAAGCTGAAAAAACGGCCGAAAATTACGGCTTCGGCGGTGTTTCGTTAAGCTCACTTTCAAACACGGCTTATTCCGATTACAAAACGGCAGGTGCGGATGTTTGCGGTAATATGTCGGCACAGGTGTCGGAGCTGTTTAAAAGCATCAAGCTTCCCGTGCTTTCAAGTGCCGCAAATGAATATGCTGCCGTTAATTCCGATTATATTACCGATGTCCCGACAAACAGTTCACAGCTTGACTGTGAAATAACCTATGTTCCGTTTTACGCAATGGTTTTCAGGGGATATACCGCAATGAGCTCGGTATCGCTGAACCTTTCATCAAACGAGCGTGCCGCATTTTTGGAGTGCATTGAATCGGGTGTGTCGCTTACCTACACGCTTTACAAAAATTATGACAGCTCGCTTGTAACGATTGATCAGTCTGCAATTTACGGCAGCGAATTTGATGCCAATAAGGAACGCATTGAAAAGAATTCCAAGGAATACAGCACCGTGCTTAAAAAGCTCGGTAATGCCGGAATTGAAAAGCATTACATTGCCGAAAACGGCATTCGTGTTACCGAGTTTGACAACGGTGTTAAAATCGCCGTGAACAAAACCGCAGAGGATAAGGCTATTAACGGAATTACGGTAAAGGCTATGGATTACGCCGTGCTTGAGGAGGGTTAAAATGAGTAAGCTGAAAAGAAAAAAGAGTATTGAAACCCTTAAATCACGCTACGGATTGATGTTTATCTCTCCGTGGATAATAGGTATGATTTTGTTCGTCATTGTCCCTGTTTTTAAGTCGGCATATTATTCATTTGCAAGCATTTCCATTTCCGAGGACGGCGTTAACACAAGCTTTGTGGGGCTTAAAAACCTGACCGAAATTCTTGTTAAAGACCCGACATATCCCGACGATTTGCTTGAAGCAATTTCAAATATGTGCATATCCTTACCGTTTATTCTGGTGGTAAGCATTGTTTTGGCATTACTTCTCAACGGCAAGTACAAGGGAAGGATTTTCTTCAGAGGGCTTTATTTCCTGCCGGTTATTATTGCAAGCGGTGTTATTCTTGATTTGTTCCTTGAGGCCGCCGCTTCAAAGGCAACCGAGGCCGCAGTTTCCACAACCGCAACCTTCGGGATGATCGATTTCGGAACGGTGCTTGAGGGATTAAATCTCCCAACGGGAATTGAAAGTATTCTGTCGGAGGCTTTAAGCCAGATATTTATGCTGGTTTGGCAGAGCGGAATACAGACGATTTTGATTATTGCCGGTCTTCAGTCAATACCCGAGTTGCTTTATGAGGTTGCAAAGGTTGAGGGTGCTACAAAGTGGGAGGAATTTTGGTTCATTACACTTCCCATGATGATGCGAACCATGATTCTTGTTATAATTTTCTCGATAGTGGAGCTTGTGTCGGCAAATACCAATTCAATTGTCGGCCGCGCATACACACAGTTCAACGCAATGGAATACGGTATCGGCTCGGCAATGCTGTGGTTCTATTTCCTTATTGTCGGAGTTATCATTTCGTTGCTGTTTGTAATTTATAACCGTGTGTTCCTAAAAAGGTGGGGGTGATTAGGCGATGACGTTTTCAAAAAACACAAAAACAAAGCTTGAAAAGGCAAAAAAGCTTTCGGGACTTGTTTCTTTTAACGCTTTGCGTTATTATATGCTTATAATAATCGGCTATATCGTTCTTTATCCCTTGCTTTATATGATAAGCACATCGGTTAAAACAGATAAAGCACTTCTTGATGCCAGCTTTGCCTGGATACCGAGATATTTCACAGTTGAACGCTTTACAACTGCATTAGAACTGCTTGATTTTAAAAATGCCCTTGTCAGAACAACTACTTTGCAGGTAATTTCGGCGCTTATTGAGGTTTTTGTTTGCTCGGTAATTGCCTACGGATTTGCACGCTTTAACTTTAAGGGCAAGAAAATTGCAATGGTATTCCTTATTATTTCATTGCTTATCCCTACACAGATGTACAGTCTGTCACTTTCGGTAAGCTACCGTGAAGTAGATATTTTCGGGATTCTCGGGCTGTTGGATAAGCTGACAGGTATTGATTTGCGGCTTAATATTTTCAACACCAACTGGACATTTTGGCTGCCTTCGCTTTTCGGCGTGGGTATACGCTCGGGTATGCTGATTTACATTTACATTCAGTTTTTCACAGGATTGCCATTTGAGCTTGAGGATGCCGCTTATGTTGACGGTGCAGGACCTATCCGCACATTCTTAAGCATCGCTCTGCCTTCGTCAAGTGTTGTTATAGTAACGGTTACGGTGCTTTCACTTATTTGGCACTGGAACGAAACCCACTTGGCATCACTTTGCTTTTTAAGTGACGATTGGCCGCTTTCGGTTGCAATTTACAACATAAGCCAAACCTTACAGCAAAGGGGTATTTGGATCGGTTCTTCACCCGAAGCACCTGCTTATGTGTTTGCCGCTTGCCTGCTTGTTATTGTTATACCGCTTGTGATCTATCTTATTTTGCAGCGCAAGTTTGTAAAGAGCATTGACAGAGTAGGTATTACAGGATAAATTTTCAAAGGGAGTAGTTATTTATGAAGCTTGCAATTCAGCTTTGGTCTGTAAGAGACGAAGCAAATGCCGATTTTCGCACGACTGTGCGCGAGCTTAAAAAAATGGGCTATGAGGGCGTTGAAATTGCCGGAATAGATGCTTTGACTTACGGTGAAATGGCAGAAATATTAAAAGCGGAGGGCTTGACCGCAGTTTCGGCTCATATAGGTCTTGATGAGCTTGAAAACGAGGAAAAGCTATCGGGCTTAAAGACCCTGGGGCTTAAATTTGTTGCCTTTAACGGCTTGGGAATTTCTGCGGAAAAGCTTGACGGAACAAGAGATTATCTTAACCGTATGGGCAAAATAGCGTGTGACAACGGTATATATATGCTTTATCATAATCACGATTATGAAATCAGACGCCGCGACGGCGAAATTCCGCTTGATATGGTCTATAACGCAGTTGAGCCTGAATATTTAGGTGCCGAGATTGATGTTTGCTGGGTTGATTATGCGGGCGTTGATCCGTCGGAATACATAAGGAAATATAAAAACCGTTGCCCGATTGTTCACCTGAAGGACTACAACGGCAAGGAAAAGGAAAACGGCTTTTCGTATAAAACCGTGGGAAGCGGTGTGGTTGACATTAAGGGCGTTATAGCCGCCGCTAACAGTGCAAATGCCGAATGGCTGATTGTTGAGCAAGATAGTCCGGAGGCGGGAATGACCCCGATGGAATGTGCCGCTGAAAGTGCCGAATATGTTTTGAAAAATATGTGACAAGTTGATTGCCGAGGGGCAGAATAGCCTTTCGGCAATCGGTAATTAAACGAAAGGGAGAAAAACTGTATGGTTTTCGACAATTTGCCAAAGGGCTATAATGTTGTGTGGTATGACGATTTTTCGTCACCTGTGCTTGATAAGAAAAAATGGTGTCAGTTTACGGGAATGGGCGGAACGGAAAACGGCGACCATATTGTGACCGAGGGCGAGAATAATTTAAGGCTTGAAAACGGCGAGCTGGTTATGTGTGCAAAGCGTGAGCCTTACGGAATATATACCTCAAATAAATCACTCTCCACAAAGGACAGAATGGCATTTAAGTACGGCATTTTGGAAATGCGTGCCAAGGTTCCGTTCGGCAAGCCGGCGTGGCCCTCATTTTGGACAAGGAGCTATGCTCCCCTGCAAAAGGCACAGTATATGACCGAGCTTGATATTTTTGAGGTTTTTGCAAAAGATAATAAGCTTGTTTCCACGCTTCACAAGTGGTATCCCGCAAAGTGCGACTGCCATGTTTTGCAGGGCGGAACGGGGCATATTTTCAATTCCGAGGCAGAGGCGGAGGAATATCATATTTATGCCATGAAATGGACTCCCGAAAAGATTGAATTTATGGTTGACGGAAAGGTTCATACCTCCTTTGATATTTCCGAGGATCACGATTTTGAAAACACGGCGGAAACCGGTCAAACAGGCGGAATGCTCGGTATGCATGACTATGCTTACCTGTTGCTCAATTGCTATGTTTATACCGAGGGCTCATCCTGGAAAGCATATGAAGGCTGTCAGGCAACGGCGGAGGATAAATTTCCCATAGAATACCGTGTTGATTGGATACGTCTTTCTCAAAAAGAGGGCGAGGGCGGAATAGCTTTGTTCGGTGACGGTGTGATATAATAAGTTTTTAGGAGATTTTTGGGTTATGAGCGAAGGAATATTCGGCGGAAAAAGAAAAGCATTAACCTTCAGTTTTGATGACGGAAATGTTGATGATATAAGGCTTTTGGAAATAATGAATAAATACGGCTTAAAGGGGACATTTAACCTTAATTCGGGAAAAATCACAAATGCTTCCTGCTGGAGATTTTGCGATGTCAAGGATGTTCACCACATAAATTTCACCGAATACACCGATTTGTATAACGGCCACGAAATAGCGGCTCATTCATATTCCCATCCCGATCTTACAAGGCTTGACAGAAGCACCGTTTTGAACGAGATAAAGACCGACAAAATGCTGCTTGATTTTATGTATAAGCAAAATACCGAGGGCTTTGCTTATCCCTTCGGAACATACAGTGACGAGGTTGTGTCGGTTTTGTCGGAATGCGGAATAAAATACGCCAGAACAATAAAATCCACATATGCCTTTGATTTACCGCAAAATCCCCTTATGTGGCACCCGACCTGTCACTTCAAAAGCCCGAAAATAAACGAGCTTGCCGACAAGTTTATACAGCTAAAGAATGAAACGGCACTCTTTTACATTTGGGGTCACAGCTATGAGCTTGTCACCGAGGAGGATTGGCAAGCCTTTGAGGAATTGTGTCGTAAGCTTGCATTTAATGACGATATTTGCTATTATACCAATATAGAAGTTTTAAATTATATTAAAACAACTGAAAAATAGTATTTTCAAGGAAGAGTTATGAAAAAAACAGAAATTTTACTAAATCAGGGTTGGAGCTTTCAAAGGGAGGAAGCGGACGGTATAACAGCCGCAGAGCTCGTTTGCCTGCCGCACACCGTAAAGCTCACCCCCGCAAATTCAAGCGGTTGCAGAAATTTTCAGGGCGTGTGCAGGTATTCAAAGCAGCTTAATATCCCAACGGAATATGATGGCAAAAAGCTCTTTTTGCGCTTTGAGGGCGCAATGGGAGCAGCCACGCTTTACATAAACGGCAAAGAGGTTAATACTCATTTTTGCGGTTATACCCCATTTGTTACGGATATATCCGATTGCGTGAATTACGGTGAGGATAATGAAATACTTATCACCCTGGATAATTCGGACGATCCGTTAATGCCGCCAGGAAAGCCCCAAAGGGATCTTGACTTTTCCTATGACGGCGGACTTTACAGAAGCGTTACTTTGACTGTTTGTGAGAGGCTTTATGTTACAGACCCTTTGCTTGCAAACGAAACGGCAGGCGGCGGCTTGTTTGTAAGATATACCGAGGTAAAAGAGGAAAGTGCCACCGTTAATATTAAGGCACACATTAAAAACGAATATAACGAAGCTCGGGAATACACGGCTGTTTTCACACTGATTTCTCCAAACGGTGAAAGGGTTGCGGGCAGTACTGTTGACAGTCGGATTTCGGAAAATTCCGCCGAATATATCGAAACAGAGCTTGCGGTGGAAAAGCCGCTGCTTTGGTCACCCGAAAGCCCCTCACTTTATACGCTTGAAACAGAGCTTACCGTGGGAAATGAAACGGTTTATGCCGACAGCACCGAAATCGGCATAAGGGATTTTGAATTTACCCTTAACAACGGTGTTATCTTTAACGGAAAAGCAAGACGCTTTAACAGTGCCAATTACCACCAAACCTGGCCCTATATCGGCAACGGTGTTCCCACAAGCCTTTTTGAGCGTGATTTGATTAAGCTTAAACGCGCCGGCTTTGATAACATCCGTTCGCATTATCCGTTCGGAACGGAATTTGTAAGCCTTTGTAACAAAATGGGTCTTACCTTAATAGTGAGTAACCCCGGCTGGCAGTTCTGTGAAACGGGAATTTTCCTTGACCGTGCAATGCAGAATATGCGTGACATTGTAAGGTGGCAGAGGAATAACCCCTGTATAATAATTTGGGAATCTATTTTAAACGAGTCCGAAATGAGCTATGAAATTCAAAAGGGCTTTCACGATGTGGTTCATGAGGAATTTCCCTTTGCCCCTTGCTACACGGCATCCGATTACGGCCCTACCGACATTGCTTACTGTGAATATGACCCCGGAATGCTCGGCAAGGGTATGGAGAAATACGGCCTTATAGAGCAAAAGGACACAACGCCCCGTCCTATGTGGGTCAGGGAATACGGCGATAATCCCGACGATTTCGGCAACCAAAATGCCGCATGGCGTGCGCCGAGAGGCTGGGGAGATTTCGCAATGGTTGAATCGGTAAACCGTATGATACATAAGTTTGATACCTTTACCGAAAAAAACAATCAGTACATTGATGTTGTGAATAATAAGCGGCTTTGCGGCTACGGCATTTGGCCCGCAATCTCGCACAACCGAGGCTACCACATAAATCCGTGCTGGGGCGGTCATTTGGATTTGTTCCGCCTGCCGAAATTCTCTTATTACTTTGTTCAAAGTCAGCAGGACAGGGAAAAGGCAGGGGATGTGCTTTTCATTGCAAGCTGGTGGAGCGAGATAAGTCCCGCCGATGTAACGGTATTCTCAAATGCCGAAAGGGTAAGGCTTTATATTGACGACACACTCATTGCCGAGCAAGAGCCGGATGATGTTAATGTGTCACATCCGCCCTTTACCTTTAAGGATGTTAAGCGCAAATTCAAGGGCAGAGCCCGTTCAACACTTAAGGCCGAGGCAATTGCAGGCGGCAAAACGGTTGCAGTGCAGTCGGTAAAGGCACCCGGAATTGCAGGTTATATGGTGCTTGAAGCCGACGGCGAGGGCATTGACCTTAAAGCAGACGGCTCGGATATAATTGCGGTCAGGTGCTATATGAAGGATTGGGACGGAAACACGGTTCCGCTTTCCTGTGATAACCACCCGATTAAGTTCACCGTAACGGGTGAGGGCAGTATTGTGGGTGACAGTGAAATAGGTGCAAACCCTGTTTGTGCCGAGGCGGGAATTGCGACGATCTTAGTAAAATCCACAACAACCCCGGGTGAAATTAAAATAACCGCCGAAATGCTTTGGAAGCAAAATATGGGCGGTGCGATAAAGTCGGCTGAGCTTGTTATAAGCAGTAAATAAAAGTCAATGTTGCATAGCCGATATTTCGGATTTGCAATATTTAATAAAAAGCTTTAAAGAACAGGAGAATTGATATGACAAACAATAAACGCCATTTGGGTGTAATGCTTGATTGTTCAAGAAATGCGGTGATGAATCTTCCGTCACTTAAAAAATGGATAGACATTATGGCAGACCTCGACTATAACACGCTTATGCTTTACACCGAGGATACCTATGAGGTTGACAATCAGCCGTATTTCGGCTATTTGCGCGGCAGATATTCACAGGCCGAGCTTCGTGAAATAGATGACTATGCGTATGACAAGGGTATCGAGCTTATTCCCGCAATTCAAACCCTTGCACACTTAAACTGTATCTTCCGTTGGCCGGCATACAGCGGCATTAATGATTGCAGCAATATTTTGCTTGTTGAGGAGGATGCAACCTACAAGCTGATTGAAGATATGTTTTCCTCCCTTGCAAAGACGGTTCGCACGCGCACAATAAACATCGGTATGGATGAGGCTTATATGCTCGGCAGGGGAAAATATCTTGACAAAAACGGCCTGAAAAGCAGATTTGACATATTATTGGCTCACCTGAGCCGTGTTGCCGAAATAGCTGAGAAATACGGCTTTAAGTGCTTAATGTGGGGAGATATGTTCTTCAATAATTTGCGCAGCGGCGATACCGCACCCGAAAACATAGCCGAGAAAATACCCGAAAATGTTGAACTGATATATTGGGATTATTATACATCCAACAGGGATTGGTATTCAAACAATATTAAAAAATACGCAAAAATCAAAAATAATAATTGGTTTGCCGGCGGGCTTTGGAGCTGGACCGGCTTTGCCCCGCACAATACCGTAAGTATATCCACAACAAAGGCGGCGCTTGATGCCTGCAATGAAAACGGAGTACGTGATGTTTTCTTTACAATGTGGGGCGATAACGGAGCCGAATGCTCTTTCTTCTCCTTGCTTCCCGCACTTTATTACACCTCCTGCCTTTTAAAGGGCTGCAATGATGAAGAAAAAATCAAAAAAGGCTTTTATGAAAAATACGGCATTGCCTTTGACGATTTTATGGTAACAGACCTTACCGAGGATTGGGCGGTCAACCCCGAAAAATATATGCTTTACAATGACTGCTTCTTAGGTATGCTTGATTCAACGGTAGCCGACGGAGATACGGAAAAATATGCCACATGCTCCGAAAAGCTTAAAAAGCTTGAAGCTAATGCGGAGTACGGTTATTTATTTAAAAAGCTGCGTACCCTTTGTGATGTATTGGCAGTAAAGGTTGACATAGGCATTCGCACAAGAGCGGCTTACAACAGTGGCGACAAAGCGGCTTTGGCGGCGCTTATACCCGATTATGACCGCCTGCTTTGCCTTATTGATGAATTTTACAAGGCTTTCCGCACCGAATGGATGACCGAAAACAAGCCCAACGGCTTTGAAGTGCAGGATTCCCGCATAGGCGGACTTTATTTCAGAGTAAGGCACTGTAAGGAAAGGCTTGAAGACTACACCGAAAACCGTATTGCAAGAATAGAGGAGCTTGAAGAAGCCCTGCTTGATTTCAAGGGTAACAGTGAATTTGAAAAGAAGCCTATAAACTTTAATGACTGTAAGGGTGCTACCACTGCCTGCGTTCATTAAACAGTATTTGGCGGAAATAATACATTAGCCTGTTTTGCACGGTCTTCGCTTTAAAACAAGCGAAAAGCGAGGTAATATTTATGAGTATTTGGGTAGGATTTTCACAAGAGGGACTGAAAATCAACGAAACTGATGTTAGGTTTTATAATGTAAATGAAGAACCGTTTTCCGTTCACGGCTTGCCGAAGAATAGGGATGGCTTTAAAAGACTGCCCGAGGCAGTAGCTGAAAAAGCGCCCGGTGTGAAGCCGCACTGCTACACCTCTGCGGGAGCAAGGGTGAGGTTTGAAACCGATTCACCCTATATTGCAATTAAAATGAAGCATGAGGATTATAACTTCGGCTCGCCCAATGCCTCTAAAATAGCATACTGTGGGGTGGATGTTTATATTTCAAAGTCGGGCAAGCAGGTGTATCATTCCGGCTTTACCCCTCCGCTTGATACAAATGAGGGCTATGAGGGGATAAAATATCTGCCCGAGGGTATAAAGCAAATAACCCTTTATTTGCCGATACTTGCAAAGCTTTCCGACCTTGAAATAGGTGTTAAGGAAAACAGCTTTATCGGCAAGCACCCCGATTACAAAATCAGCAAGCCCGTTGTGTTTTACGGCTCATCCATAACGCAGGGAATAGCCGCTTCAAGACCCGGAAATATTTACGAGGGTATGATTTCAAGAGCGCTTGACTGCGATTTCGTTGACCTGGGCTTTTCGGGCAGCTGTATGGGCGAGCCTGCACTTGCCGAATATATCGGCGGGCTTGAAATGTCCGCATTTGTAATGGATTACGACCACAATGCACCTGATATTGAGCACCTTGAAAGTACACATGAAGGCTTTTATAAAATTGTGAGAAAAGCAAAGCCCGAGCTGCCGATTATTTTTGTTACAAGACCCGACCCCGAGCTTACAGAGGACAATCAGGCAAGAAGGTGCGTTATAACAAAAACATTCTTAAATGCCCGTGAAAACGGCGACAAAAATGTTTATCTGTTTGACGGCCGCACATTTTTCGGTAATGTTGCCGTGGGTGACTGCACAGCAGACGGAACACACCCGAATGACCTCGGAATGTTTTTTATGGCACAGGGAATCGGCGGAATGCTTGAAAAGATATTGTAATACCGGCAAACAATAATCAATTTGAGGAACGATTATGGAAATTTTCAGAAAAGAGCATCCGAAGCCGCAGTTTGAACGTGAGAATTGGCTCAACCTTAACGGTGAATGGGAATTTGAAATTGATAATGCAAAAAGCGGCGAAGCAAGAGGACTGCAAAAGCCCGAAATTGCTTTAAAGGATAAAATTACAGTTCCGTTTTGCCCCGAAAGCCGTCTCTCGGGTATCGGTAACACCGATTTTATAAACGCCGTTTGGTACAAGCGCAGGTTTAATCTCGATAATGTAAGCGGCAGGGTAATGCTACGCTTCGGTGCGGTGGACTATAAGTGCAGGGCTTTTGTAAACGGAGCTTTTGTCGGTGAGCATAAGGGTGGATATGTTTCTTTCGGATTTGACATTACAAATGCATTAAAGCAGGGAGAGAACACCGTTACCGTATATGCCGAGGATGACAGCCGAGATGGGCTTATTCCGAGCGGTAAGCAGTCTGACAAATACGCTTCCTATGGTTGCTTTTACACCCGAACAACGGGAATTTGGCAGACCGTATGGCTTGAATTTTTACCCGATAGCTATGTAAAGGGCGTAAAATACTATCCTAATGTTACCGACGGCACAATTACCGTGGAAGCCGATTTATGCGGCACTGCGGATTTCGGCTGTGAGATTTTATTTAACGGAGATAAAATGGGCAGCTATACCGCCGCAAATGCAAAGGGCAGAATTGTGTTTACCGTGTCGCTTGCCGAAAAGCATTTATGGGAGGTAGGAAAGGGTAACCTTTACGATGCTTACTTTACATTCGGTGCAGACAGGGTTAAAAGCTATTTCGGTCTGCGTGAGGTTATGCTTGACGGTCATAAGTTCTTAATAAACGGTAAATCCGTTTTTCAGCGCCTTGTTCTTGATCAGGGCTTTTATCCCGACGGCATTTACACAGCTCCCTCCGATGAAGCGCTTGAAAACGATATTAAGCTTTCTATGTCTTGCGGTTTTAACGGAGCCAGACTGCACGAAAAGGTTTTTGAGGAAAGATTTTTATATCATGCCGACAAAATGGGATATATCGTTTGGGGCGAATATCCCGATTGGGGTCTTGACCACACTCGGAAGGAAAGCATTTATCCGATTTTGAATGAATGGCTTGAAGAAATCAACCGTGACTTTAATCATCCGTCAATTGTGGGGTGGATTCCGCATAACGAAACATGGGATAAAGATCACAGAAAGCAATTTGACGAGGGCATTCGTATGCTTTACAGGGTTACCAAAGCAGTTGACCCGACACGCCCCTGTGTTGATACAAGCGGCGGCTTCCATGTTGAAACCGATATTTACGATGTTCATGATTATAATCAAGACCCCGCCTCCTTTAAAAAAGCTTATGACAAGCTTATGACCGAGGGAGCCCTGCATGAAATATGGACAAGCAGGCAGACCTATAAGGGTGAAGCGGTGTTTTTCAGCGAATACGGCGGTATTGCGTGGGATAATAATGAAATCGGTTGGGGCTACGGAAATGCACCTAAAACCATAGAAGAATTTTATGAGCGCTTCAAGGGACTTTCGGATGCATTGCTTGATAACAGCGAAATGTTCGGCTTTTGTTATACACAGCTTACCGATGTTGAGCAAGAGCAAAACGGTCTTTACACCTATGACCGCAAGCCGAAATTTGATACAGAAAGGCTTTGCAGGGTGTTGAAGCGAAAGGCCGCTATTGAGGATTAAATTAAAATTCCTTTTTAAATTTTACACCAAGCTTGCAAAATGCCCCCGAGTCTGAAAGGCTCGGGGGCATTTTATGTTTCAAGAAAAGCGGATACTTGGCGAGTGTTTGAGAGTGCGACTTTGTTGACACACGCAAATACTATATTATAATGTTATCATTCAAGCGATATTCTCCGGGAGTAATTCCCACCATCTTTTTAAAGGTCTTATTAAAATTAGCAGTGTTGTTAAATCCGCACTTTGAGGCAATTTCAATTATATTCAGGTTACTTTCGCTTTTCAAAAGCTGCATAGCGGCCTCAATCCGTCTGGAACTTATATAGTCCCAAAGCTTTATACCGCTCATTTTACGAAAAAGCGACGAAAAGTAGTTCGGCGTAAGCCCCGAAAGTTGCGCTAACGATTCAAGCGTTAAGCTTTCCTGAAAATGCGTGTCAATATACTCGGTAGCCTTGCGAATAAGGCGGTTTTGGTCTTTCGATTCCGCCGATGTACCGTCGGAATATCCGAAATTGCGTATCAGAGCAATAATTATCATATTAAGCAGATTTTTAATTTGCAGAGCGTATTCGGGCTCTTTTTTTGAAAATTCTTCCGCAATAGACATAAAAAGCCCGTAAATTTGCCTTGCGCGGTCGGCGGGAATGCAATGCTCAAAATTCGGGCTGTGTTGAAAGCAAAAATTGGTGTTCACATCACTCAATCTGTCAAAGCTCTTTCCCCAAAGATAGCGCGGCTCAAAGTGCAGGTTTATCATTTTAAGACCTTCTTCACCCACCCCGGTTACGCAGTGCTGCTCGTTGCTTGCAAACACGAAAATTTCATTCGGCCTTATCGGATATTTTTTATCACCCACTGTGTAAACTCCGGAGCCTGCCGTTATAAGCGTAATTTCAAAGCGTATATGGCTGTGCCTTACAAGCGGACGGCTGCCGCTTTGTACGCTTACCTCCCACATTTTTAAAAGCACGCCGTCAGATGTGCTTATCTTACCCAATTCATTTATCAATTCAATTCCCCAAATCGTAATATAGTTTGTAAATACGATAATATAGTTGATGAAAATTTTACGCGAAATGTTATAATACAATTAGATTTTAGCTTTTTTGAGGTTAAATGTCAATCGTATTTTTTGGAGGTTAAAATGATGAATACATACTCAAACCCGACAGACCTGAAAATAACGGATATGCGCTTTGTGGATATAGACGGTGCGCCGAAGCGCTGCACAATACTTAAAATAATGACCAATCAAGGCATTACGGGCTACGGCGAGGTGCGCGATGCCGCCTCAAAAACCTATGCACTTATGCTTAAAAGCCGCATTTTGGGTGAAAACCCCTGCAATGTAGACAAAATTTTCCGCAAAATAAAGCAGTTCGGAGGCCCATCACGTCAGGGTGGCGGCGTTTCGGGCATAGAAATTGCGCTGTGGGATTTGGCCGGAAAGGCATACGGCGTGCCTATGTATCAGCTTTTGGGCGGTAAATTCCGTGATGAGATTCGTGTCTATTGCGACACCGATGTTGACGGAAAGCATACCGGTCACGATATGGGGCTTGCCTTAAAAAAACGTATGGACATGGGCTTCACCTTTCTTAAAATGGACTTGGGCATAGGTCTTTTATTGGATGAGCCCGGAACTATAAATGCGCCGCTCGGATTTATAGACGATATGAAAAAGTACGCCCCGCATATTTTAAATGTTCAGGGTGGCTCTGTTACGGCGGATATGGTAAAGGCGCAGAAAAGCTACTCAATAGTAACAACCGCGCACCCGTTTACGGGTATTCACCTTACCGAAAAGGGGCTCGATTACCTTGAGAACTATGTTAAAGAGGTAAGAGAGGTTATAGGCTACGAGGTGCCGCTGGCAATAGACCATTTCGGTCACGTTTGCGTGGAGGACTGCATAAGATTTGCAAGACGTATGGAGCCTTATAACCTTGCCTGGCTTGAGGATATGGTGCCGTGGATGTATACCGACCAGTATGTGCGCCTTAAAAACAGCACGGCAACTCCCATTGCAACAGGTGAGGATATATACTTAAAGGAAGACTTTGAGAAGCTCATAAAGGCGGGCGGTGTATCTGTTATTCACCCCGATATTTTAACCTGCGGCGGCGCTTTGGAGCTTAAAAAGATTGCGGATATTGCAGATGAAAACGGCGTTGCGGTTGCCGTGCATATGGCGGAAAGCCCTGTTGCCTGCCTTGCGGCTGTGCAAACTGCGGCGGCAATGCACAATGTGTTGGCACTTGAATTCCACTCGGTGGATGTTCAGTGGTGGGCGGATATTGTTACGGGAATTGAAAATCCGATTTTCAAGGATGGCTTTATTAAAGTTCCGGAAAAACCCGGCATAGGCTTTGACGAGCTTAACGAGGAGGTTATAAAGGAGCATATAAACCCGAACATCCCAGGTTTCTTTGAGCCTACCGACGAATGGAACGAGGAATTCTCAAACGACAGAATATGGAGCTGATTTGTCGCGAAAGGTCACGCTGAAATATGCAGGTGCCTGACTCAGCTCACCTTTGTGAACAGATGCTGTATATCAATTACCGCTTTGAATAAATGATTTTTTTCGGAAATAACAGCGTAGTGAAATTAAATTTAAATATACGGGAGCGATTAAAATGAATTTTAACGACAGGGAAAAAATAATTCAATTAACGCCGCTTTGGAATGGCGAAAGACTGCCCGACGGAAGACCGAAGGTAGAGGATAAATACCTTGATGCACTTTACGGTATGACATTGGAGGAGGTGTGGAAGCCTATTTTTGTGCTGGGCTATGAGCACCAGTTTGTAGGCGGCGGCGAAAATCCGCTGAACACCTTGCACAATGACGGGAGAAAGCTCATCGGCAGAGCCGTTACCTGCACATATTGTCCTACACGTCCCGATTTACATGAGGTGCAGTTTGCGCGCGGCGCAGAGGACGGCTTGCAGGGAAACTATAACCAGTGGGTAATAGATCACCTGTATGAACGCGATGTTGTGGTTTGCGATATGTACGATAAAATATACAAGGGTACGTTTTTGGGCGGCAACCTTACAACTGCGCTGCACAACCGCACCAAAACAGGCGGCGCGGTAATATGGGGCGGCATACGGGATGTTGAGCAAATGAAAAAGGTGCCGGATGTTCAGGTTTATTATCGCGGAATTGACCCCACACCCATACGCGAATTTGTAATGAAGGACTGGAACGATATAACCAATTTCGGCGGTGCGGTGTGCCTGCCGGGTGATATTGTGTTCGGCGCGGGCGGCGGCGTGCTGTTTATACCTGCTCACCTTGTGGCGGACGTTGTTGAGGGAGCGGCTAAGACCCACGTTAAGGATGATTTCGGCTTTGAAATGATTTGTCAGGGCAAATTCACAACCGCTCAAATAGATAAAAACACCTGGACCGAGGAAATGCTTGATATGCTGCTCGACTGGATAAAGAATGATCCGCGCGGCGAAGAATACCGCGACCTTGATTGGTCTAAGGAATACGATTTGGCCCGCAACGGTGACCCCAACGATACTCAAACAGCACTGTAAACAGAGGTGAACGGTAATGTCAAACGGAAAACGTGCGCTTGTAACGGGTTCCTCCCGCGGGATAGGCAGAGCGTTAGCAATAAGGCTTGCAAGAGACGGCTATGAGGTGATAGTCCACTGCGCGGGAAACACCGAAAAAGCAGATGAAACAAAGCGGATAATTGAGCAAAACGGCGGCAAAGCCGAGGTTATTAAGGCTAACCTTTGCGACACGGCGGAAACCGCGCGTTTGGCCGAAAAAATGGGCGATATAGATGCGCTTGTGCTTAACGCCTCACTCCAGTACAGAAATCGCTGGGAGGAAATACCGCTCAGTGAAGTATATGAGCAGTTAAACTGCAATTTTGTGTCGTCCTTAATGCTTATACAGGCGGCGGTACAGAATATGAAGAAAAAGGGTTGGGGCAGAATTGTAACCGTCGGCTCGGTGCAGGAGGCAAAGCCTCACCCCGATATGCTTATATACTCGGCAAGCAAGGCGGCGCAGACGAATATGGTAAAATCGCTGTCACTCCAATTGGCACCGTTCGGTATAACGGTCAATAATATGGCGCCGGGCGTTATTTACACCGACCGCAATCTTAAGGCGCTTTCCGACCCCGAATATGCAAAAGAGTTTAAAGATTCAATTACCGTGGGTTTTTAAGGTGAGCCTGATG
>CAZKUO010000004.1:0-65634 GCA_964555975.1 uncultured Ruminococcus sp. | reverse complement strand
AGGAGAAGCGGACGATGATAACAAACAGAAGTCGAAAATTGTCCGTGAACACAAAAACGGACAAAAAATACCGTCACGATGACGGCGGTATGCAGATGAATATGTAAGGAGGAATGAACGACACAAAAAATTTAACAGCCGTGTTGCCTTATGTCAGCAAGCAAAAGCAATATCCCAAAACACTAATCGGAAATCCTCGCACGGCACTTCTTTCCACAAATAAGGGCGTTTTTTGAGAGTGAAGAAGGCAGAAAGGAATATGAGGAGTGGAAGATTGAACAAGCCGCAATAAAGGCACAGACCGCCGATAAAACGGCTTAAAACGTACACAAGGTCAGAGAGCGAAAACTCTCTGACCTTATTACTATAATTTTGATATATAAAGCAAAAATCCGAACGTATCACCTTTGATGATAATGTTCGGATTATTTGACTTTGGCTGGGGAATAGGGATTCGAACCCCAACAAACAGAGTCAGAGTCTGTCGTGCTACCGTTACACAATTCCCCAACGTCAACGATAAATAATTATAGCAGAAAATTTGAAAATGTCAATACAAATTTTTGCATTTCATAGGAAAATGCAAAAATATTTTACTTATAGAAAGCAATTTCAATCGCGGTAATCAAATCATCGGTGGGATTAATATAAACTGTGATGCCGTTGCGCCTGTCATCCTTTGAAATGAAATAGTCCAAATAATAATCATTTTCGGCAGTACCGTAAAAATGTGATGGGGTGCCGAGCGTATCTATAATATCGGTAACAGCCATTCTGTTATTTATGCCGTTTATGTTAAATTCCTTAAAATCGGCGGGATTACGGTAAAAATCGTTTTCAATGCGAAGCCGCACAATACTGCATTTGCCCATTTTAACCGAGCTTTTCGAGGAATTGAAAAACAGAGCGGTAAGCTGTGCGCCGCTTTCGTTCACAAAAACCGCCTCATGTGAGTCGCGTGCATAAATCAAGCCGTTTTCATCACAGGAGGCATCCTCGGCAAGCCGCCAACCGGAGGCTTCAAGCACGGAAAGCTTTGTGGGCACGGTTAATTCACAACCTGCATAGGAGGCAGTGAACCTGAATTTTTTACCCAAATAAACCGCAGAATAATTTTCCTCGTCAAAAAGGCTTATATCTATAAACTGAGGCATAATTTTATCATCCGACATAATGGAGGGACGGCGAACATTCTCGTTAGATTTTACCGGAGCCTTTTTTTCGGACGCGGTGGCAACGGTTAAATCACTTTCGGTTGCATAGTTACCGTCGGCACCTGTACAGGCAGTGAGCAATACCGCAACGCAGGTAAGGAGAGCGGCAATAATCGGTAAAGCAGATTTTCTCATATTCGCGCCTCCCTTGTTATAATGGTTTGTTGCAAGTAAAAACAGCGTGAAATTACACCGAAGCGGCATAAATAATCACTGATTATATTTTATTCCACAGCGGCGTAAAAGTCAACACCGATTTTCGTTAAAAAGCGGTATTTTAAGGTAAATCTTTTTCGTGAAGAACAACACCGTCGCGTTTTAAAAGAGCTTGAAGCCGATTTACATCAAGCTTTGAAAAATCGTTTGAAATTGCGGCGGCTGTTCCCGCAGCCTGACCTGTTACGGCACAGCAGGGGATTACACGCATAATATCCCACATAGCATCCGTAACGGAGATAGACCTGCCAGCGGTTATCAGATTTTTAACCGACTTGGAATAAAGGGTGCCAAAGGGGACTTCATAAACAGGGCCGCGCTTTCGCCAATTGGATACCATACCTACCGAGTCTGCAAGGAATTTATGCTCCTCGGTGATGTCAAGGGTGTATTCGCCGCAAAGCCTTCTCGTCATTCTGATTTGCGGGGTGAAGGCAATAATGGTGGGGAACAGGTCTTTATCGGCTTTTCTTTTTTTGATAATATCGTTCATTATCGAAGCGTGAGAGAGCTGCATTATCTCGGAAAGCTCGGCACCGTCAAGCCCGGTAAATTTTCTTTTGCTTAGCAACTCGGGATTTCCGTTCTTGCCCATTTCTTCCTCGGGGATATCCACAACTCCGAGCATATTAAGCGCGTAGCCGTTTTTGCCCAAGGAATAATACCACGCTGCCGGGGGATTACCCGGAGTATAGCTTTTTGTGGGGGCGTCGGCGAAAAAGGCAATATCACAGTCTCCCGTAGCATCAACAACAGAGCCGACGGAGATAGCCTGCCTACCGGACTTGTTTTCTATTATAACCGCATCAATTTTTTCGTCACTCCGGCTTACACCGACCGCATAGCTTCCGTAAAGAATTTTAACGCCGCTTTTAAGCAAAAGCTGTTCTGCCGAAATTGCAAAAAAATTCGGATTATACTGAACCTCAAAGCGCTTATCATTGCTTGTGCGCTTTGATGGGTCACAGCTGTCCAACCAATTATCGGGGTATTTATCCTCGACACACATTTGTATTGATAATCTTAAAAGCTCCTCGGCAATACCGAAGGAAACCTGCTTGCCGCAGCCGTCGCACAGCGGCAGATAAATTGTAACAAGCCCTGCAGTGCCGAGACCGCCGAGCATAAACTGTTTTTCTGCCAAAATTACGCTTTTGCCCTGCCTTGCGGCGGCAAGCGCAGCTGAGATACCGGCAAATCCGCCGCCGCAAACAAGCACATCACAGGAATATTTTACTTCTGTTTCAATAGCTTCCTTTATTATCACAGTAAACACCTCAAATTATTTTTTTGCTTTTATAACCTTAATCCAAAGGAAAACAAATACGCCTATGAAAAATAATACTACCGCACCTGATATGACTTTCAATAAAATATGCTCCGATGTAAATAAAAGCCATACAAAAAACGCCGTAAACAGAAAATATATAAGCGAAGAAAAAATCAATAAGCCAATCCGAAGACCTTTGGGCAGCTCACTGTCATTTACGCCCTCCAAGCTTCCGCCGATAATCAATTCAAGCAGGATTTCAAATAACAGCTCCACTTCTTGACCACCCCGATACCTCAAATTTCGTTTTAAAAATCACTTTTGTGCTTTAGTCAAAAGGCTAACACATTCCACATGAGCGGTTCTTGGGAACATATCGGTCGGGGTATACTCGGCAAGGTGATAGCCCGCCTCTCCGAAAAGCTTAATATCCCTTGCAAGGGTGGCGGGGTCGCAGGAAACGTAAACCACACGCTCGGGAGAGAATTTTTCGGCAACGATGCTTATCAGCTCGGGAGAACAGCCCTTGCGCGGTGGATCGAGCACAACAACATCGGGAGAGATGCCCTTTTCGGCAAGCCTGAAGGCCGCACCTGCGGCATCTTCGCAAATAAATTCGGCGTTTTTAATATTGTTTTCGGCGGCGTTAAAGCGTGCATCACGCACGGCCTCGGGAACAATCTCCACACCGATTATTCGATTGGCGTGTGCCGCCATTGAAAGGCCGATTGTACCGGCGCCGCAATATAAATCAAGCACGGTTTTACCTATGGGCTTTGCATATTCCGCTGCCTTTAAATAGAGCTTTTCGGCAGTGGCGCGGTTTACCTGATAAAACGAAAGGGGAGAAAGCCGTATTTTTAATCCGCAAAGAATATCCGTTATGTAAGGCTCACCGTAGAGCAGGCGACATTCCTCACCTAAAATTACGTTTGTTTTTTCGGTATTAATATTAATTTGCAGGCTTTTAAGCCGTTCACCGCAGAGCTCTGTAAGCTTTAGCATCAGGTTTTTTGACGCCGGTAGGGTACTGCCGTTTATAACGATGCATACCATTATTTCACCCGTAACCTCGGCAAGGCGAATGTAAATGTGCCGCAAAAGCCCCGAATGTGTTGCCTCGCTGTAAACCGAAATACCGTTTGTGTGCACCCAATCGGAAAAAACAGCAGTGATTTCACTGAAAATATCGGGCTGAAGCGCACAGGCAGAACAGGGAATTATTCGGTGTGAATGAAAGGAATAAAAGCCCACTGTGCTGTCACTGTCAATCGGGTATTGTGCCTTGTTGCGGTAGTGCTCCGTACATTCCGACGGGATTATCGGCATAGGCGGCAAATCAACCCCGCCTATGCGCTTAATTGCTTCATAAACACGGTCGGATTTTATGCGGCACTCGGCGCTGTAGCTTATATGGCGGTAAACACAACCACCGCATCTTGAAAAAGTGGCACAATCGTTTTCCGCTCTATCGGGAGAGGGGGCGATAATTTCAAGCAGCTTGCCGTAGGCATAGGTTTTTTTAACCTTCAAAGCCTTAACACGCACGGTATCGCCAACGGCAGTCATAGGGACGAAAACAGCCATTCCTTCGTATTTTCCGAGTCCGCTGCCGTCTGCGGTCATATCTGTAATATCTAAAATAATTTCGTCATTTTTCCGCATACACCGTCACTCCCATGCTGAAAATAATTTAATTAAAAAAAGTTTACCGTTTTTTCACAAATTACTTGACTTTTCGACATATTGTGCTATAATTATAGCATAGTAGGGATTAATTTTCCCACATAAAGGCGGCAGGGTAATAATCCTGTCGTTTTTCTTTTGTGAAATCTATCGGTTGATAAACAGCTTAAAAAAGATAAAAGCTTTTTATAAGAAACAGGGCTGACCTATTTTCATAGGGCAGCCCGAAGTTATTTAACGCATCTTGCCTTTAGTTTTTTTGCCCGTGGGCAAGACATCACAATTTCTGTATTTTTTATAGCTTTTGGTGCGCTTGCCGTAAATATCGTTCAAAATGGCGCCTAAAATTTTGCACCCGCTTTTCATAAGCTGATTTTTAACCGTTAAGGCTTCGGAAACACCTATTTTGCCCGCAGTGATTACCAAAACGGTACCGTCACACGCGGGGGCGATAACGGCGGCATCTATAACCGCGCCGAGCGGGGGAGAGTCAATAATTACATAATCGTAAACCTCACGCACCTTTTCCAATAGGCCCGAGAAAGCCTTGCTGCCGAGCAGCTCAACGGGATTCGGCGGGAAACGGCCACTGAAGATAACATCAAAGTCAGGGTCCTGCGTATTGTAAATAACACTATTAAGCTCAGCCTGTCCCGAAAGAAATTCCGAAAGGCCAAGGTGACTTTTAAGCTTTAAATTGCGAGGCTGTAAAAGTGATTTACGCATATCGGCATCAATAAACAGCGTTTTCTTACCGGCTTCTGCAAGGCAACGTGCAAGCTCGGTTGAAACCGTGCTTTTACCCTCGTTTTCACGGCAGGAGGTGACTAATATAACCTTAACATCACTGCCACAGAAAAATAAATTTGTGCGCAGTGTCTTATAATTTTCGTTTGTTAAATAATCATTTGCGGAGGAGGTGTTAAAGCTTACTCTGCCCGCAGATGAACTGCCGTCATTGTTAATATCGTAAATTGGATCGTTTAAATTCTGAGATTCCGTAAACATTTTCTACCTCTTATTCGATAAAATTATTTTGCCGGCTTTTTGGAACGGTTAAACGGTATGGTGCCGAGAACACTCATTCCGAGGTAACGCTCAATATCATCGGGCTCGGCTATTTTATCGTTAAAATAACAGCCGACAAATATAATCACCGCAAAAATCAGGCAGGCAAGTATTACGCCCATAGCAACATTCTTTGTGAGATTCGGGGACGAGGGTGAGGTGGCATAGGAGCCCGAGCGAACTATTGAAACACGGTCAATTCCCATAATCTCCACAAATTTATCTTGCGAAACCTCACAAATGGTATCAACTATAATTTTTGAATCATTGGCAGAGGCGGTGCGCACGGTAATCTCAATAAAACGGGTATCCTCCGGATTATTTATCGTAATTGCACCCTTAAGCTCAGAAACGCTGTATTTATTGTCAAGCCTGTCCGAAACCTCACTCAAAATGGCGCTGTCAACAATTAAATCCTGATAATCGTAGGTAAGGTAAGTGCTGAGTGAAAGCTCACTTGTGCTAAGTGCGTTACCGGATTTGTTCATAATATAAATCTTACCGGTTGAATCATAGGTTGGCGTGCACCACAGATATGTGTAAAGTAAAGAAATGATAAGCGCAAAGACAACAAAAACCGCCAACAGCTTCCATTTTTCAAGCGCACGGTTAAACAATTCCTTAATATTTAAATTTAAAGAAACATTATTTTCATTCGGCATTTTCATACCCCTAAATTGAATTTTTATCAGCTATATCATATTAGCATATATAGACCGCCATTGCAAGTGTAAATTTAAAAAATGAGCGAAATGTGGATGGAAAATATAAGCAAGAGGGAAAAGTATACGGCTTTTTATGCAATTTTAGGCAATTGCATAAAATATGCTGATTTTTAATTTATAAGCGCAAACTGATTTCTCCGAAGCTCAGTCGGTGCAGGGTGCCGTCATCGGTTTTAACGGTAAGTGCGCAGTCATCATCAATGGAAACTGCCGTGGCAGAGTATTCCACGGTGCCCGAAATTACACGAACTTTTTTGCCGATTACCGCCGAGTGTGAACGGTAAATTTCAAGAAAGCTTTTATTGGGCAGTGAACGGTAAAAACGAAAAAAATGCTTTAAAATTACGGCGGCAAGCCGATTTTTAAGCCCGCATATTTGCGTTGTGTAAAGCGCACAGGCAATTTCGGCAATTTCCGGCGGAAATCCGCAGGGTGGCTCGTAAATATTTAAGCCTATTCCCAAAACGGCATATGAAAGTCTGTCTCCGCTTGGAGAAACCGAGCCCTCTGTGAGAATGCCGCAAAGCTTTTTGTTGCCGTAAAAAATATCATTAACCCACTTTACGGAAACACGAGTACCGCATACCTCTTCAATTGCCACAGTCACGGCGGCGGCCGCAGCGGCGGTTATAAGCACCGATTGCTTCGGTGAGAGGTGCGGCTTTAAGAGTATACTCATATAAAGCCCTGTGCCGGCGGGTGAATTAAAGCTTCTCCCCAAACGGCCGCGGCCCGCTGTTTGCTCATTGGCAATAATTACCTTACCCTCGGGCGCACCGCTACGCGCGGCAAGCTTTATCAAATCGTTTGTTGAGCCTACTGCTTCATAAAATTCAATATCAAGCTCATCGGCAAGGGTGCCGAGCGCGGCGTTTAAGCCGTTAAGTGTTAAAGTATCATTGGTAACCGGCACCGATAATGTCTCCCTTCGGCCGCCGTATGTTTTTTTCGGGTCGGCGCGGCGGCAACGTGACCGTAAGCGGAATTATGCATATAATAAAAACGTGGAAAGGGGGAAATTTAAATGAACAGAAATATGCCGCACGCTATTTTAAGCGAAAGCGACCTTGAAAGCTACGGAAAATATTTAAAGGAGCTTGATGCGGAGGCTGTAGGCTCAGAGGGGCTTGCCGAATACCTGAAAAGGCAAAAGGGCAAGTATATCACGGTTGAGCCTATAATTTGCGGCCGTCTTACAAAAAGAAGCGGCCGCTTGATTTCCGTAGGAGACGGACATATTGTTTTAAAAAGCGGTAACGGCACAACAGTATGCTGTATGCTTGAGGACATAAAGCTGGTAACCGTTTTTCACGGTGCCGTGAGGTAAGCTTGGTACCGCTACTTTAAAAATCCGTTTATAATCTGCTCCTCGGCCTCGGCCTCGGTAAGGCCTAAGGTCATAAGCTTAATAAGCTGCTCACCGGCGATTTTACCGATTGCCGCCTCGTGAATAAGGGAAGCGTCAATATGGCTTGCTGTAAGCTGCGGGCGGGCCGTAACCTTGCCGTTTTCCATAATAATGGCATCACACTCGGTGTGGCCGTTACAGCGGTTGTTGCCGTTTATAACCGACAGAAAGCTCTGTGTGGAATTGCCCTTTGCAACCGAGCGGGAAATAACGTTTGCACCCGAATCAATGCCGTTTAAATCAACCGAAAAATCGGTTTCCGCGGTTTGGGTGCCGTGGGTCATAATCTTTTCGCGAATTACAAGTGTAGCCCTGTCGGCAAGGGCGGCGCGGGTAACGCGGCGGGTGGAATCTATTCCCTTGATTTGTGCGGTTTCCATTTCCATATATCCGCCGTCCTCAATATTAACAACGGTGGTGGGATTCATAACGTTTCCGCCTGTTCCGTCACCCTCGCCGTAATGCTTCTCAATGTATTTAACCTGTGCGTTTTTTCCCACATAAAAGGTGTGAATACCGTCATGCCTGGCTTCACCCTCACCACAGTTGTGAATACCGCAGCCCGCTATTATGGTAACATCGGCATTTTCACCTATATAAAAGTCGTTGTAAACCGTATCGGTAAGTCCCGTTTCACTTATAATTACGGGAATGTGAACCTCCTCGTTACGGGTTTCCGGTTTAATTATAATATCAATACCGGGCTTGTCCGTTTTGGTTCTTATATCAATATTTTCGGTAACACGGCGGCTCGCAAGCTCACCGTTTGCACGTATATTGTAGGCACCCTCGGGCGCCTCGCCCATATCTGCGATTATTTGCAAAAGCTGAAGCTCAGTGTTGTTCATTAACAGTCCTCCGTATTATCGCCGGCAGTGATTTTGCAGCCCGAGGTAACATTCCCGAGAAGCTCGGGCAGTACATCGGCCTTTACGCCGTCGGCACGTATTTCACCGTTGCTTATAACAATGATTCTGTCGGCAATGTTCAAAATGCGCTCCTGGTGCGAAATTATAACCGAAGTGCCGCCTACGGTGCGATGCATTTTTTCAAACACCTTAATAAGGTTGCCGAAGCTCCACAAATCAATGCCCGCCTCGGGCTCGTCAAACAGGGTGAGCTTGGCACCGCGCGCCAAAACGGTTGCAATTTCAATCCTTTTAAGCTCGCCGCCCGAAAGTGACGAATTAACCTCACGGTTGATGTAATCCCTTGCACAAAGGCCCACGCGTGAAAGATATTCGCAGGCTTCGTTAATTCCTATCGGCTTACCTGCGGCAAGGCCGATAAGATCATAAACCGTAAGTCCCTTAAAGTGAACCGGCTGCTGAAAGGCATAGCTGATGCCGCGCCTTGCGCGCTCGGTTATTGACAGCTCGGTTATATCCTCACCGTCGATAATAATTCTGCCCGAGGTCGGCACGGTGATACCCGCAATTATTTTTGCAAGGGTGGATTTTCCGCCGCCGTTGGGGCCGGTTATTGCGACAAAGGGCTCACTGATTTTTAAACTTATGTTTTTAATGATTTCCTTTGTGCCGTTATCGCCCTCGGCCGCAAAGGAAATATTTTTAAGCTCAAGCATAGCTGCCTCCGATTTTAAGATTATTAATATAATACCTTTTTTTTACAAAAAAATCAACTCTAATTTTATTAAAGTACACGCGGGTCCGCAAAGCTTTGGTATTCCTCCTTAAAGCTTTTGTAATAGCTGCGGCTCACATGGAGCTTTTCACCGTTGGTTAAGGCAATCATATCGCTGTTGTAGGCGGAAATATAATTAAAATTCACAACATAGGCCCTGTTGATTTTGCAAAACCTGTTTTTAGGCAGACTGCAAAACACACGGGCCATTGTTTTTTTGCAAAGCAGCTTGCTGTTTTTAAGGCCTATGTAACAATTTTTATTATCGGCTTCAAGATAGAGTATGTCCTTGGCGGTGAGACAGAATGTATCGTTACCGTTTTTTATCCAGAGCGGCCGTTCGTTATAGACTATGAAAAAATCGTCCAACACGGAAAACAGCCGTTCGTTGTCGAGTGGCTTGCAAAGAAAGCGGTAGGGGCTGACCTTAAAGGCATCAAAAACAAATTCCGAATAATCGCTCAAAAAAATAACGGTGCTTTTGCATTTGTTTTCCATGAGCTTTTCGGCCGTTTCAAGCCCGTTCGGCCCCAATATGTGATATTCGAGTATTATAAGCAAATAATCGCTTTTACTTTTTAAAAGATCGATGCCCGAAGAATAGACTTCAACAAATAAATCAAAATTGCGCTCGGCCGCATAACGGTAAATCGCTCTTTTGGTTTCTTCGGCAGCTACGGTATCGCCGTCACATATAGCTATACGCATTTTTTCTATCCTTTCCACGTTATTTTTCGACAATATTCGACATTTGTATTATACAATAAATGTTATATAATGTCAATAATCAAGTTAAAAAGTGAAAAAATAATGTAATTTTTACGTGTTGCTCCCCGTTTTTTACCTCTTGCTCCGAAATTCCTAAAATTTGCGGAATTATAGGTAAAATTTCCCGTTGAAGGGAAGGCAACTGTAAAAAAGCGTGTTTACAATCGAACGGGGGTTTTCCTTTCTTACAAAAAAGGGAGGAAAACAGTGTGGAAAACAAAATACTTATTAAAGCGATAACCGAGATGCGTAGCGGTGAATACCGTGCCTTTGCCGAGATTTACGGAGAATTTGAAAATTTAATTACACATTACGGGCGAAAAATAGGAGAGGACGGACAGGCCGAGCTCAACCTGTTTCTTTTGGAGCTTATACATTCGGTAAACACCGATAAATTCGCGGCAGACGGCGGCGAAAGCCTGCAAAGATACCTTGCGGTTGCATTGCGTAACAAATACATTTTACTTTCAAAAAAGGCACAGGGCAGGCTTCGTATATCAAACGAGCTGTGTGAGGAAACCGCAAAATACATATCGGAGCTTGATACACGCATTTCGTTAAGAGATGCGTTTTTAACAATTTCGGATAGGCAAAGACAGGTTTTGACATATCGCTATTTTTACGGCTTTACCGATGCGGAAATAGCGGCACTTTTGGGGATAACGCGCCAAGCAGTGCATCAGCTTGAGCTGCGGGCAATGACCGAGCTGAGAAAATATTACGGTGCCGTTTAAAGCCGTAGAGCCTTGTCAATAATAACTGCGGTGATTTGATTGAAGAAATATGTGAAAATAATTTTATTTTGCTTTGCCGTGTGTGCCGTTATGACGGCGGCGGGAAGTGTTTATTTAAACCGCGGTGTGCGCCGTGCCGATGCCGAGGCCTCAAAAATACCGTACAGCTTTTCTCCGCCCGAGGACTGCGGCGTGCTTTTTACCTTGGGCGGCAATTCGGTTTTTACACAGCTTGATTTTTCGGGCACACGGTTGCGGGTGATATTCGGGAACGGTGAAAGCCTCAACCCCGAGGACTACGGCTACACCGTTGATTACAAAGTAAAAGGCACATTGGATGTTTTTGCCCTGCTTGCCGACGGTGCGGGCGGCATTGAGCTTGAAAACGGTGTCGAAACCGTGCGGTATACGGGTGTGCAGGCGGCCGATTTGCTGGCACGAACCGATGACCCCGAAAAGCACAGGGAGATTGTGAATGCACTTTTCACCGCAATTGCCGAAAACGCCCTTTCGGAAAGCACCTATAACAAGGTTATTGAAAAAAGCGACACAGAGCTTACCGTGCCCGATTGTCACAGGTGGAATGTATATATAAGCGAAATGTGTGAAAATGCAGAAATTATCAACTGATATGAGAGTGACGACAAAGTCGCACTCTCTTGGAGTGGAAGCCGTTCGCACGAAAATCAAAGATTTTCGGACTGCACTCTTTCCCCTACAATATCACCCCTGTGCCCTTGAAAATGCGCTCACACAGCGCATTTTCGCTTATAAGGTGTTTTTTTCAAAGCGCGTGTCGCCGAAAAAACAAAATTTTGGTTGTATGGTTTGTCTACAGTCTATGAGGAAATTGTCAACTGATATTCCGTGTTTTTCTTGATTTATTCGGTACTGTTATGGTATTATAAATTTAAATATTATGGGAGCGGAGGAAATTTTTGATGAAAAGATACATTGGTTTATTGCGGTGTATTTTGCTTTTTCTGCAAAACACCGCAATCTGCTTCTTCAGTGCCGCTTCATATACCGAAAGCACACCGCCCGAAACGGAAAGTGAATATGTAAGCGGTCGAGTGCTTGTAAAGCTCCGCTCTGCAAAAGGCATGGTGTTTTCCTCCGCTGCACATACGGCGAGGCGGCGGTTGACAGCACTGTCACACTAAGCGCAAAATTCCGGAGGAAAGCTTTTTTGTGTCCGAGGAATAGTTTAAAAATATTACGGCTTGAAAAGCGCCGTTCAATAGTGTATAATAGCAGTTATGATTATTCGGGTATCCTGTTACGCTAAGGTTAGCCCGAGGCTTTTAAAGGTTGGTGCGGTATGACAAGAAAGCAGGCAAGGGAAGAAGCCTTTATACTTGTTTTTGAAAAGGAATTTAACAACAACGAAATTGATGAAATACTGGAGGCTGCACGTGAAGCACGGGATTTTGAACCTGATGATTACGTTAAAACGGTCTTTCCCGGTGTTTACGGGCATATTGAAGATATTGATGCCTTAATTTCCGAAAATTCGGTAGGCTGGAGCATAAAGCGAATTTCCAAAACGGCCCTTTGTGTGCTGCGGCTCGCCATTTTTGAAATTAAGTATTTCGATGAAATTCCTATTTCCGTTTCCATTAACGAGGCTGTAGAGCTTTGCAAAAAGTATGCCACAAAGGAGGATGCCTCATTTGTAAACGGCATTCTTTCAACCGTGGTGAAGGGGCTTTGATTACCGAGCTTTCGGCCGTAACCGTAAAACAGCTTAATCTCTATGTAAAATCCCTCCTTGAGGGGGATAAGCATCTGCAAAGCGTGACCGTAACGGGTGAGCTTTCGGGCTATAAAAACCACTATGCAAGCGGGCATTGCTACTTTACGCTTAAGGATAAGGATGCCGCCGTACCCTGTGTTATGTTTCGCACCTATGCTTCACAGCTTGATTTTCAACCGCACGACGGCGATGCGGTGGTGCTTATAGGGCGAATTTCGCTTTACGAAAGAGACGGCAGGTATCAGCTTTATGCCGAGCAAATGTTTCCCGTGGGAGCGGGTGCACTTGCCCTCAAATTCGAGCGCATTAAAGAAACCTTGGCCGCAGAGGGCTTGTTTGACCAAAACAGAAAGCGCCCCGTACCGCCTTTTCCGAAAGAGATTGCCGTTGTAACCTCCGAAACGGGAGCGGCCGTGCACGATATTTTAACGATTTTGGAGCGTAGGTACCCGTCGGCGCGGGTGGTGCTGTGTCCGGTTGCCGTTCAGGGGGCATCGGCCGTGCCGCAAATGCTTAATGCCTTGCATAGATTATACGAGCTTAACACGGCGGATGTTATAATTATCGGCCGCGGCGGAGGCTCCGCAGAGGAGCTGTGGGAATTTAACAGTGAGGAGCTGGCACGTGCGGTTGCGGCTTCGCCCATACCGATAATATCCGCCGTGGGGCATGAAACCGATTTTTCCATTTGTGATTTTGCCGCTGATTTGCGTGCTCCCACTCCGTCGGCTGCGGCAGAGCTTGCCGTGCCCGATTCGGCGGAGCTTATCGGCTATTTCAAAAAACAGGAGAGGGTGCTGAAAGTCACCCTTTCGGCCGGATATGAGCGTGCGGCGGCACAGCTTACGCGTGTAACTTCATCACCGGTTTTTAAAAATCCCGTTTCGGCGGTTATTGAGTCGCGCGCAGAGCGGTGCGATATTGCAACCGAAAAAATTATTACCGCCTGCAGGTCGGCTGTGGAAAACGGCGAGAGGCGGCTTGCCGAGGCGGCCGCACGGCTTGATGCACTGAGTCCGCTTAAAACACTTTCAAGAGGTTATGCCGCTGTTTTAAAGGGCGGCAAAGCGATTTCCTCGGTTAATGAGCTGTGTGAAAACGAAGCAGTGGAGCTGAGGCTTGCCGACGGTACTGCGGATTGCATTGTAAAGGAGAAGCACTGTGAGTAAAAATACCGATTTTGAAAAATCCATTTCCGAGCTTGAGGAAATTACAAGACAGCTTGAAGACGGCAACACCTCGCTTGATGAGGCGGTAAAGCTGTTTGAAAAGGGTATGAAGCTTTCAAACGATTGCCGCCGTGCACTTGATACCGCAAAGCAAAAAATCATTACCCTGACGGAGGCGGAAAAAGAAAATGAGCAAGGCCTATGAGCGGTTTTTGCCTGCAATAGAAGCAAGGCTTCAAGCCACACTCGGCACGGAAAATTCGGCGGCAGAGGCCGCGCGCTACAGCCTTTTATCCGGCGGAAAGCGCATAAGGCCGATTTTGCTGCTTGAATTTTATGCGCTTTGCGGCGGTGCGGATGACCGTGCGCTTGAATTTGCCGCCGCCGTTGAAATGATACATACCTATTCGCTGATACACGATGATTTGCCCTGTATGGATAACGATGATATGCGGCGCGGGCGACCCTCATGCCACATGGCCTACGGGGAAAACACCGCCCTGCTTGCGGGGGATGCACTTTTAACCCTTGCCTTTAAAACCGCGGCCGAAACAGGCGGCATTCCCGCCGAAAGGGTTTTGCGTGCAACCGCCCTGCTTGCCGAAAAAAGCGGTGTGAACGGTATGATAGGCGGCCAGGTTGACGACCTGAGCTTTGAAAACCGCTCCGTAGGCTTAAACGAGCTTCGCGGAATGTACCTTAAAAAGACGGCATTTTTGCTTCAGGCTGCCGCAATGTGCGGCTGTATTTTGGCCGGTGCCGATGAAAGGGAAATTGCCCTTGCGGGGGATTATGCGGAAAATTTGGGGCTTGCTTTTCAAATTATCGATGATATACTCGATTGCACAGCCGATGAGGGTATCCTCGGAAAGCCCGTAGGCAGTGATGAAAGAAACGGCAAGGTTACCTTTGTTACACATCTCGGGCTTGACGGTGCGCGCGAGTGTGCGGCCGAGCTTTCAAAAAAGGCCGTGGCCGCGCTTGAGGGCTTCGGCGGTAACATTGCCGCCCTGCGTGAGCTGACTGTGGCTCTGCTTGACAGAAAGTATTAAAAGGAATGTTATAATAATTGGAATATAAGCTGCTTGGCAATATTAATTCGCCTGAGGATGTTAAAAGGCTTAACGAAAAGGAAATATCGCTTTTATGTGCCGAAATACGTGATTGCATTGTATCCACCGTTTCAAAAAACGGCGGTCATTTGGCATCCAATTTAGGTGCCGTTGAGCTGACCGTAGCTTTGCACAGGAGCTTTTCTTCACCTACCGATGCGATTATATTCGATGTCGGTCACCAATCCTACACACATAAGCTTTTAACCGGCAGGTTTAATTCCTTTAACACCCTGCGCACGGAAAACGGTCTTTCCGGCTATATGCGCCCCGAGGAAAGCGAGCACGACCCGTTTATAACGGGGCACAGCAGTAATTCAATATCGGCGGCATACGGAATTTACCGTGCAAAGCGCCTCAGCGGAAGCGACGGAACGGCGATTGCGGTTATAGGTGACGGTGCCCTTACGGGCGGTATGGCCTATGAGGCGCTTAATAACGCAGGGGCGGGCAGAGGCAATTTTATTGTGGTGCTTAATGATAATAAAATGTCAATTTCACGCAATGTGGGTGCCTTGGCGCGCAGCCTTACCAAAATGCGCAACAAGCCGCATTATCACCACTTTAAGCTGGCACTCAGCCGGTTTTTGCTTGCCGTGCCGCTTGTGGGTAAGCGGCTTAACAGTGCTCTTTATGCAATTAAGGGTGCCTTTAAAGAATTGATTTATCACCAAAATGTTTTTTCGGCACTCGGCTTTAATTATTTGGGACCGGTGGACGGGCATAATGTTAAGGCAATGGAGCAGCTTTTCGGCATTGCGAAAACCTACAGCCGACCAACGGTGATACACGTAATTACAACCAAGGGCAAGGGCTATTCCTATGCCGAGGCTTCACCTAAAAGCTATCACGGGGTTTCGTCCTTTGATATTGAAAAAGGGGCCGAGCAGGGCAGTGAGCCCACCTATTCGGATATAGCGGGCTCATCGCTTTGCGAGCTTGCCGAAAAGAATGAGCGGGTTTGTGCGGTGACCGCCGCAATGACCTCCGGCACGGGGCTCAGCGAATTTGCCGCACGCTACAGGAGCCGCTTTTTCGATGTGGGTATTGCCGAGCAGCACGCCGTTACCTTTTCCGCCGGGCTTGCAAGCGCGGGTATGCGGCCGTATTTTGCGGTTTACTCCTCATTTTTACAGCGTGGCTACGACCAGGTAATACACGATGCCGCAATAGCCGATTTGCCGCTTTGCCTGCTTATTGACCGTGCGGGAATTGTAGGTGAAGACGGTGAAACCCACCAAGGCCTTTTTGATGTTTCGTTTCTTTCCTCGGTGCCGGGTATCACGATTTATTCACCCACCTATTACAGTGAGCTTAAGTGGGAAATTGAGTCCGCGGCCGAGGGCAACGGTATTACGGTAATACGCTATCCCCGCGGCAAGGCACCGCAGGAGGCAGTAGAGGCTACGGGGGATTACACCTTTTTCGGCAAAAGCGGAAAAAAGCTTTTGATAACCTACGGCAGAATATTTGCAAATGCTCTTGAAGCACAAAAGCAGTACCCACAGGCCGACCTTTTAAAGCTCAATAAAATTTATCCCTTAAGCTGTGAGCTTATAAACCGACTTGCCGATTATGAGGAAATACACTTTTTTGAAGAAGGCATTAAAAAAGGCGGCATAGGTGAGCTGTGCGGCGAAAGATTGCTTGAACGGGGCTTTAAGGGTAAATACACACTGCACGCGGTTGATAATAAATTTGTGCCCACGGCCTCGGTTTCGGCGGCACTTAAAGCCCTCGGACTTGATACCGAGGCAATGCTCACTGCTTTGAACGGAGGAACGCAATGACCGAAAAAACAAGGCTTGATACTGCGCTTTTCGAGCGCGGCTTTGCCGAAAGCCGTGAAAAGGCAAAGGCACTTATAATGTCCGGTGTGGTTTACGTTAACAATCAAAAATCCGATAAGGCCGGCAACACCGTAAAGGCCGATGATATAATTGAGGTTCGCGGTGAAACGCTAAAATACGTAAGCCGCGGCGGACTAAAGCTTGAAAAGGCAATGCAGAGCTTTCCCATTGATTTAAACGGTTGTGTTTGTATTGATATCGGCGCCTCCACGGGCGGGTTTACCGACTGTATGCTTCAAAACGGCGCGGCGCGTGTCTATGCCGTTGATGTGGGGTACGGTCAGCTTGCATGGCGGCTTCGCACCGATGAGCGTGTTATTAATCTTGAACGCACAAATTTCAGATATATTACCGATGAGCAAATACCTGAGGCTATTGATTTTGCTTCGGTAGACGTTTCGTTTATATCCCTTTATCACATTTTCCCGCGGCTTAACAGCCTGCTTCGCAGCGGAGGCAGGGCGGTTTGTCTTATTAAGCCGCAGTTTGAAGCGGGTAAAGAAAATGTAGGTAAAAAGGGAGTTGTGCGTGATAAGGCGGTGCACATTGCGGTTATTGAAAAAATAATCGGCTTGGCACTTGAAAACGGTTTTTCGGTTTTGGGGCTTGATTTTTCGCCCGTAAAGGGACCCGAGGGTAACATAGAATATCTTTGCTTTTTGGAAAAAAGCGATAGCCCGCAGGTGCTTTGCGGAGAAAATGCCACCGAGGTTGCCGAGGCCTCACACAATGCATTTGAGAGGTGATTTTTAATGAAAGCTGCGGTTTTGCCCAACCTTGACAAGCGCGGAGCGCGCGACGTCGTTGTAAATTTGGCGGCAATTTTAAAGGCAGAGGAAATTGAGGCGTTTTTGCCTATGGGGCTTGAATTTGATGGCTATGCCTGCCTTCCCGAGGAGCAGCTTTACAAAACGGCGGATATTATTATTGCAATCGGCGGGGACGGCACGATTATACGCTACGCCAAGCGTGCCGCACTTGACGATAAGCCTGTGCTCGGCATTAATGCGGGGAGAATGGGCTACCTTGCAAATATAGAGCAAAATGAGCTTAAGCTGCTTTCAAAGCTTAAGCAGGGTGAATATTTTGTGGAACGGCGCATGATGCTCTCGGCCGCGGTTTACGACGGCAGCAGGCGTTTGGGTGAGTATAATGCTCTGAACGATGCCGTTATAACAAGCGGCAATATTTCAAAAATCATTGATGTTTCGGTGGCGGTTGCGGGTGATTCAATAAGCTACAGGGCAGACGGACTTATTCTTTCCACCCCGACAGGCTCCACCGCGTATTCCATGTCGGCGGGCGGGCCGATTATTGACCCGCTCACGCAAAGTATGTGCATAACCCCTATTTGCTCACATTCGCTTTCTGCAAAGCCCATACTTTTGGGGGCCGATAACACCGTGCACGTAAAGGCATTTTCAAAAAAGCGGGCCGAAATTTTCCTTTCGGTGGACGGCAGACGTGTGGCACAGCTGCGGCCCTATACCGAGGTGGTTATCAGGCGTTCACGGCAGTGTGCGAAGCTAATCAGGCTGAACGACAGATCGTTTTACAAGACCCTTTCGGTAAAATTTAAGGACGGAACCATTTAATTCTAAGTGTAATGGCGGAAAGGAATTAATTCAGATATGAAACAAAAGCGACAGGAAAAAATACTTGAGCTGATTTCCGAAAGAATAATTTTAACCCAGGAGGATTTGCAAAAAGCCCTTATTGCGGCCGGCTTTGAGGCTACGCAATCCACCCTTTCAAGGGATATTAAGGAGCTTCGCATTGTTAAGGGGCACGACCGTGACGGAAATTACCGTTACATTTTCAATACGGAAGCCGGCAAAACCGACAGTCACTACAGGGAGCTTTTTGTGCGCTCGGTAAAAAGTGTGGCATATGCCCTTAACAATGTGGTTATCAAGTGCTATAACGGTATGGCCTCAAGCGCCTGCGTTGCACTTGATGAGCTGTTTGAGGATATGATGCTCGGCTCACTTGCGGGGGATGATACCGTAATTATCGTGACTGCCGGAGAGGCACAGTCGGCGGCACTTGCAAATGAGCTAAAAAAGCTGATAAGCTGACGGAGTAAACAGGATGCTTAAATTTCTTCATATTGAGAATATAGCGGTAATAGAACAATCCGATATTGAATTTTCCCCCGGATTTAATGCAATGACGGGTGAAACGGGCGCAGGTAAATCAATTGTGATAGATTCAATAAACGCAGTTCTCGGTGAGCGGACCTCGCGTGAGCTTATTCGCGACGGATGTGACACTGCCGAGGTTTCGGCTGTTTTCGGGGATTTTGACAATGCAGTTGCCGCAAGGCTTTCCGAGCACGGCATTTTCCCCGATGATGACGGAAATCTTATTATCCGGCGCAGGCTTTCCGCCAACGGCAAGGGGCTTATAAGAATTAACGACCGCCCCGTAACCGCAACCGAGCTTAAGGAAATCGCCCGTCAGCTTGTAAACATTCACGGTCAACATGATAATCAGGCACTTTTAAACCCCGATTATCATCTTGATTATATAGATGCATTGGTTAATGATGATACCGTTAAAGGCAAATACTATGCCGAATTTCGGGAGCTTAACCGCATAAGGCGTGAGCTTGCCGCAATTGAAACGGATGCGCAAGCAAAAAGGCAAAAAGTCGAGCTTTTGAAATTTCAAATAAATGAGCTTGAGGCTGCCGCAATTCACCCGGGCGAATTTGCCGCGGTTAGGGACAGGTTGAAAATAGCAACCGATTATCAAAAAACAATCGAGCACCTAAATCAGGCCTACACGGCACTAAACGGGAATGATGATACCGACGGTGCCGTAGCCCTTGCCGCCAACGCCGAAAAAGCATTGCTGAGCCTTAAAACCGATGAATGGCGCGAGCGTGCCGCTGCAATTGAAGAAGCGGTTGCGGCAATTAAGGATGTGAGCAATGCGGTTTACGCAGTTCTTGATAATGCGCCGCCCGAGGGCATTGATCCCGATGCGCTTAATGCACGGCTTGATACCATTGAGCGCCTTATGAAAAAATACAACACCGATGAAACGGGTCTGCTTGATATTCTTTACAAATCACAGGCCGAGCTTGAAGCGACCGTGCTTTCCGATAAAAAGGCAGCCGAGCTTTCCCGCCTGCTTGATGCTTCAACCGAGCGGCTTATTGCCCTTGGTGATGAGCTTACAAAGCTGCGAAGAAAAGCGGCACTTGATTTTGAAAGCCGTGTTTGTGAAATACTTAAATATCTTAATATGCCGGATGTTGTTTTTAAAATTGCCCTTTCAAAGGGAAGATATACCTCCCGCGGGTGTGACACGGCGGAATTTATGATTTCGGCCAATCGCGGCGAGTCACCTAAGCCTCTTTGCAAAATTGCATCGGGCGGTGAGCTTTCACGCGTTATGCTTGCCATTAAAAGCGTTCTGCTTGACAGGGACAGTGTGGGAACTATGATTTTCGACGAAATAGATTCGGGTATCAGCGGCTACACGGCCGGTAAGGTTGCGGTTCAGCTTAAAAAGGTGGCCGCAAACCGTCAGGTGATTTGTGTAACCCATCTTGCTCAAATCGCCGCCATGGCAGATACACACCTGCTTATTGAAAAAACCTCAAGCGGCACAAATACCTTTACAAGCGTTACGGCGCTTTCTTATAGGGACAGAATAAATGAAATTGCCCGAATTATGTCGGGTACTGAAATGACGGAAAATTTATTTAATTCAGCCAAGGAGCTGTTAGACAGGAGTAGCAATTATGAAAATTTATGATGAGCTTGTAGCACGTGGACTTATTGCACAGGTAACGGATGAGGAAGAAATACGTGAGCTTATAGACAACGGCAAGGCAACCTTTTATATCGGCTTTGACCCCACTGCCGACAGTCTTCATGTGGGCCATTTTATGGCCTTGTGCCTTATGAAAAGGCTGCAAATGGCAGGCAACCGCCCGATTGCGCTTATCGGTGGCGGTACCGGCTATATAGGGGACCCCTCCGGCAGAACAGATATGCGTTCTATGATGACACCCGAGCAAATTCAGCATAACTGCGACTGCTTTAAAAAGCAAATGAGCCGCTTTATTGAATTCGGTGAGGGCAAGGCACAAATGGTGAATAACGCCGATTGGCTTTTGAGCTTGAACTATGTTGAGCTTCTGCGTGATGTGGGCGCCTGCTTCTCGGTAAACAATATGCTCAGAGCCGAGTGCTATAAGCAAAGAATGGAAAAGGGGCTTAGCTTCCTTGAATTTAATTATATGATAATGCAAAGCTACGACTTTTATCATCTCTTTAAGGAATACGGCTGTAATATGCAGTTCGGCGGCGATGATCAGTGGTCTAATATGCTGGGCGGAAGTGAGCTCATTCGCAAAAAGCTCGGCAAGGATGCTTACGCTATGACAATAACCCTTTTGCTCAACTCCGAGGGCAAAAAAATGGGCAAAACCGCCTCGGGCGCAGTGTGGCTTGACCCCGAAAAAACCTCACCGTATGAATTTTATCAATATTGGCGTAACGTGGCCGATGCCGATGTGTTAAAGTGCATACGTATGCTCACATTCCTCCCGCTTGAGGAAATCGATAAAATGGATAAATGGGAGGGCAGTCAGCTTAATACCGCAAAGGAAATTCTGGCTTATGAGCTTACAAAGCTCGTACACGGTGAGGAGGAGGCCGAAAAGGCTCAGTCTGCCGCACGTGCAATTTTCGCAGGCGGCGGCAACCATTCCGAAATGCCCTCAACCGTTTTAACAGGCGATGATTTCACCGACGGCGAAATAGGCATTTTGGCAATGATGGTTAAGGGTGGCCTTGCCGCTTCAAACGGCGAAGCCCGCCGACTTGTTCAGCAGGGCGGTGTAAGCGTTAATGATGAAAAGCTTACCGACCCCAAGCTTACCTTTAAGAAAGAGGCCTTTGAAGCCGACGTTATTCTCAAAAAAGGCAAAAAGGTTTTCCGTAAATTTATTTTGGGCTGAAAATTCCGACAATAAAAAAATCCACCGTGGCTGCATTTACGGCCACGGTGGATTTTGTGTAAGATTTAATTTTTAATATACCTCCGACCTCGCTTTAGGCAAGGAAGGCACAAAGTGAAAATCCGCACTCCTAAAGGCTACCGGAGGAAAAGCTAAAACACCGAATGTGTCATTCTCACGCCCTACGGTAATGAATATTGTTTGTGCGCAAATTGCAGACAACATTATGCCATTAATCCTTATTGAAATCCTCAAGCACAAGGCCCTCGTTGCGTTCCTCGGCCCAGGTAATGCTCCACTCGCTTGTGAAAATCAAAATATTGTTATTCTTAAGATCCTGCACCCATTTGGTGTCGGAGGTGAGGTTAAGTGCTTTAATATCCACATTCTCGCCACGCACCCAGCGTATATAGCCGTAGGGCAGGTCATTGCGGATAACATCGACATTATATTCGTTTTTAAGACGATATTCCAGCACTTCAAGCTGCAAAACGCCCACAACACCCACAATAACGCGCTCCATACCGGAATTGGGCTCACGGAAGATTTGAATTGCACCCTCCTGCGCAATTTGCTCAACACCCTTTACAAACTGCTTTCGCTTAAGACTGTCCTTCTGCTCAATAAGGGCAAAATGCTCGGGTGCAAAGGTGGGTATGCCCTCAAACTTTACCTTCATTTTAGGTGAGCACACGGTATCGCCTATGGAATAAATGCCGGGGTCGAACACCCCGATAATATCGCCCGCATAGGCCTCGTTAATAACCTGGCGCTCCTCGGCCATCATTTGCTGCGGCTGTGAAAGCCTGACCGATTTATCCGCCTGAACATGGTAATAATCGGCACCGCGCTCAAACTTGCCTGAGCAAATGCGGAAAAAGGTTATGCGGTCACGGTGGTTTTTATTCATATTCGCCTGAATTTTAAAGGCAAATGCAGAAAAATCCTCACTTAGCGGGTCAACAGGCTCGCCGTTTGAAAGGCGCGGCAGGGGGGGAGTGGTCATTTCCAAAAAGCTTTCAAGAAACGGCTCCACACCGAAATTTGTGAGTGCCGAGCCGAAAAACACCGGTGTAAGCTCACCGCGGCGCACCTTTTCTATATCAAATTCATAGCTCGCACCGTCAAGCAGCTCAATCTGGTCAACAAGCTCCGCGCGGCGGTATTCACCTATAAGCTCATCAAGCTTTTCGGTGTCGGTAATATCGCACTTAATGGCATTAAGCCTTTCCTGCCCACGGTGAAATTCCTTAAAGGTGAGTATTTCACGGCGTTCTCTGTCAAAAACTCCTCTGAAATCCACACCGCAGCCTATGGGCCAGTTTATGGGATAGGTACCTATGCCGAATTCCTTTTCCAGCCTGTCAAGCAAATCAAAGGGGTCAAGGGCTTCACGGTCAAGCTTGTTTATGAATGTGAAAATCGGAATATGGCGCATGGCACAAACCTTAAAAAGCTTGCGTGTTTGCGCTTCAATGCCCTTAGCCGCATCAATAACCATAACCGCACTGTCCGCCGCCATAAGGGTGCGGTAGGTATCCTCCGAAAAGTCCTGGTGGCCGGGGGTATCGAGAATATTAATGCAAAAGCCGTTGTACTCAAACTGCATAACCGATGAGGTTATTGAAATTCCGCGCTGCTTTTCAAGCTCCATCCAGTCGGATACCGCGTGCTTTGCGGTTGCCTTGCCCTTAACCGAGCCCGCTGTTTGTATGGCACCCCCGTAAAGCAAAAGCTTTTCTGTCAGTGTGGTTTTACCCGCATCCGGGTGAGATATTATGGCAAAAGTCCGCCTACGTTCAATTTCCTTTTTAAGCTCGCTCACAAAACTTCTCCTAAATAAACAATTTGCATAATTATACCACAGCAGCCCAATACTGTCAAGCACGGCGCAAAGCGATGTTTTGCCGAAATCGGAATTTTGCAAAGGGATGCTCCGCTCCGTTTTGATTTTATTAAAAAGTTTGTTTTTTGATAAAATTTGGTATGTTTTTGATATTGATATCCATTGGTTAATATGCTACAATTAGCTTGCGCAAAGAAACATTTTTCATAAAAAACTGTAAAGGAGCTTAAAAAAAATGAGAAAATCATTTCATTCCATGGCGGATTCCCAAAAGCAAAAAACTTTATTTTTTAAATCTGCATCACTAATGCTCACCCTTGCAATGCTTGTGAGCGCAATTTTCGCTCCGGGCGTTTCGGCGGACGAAGCGGCTGCCGACGGCTACACCACAAAGAACACAACCGTGTATTCCTCGATTGAGGCTGTGGGTGCCTCGGGCATTGCCGATTCAAATAAAACCTCACGCTGGAAATTTGCGGTTTCCACAACAAGTCAGAATGATTTCTTTGCAATAACAACAGACGATTTTAATATTGATGCCAACGCAAACGAAAATGGGGGGGTGACAATCACCTGGACTGCCCCGACCGGCGTAACGGGTGAAGCAACCGTTAAAATTTCCGACGGTGCCACTTACAACCGCAGCTTTACCGCAACCGGCAGCAGCTACACCTCAACGGAATTTGCAGTCGGCTCAACCTATGAAATTCAGGTTATTATAGGTGAGAGCGCTTCCGAGGTTTTCAGCTACGGAAATACAATGTTACCCGCAACCGTGCAAAACTATTCCGGAAACACTAATTTTTCAAGCGGTAACGGAGTTGTTTTCACCAATTTCCTTATCGGTCTCGGTGAAAACAAAAAGTATGTAACCTCAAATGCGGGTCTTTTAATTAAATTGGATATGTCGTTCTTGGAGGGCAAAGAGGTTTATTTTAATTACGCGGCAACAAAAGGCGATTATGTTGGAAAAACATATTCCTCACACAAAGCATGGCTGGCTTTCTCTTCAAACCTTAATCCCATAACGCAGGATGAGGTAAACGGCAATTGGACCTCGCTCAGCAATTCTACCGGAGATGCGGTACAGGGAACAAATAATGCTTACATAATTGATACTGGCAAAGGAATTTATCAGGCAATCAATCACCCGAACGGAAAGGTAATTCAAGACGGCGATATGAATTATACCGCTTCCGGTGGAAAGCAGTATACCGATGAAAATACAAGCGGCTTTACTGAGGGCTATCTTTTGATACCGTTCGACCATTACAACGCGGATATGCTTTCCAAAATTGCAGGAAACGGTTACCTCAGATACACCACCGAAAATTACAACTATTATTACTACACACAAAGCAATGCCACCGAAAAAGCGATGGACAAAAATCCCCACCTCATAAATACAAGTGATTTGGTTGACGGATATACAATTGAAAATGTGGGCGAAAACAAAACAATAAGATCTCTTTTCGACCGTGAGATTTCTATAGGCGGTGTAACCCTTATAACCGATTATGCGGGCTTTGTCTCGGCTAATCTCGATACCGAAAACAAGAGCTTTTCGGCCGGCAATGCAAAATCCGAAACAACCATAACCAACGGCGGATATATGACGGCAACCGGCAACAATCTTTCCTCACGCGATGGTGAGACTACCGGAAAATACACCGATTACAACAGCGGTTACAGCTTTACGGTAGCAAGCGGTGAAATTGCCAAAATAGGTTTTACCGCCCCCACGGAGGGATATTACGAAATTTCCGATAAGCTTACCGCACAAAGCACGGCAGGGGCTAATTACCGTGTGGTGCTTGAAGCGGAAAACGGTAATCGCACACTTTTGCAGTCGGCACGCGATGTAAGCACAAACGGAAAAACCGTGCTTTTGGCTAAGCTTGGTGCAGGCGATACCGTTTATATTGAAGCCTGGGCAAGCACGGCAAATGCCGAAATCGGCTTTGGCATACCCAAGGCGGTTAAAATCAATAATATGACAAGCGGTGCCTACACTTCAACGCCGATAGATTATTTTGTTAATAAGGGTAACGACGGTGTTTCATATAGAGAAGGTGCCAGAATTCAACAGCAAGCAGCATGGCAATTTAAATGGTTTTTAAATCCTGTTTCGGTTACCGACAGCACCGGAACCACCGTTTATACAGAGGAAAAATATCTCAGCGGCGAAGGCATAACAACATCGGTAAAAGATAATTTTAAAACTGCAAGCAATGTAGATTACGATACATTGGGTATTGCAGATCTTGAAGCGGATTCAGACGGTTCAAAGCTTATAAACGCACTGAGAGATTATGAAGAAACCTACGGCGGTTGGGCATACATATCTAAAATCTCTGCGATAAGCGGTATAAAAGATGATGGAACTTTATTATATAACAGAGCCACAAGAAATCACCTTGTCAGCGGTTTCTTGTCTCTTGTCGAAACGAATGCCAACGGAACTGCCGGCAGCGCAAAAGATGTTGCTTCGGGTGATGCATATAGCTTTTCTTACCAAATAGGTTTTGGCAGAGGCGTTGCAAATACAGCTTTTTATTATTTCAATATGGGTGTTGCTTTTGAGTGGACTGCACCGGCCTCAGGCACGGTTGATGTCTCCGGTATGAGCAGAGAACAAAAGTGCAGTCAGATTATACTTGTAAACAATGTTGTTAAAGCGGCTTTGCATAATGATAATAAAACGGCTATAGATGCGCTTGAAGTTAAAAAAGGTGATGTTGTGACCATTGCTTACGACACTGTCGGTGATAAACCGGAAAATAGCAAACAGCGCGGTATACCGAGCATTACCTTTACTCCGAATGTTGCAAATGTTGTTGTAACAGATGATACGGTAGACTGTGAGCTTGTAGGCGGTCTGCTTGAGGTTGGTGCGGAAATCACACTGCCCGAATTTGTAAAGCGCGGAACACTTTTCCGTTACTGGCGTGATGCAAGCGAAGATACCTATACCGCAGAGGAAGCATATACCGTTTCAGACGATGATACTCTTACTCCCGTATACTCCTATTACGGTGATCTTGACGGTGACGACAAGGTTGCGGCGGCCGATCTCACAACCTTGAGAAAGTGCCTTATGCTTGGCTTTGAGAATGTACTTAAAGATACCGAGTCATATACCTATGATGAAATACAACTGCTTGCAGACGTTAACGACGACGGTGAATACGATTTGCTTGATTTAATTCGTATGAAGAAGTACCTTGCAGGCTACAATGTTTTCTTGGGCGAATAACAGGAAAAGGTTAACAAACAAGATAATAAAGGTTAAAGCTTAAAAATGCTCCGCCCGACTGCCCGCTTGCGCAGGCTTTCGGGCGGAGCAGAGGCACCTCGGGTTCAAATCTCGTCGGCCCATGGTGCGGTGTTAATTTGCACTGTAAATACAAAACAAACGAGGCGATAGGAAAATGAAAAAACAGCTTAAGCGTATATCGGCGGCGGCATTGGCGTTGGCGGTTTCCGTTTCGGTGTGGGTTGGGGTGAGTGTTACCGCAGCCCCGAATATTGAAATTGAAAATTATCCCGCCTTGCGCGGCTTTTCATCCGCTATGACACCCGAGGACGGCGTATGGAGCTACGGTGTTGCGGATTACGGAATTAAAAGCCCGCTTGTGGCTTCAAGTGCCGATTTTGCGGCTCCGAAAGCCACCTGGAGTGCCGACAATACGCAGGCTGCTGTTTCGTGGAATGAATACGACGGGGCAAATAGCTACGTTGTTAATTTTTATTTAAATTCTGCTTTAAGCTTTTCAAAGGAGCTGAGCACAACAAGCTTTACCTCCACCACCTTGCAGGATGAAATTAAGGGCGGTGAGGTTTACGAGGTGCAGGTTTTGGCGAAGAATGCGGCGGGGGATACAATTGCCGCCTCTGTTGTTCGCCGCTTCCCCACAACGGAGGATGCAAATTCACTGCGCACCGTTGAAAGCTTTAAGGGTGCCGCGGCTTCGATTTTTGCTGTTAAATACAATATTTCAAGCTGCGAAATATCAAATTCGGCGGCGCTGATTAACCCGAAAACCAAGAATAATTCATCGGCGGCGCGGGTAGGCCTGAAAATTAATGCCGAGGACACCACAGGCCGCGCCGAAGCAATTGTGCTTAAGGTTAATCACACGGCGGGAACTGCCTGCTCGGTGGGTGTTGATTTCGGAGTGAGTGCGAAAACCAACGGTAAATCCTCGGGTGATGCCTACAAAAAGACAAACGGCAATTCCAATTGGTATTCAAGTGACGGTAAAGTCGATATCACCTTTATTTCGGTAAAGGATCCGACTAAAAGGCTTACAATAAACACAAAGCCGACTGTAGCATATACTACGGCTGAGTATGCCGAAAAGCTTTCCTCCTTTACCGAGGGCTACTATATGATAATTCCGCTTTCGGCCTACGGCACGAAAATAAGGAACGATTTAAAAGCGGGAACCTTTGACCTGCTTGGCATTAAGCTGCAAAAGGCATTTTTAAAGAATGAAAACGGCAGCTTTGAAAACACCCCCTTTAATGCCGATGCAACCGGCGTTGAAATTTCGGAGGTTGCTTTGTGTGACAGTGCCGAGGCCTTTGCCTACGAGCTGGAGCACGGCTACGATTCTACTTACAGCTTTAAGGACGGTGCCGTTACAACGGTTTTGCCCACCGTTTTTGACAGTGCGACAGACAGTATGTACTGTGTTGCGGCGGGCACGGGCTACAAGCTTTACAATACCGATGACGCTCGCGAGGTGCGTTTCACGGCACGCCAATACCGCACGGCACTTTACGGCGTTTATATGAGCTTTAAAGCACCGCAAAAGGGATTTTACGATTTAACAAGCGCACTTAAGGTTATTAACAACAGCGCGGTGAGCGGCAGCATTTATTACAGGCTGGCAAAGCTTACCGACGGCGGCGACAGTCAGGAAACGGTTTATCCGACAGGGGAGACCGAATGGCTGTGTCTTGAAATAAACGACACGGAGCCTAACCCCGAGGCTGTGCTGTTTTCACCCATGACCGAGCTTTTAAAGGGTGAGGAGCTGATTATTGAGGCTTATTTTGAAGCCGACGGAGCAGATGCCGATATTCAGCTTTCGCTTGGCAACCCAACCGTAAATCTTGTTACCCGAACCGATAATTACAAGGGCGAAAGCACCGAGTGGAGCTTTGGAAATTACATACCGCACTTTATTTACGACGGCGCGGTTTCGGAATTACAGGCAATGCACGGCAGATGGTCGGCCACGGCCCTGAATATTTCGGAAAGCGGGCTTGCCGCAGCTCTGCCGCTTAACAGCTACTCGGGCAATGCGGTGAAAAACACAGCCGCGGGTGTAGGCTACCGCTATTACACACAAACAAACCGTACCGAGGAAATGACGGCACTTATCGGAAAAGCACAGGGACTTTCCTTTGATTTTATGTCACCCGTCAGCGGGAGCATTACCGTATCGGCCGTAATTTCGGCGGATGATGCCTTGAAATACAGAATTTTAAGAAACGGCACTGTGGTTTACCCCGAAAACGGCGGCTGGCAAAGCACCACGGCAGACAAAGCTGAAATTTGCACACAGGTTTCCGTAAATACGGGGGACGGTGTTTCCTTACAGCTTTATTCCACTGCCGATAAAATTAAGGACTATTCGGTGAAATCGGCGCCGAGGGCCGCGCTTTCGATTACGGGAAGCACTGCAAACGCCGCAGGAGACACAACCTATTCGCCGCTGTGGGAAAGGCCCTGGCGCGGCAGGGAATATGAGGGCGTTTTTGCCGAATATGACGGCTCTGTTTGGAGCTTTAATGCCTTGGCGGTTAACACTGCCGGTGATAAATTCACGGTTTATGATGCCGATTATTACACAACGAAGAACAACACACTTACCGCTACCGATGCGGCGGTTAAGGGGAGCTTTTACCGCTTTGCCGATGACCGACTTGAATTTTGCTGTGCGGTACCCGAAAGCGGAAGCAACGGAATGTCGCTCACCTTTAACGTGCCCGCAAACGCAAATTACGATTTTTCAACCGGTCTGCGTGTGACAGAGGGCAGCGGGAAAATATATTTACGGGTATTGCACGATACCTCTACCGAAACCGTTCAGCTACACCCCAAAGAGGGGTGGGCCGTGAGTGATGCCGAGGCCGGTGCGAAAATTGATTTTGCACCGCTTGAAATTAAGGCGGAGGCCGGCGATAAAATCACTTTACAGGTCTATGCGCGCAGCAGTGACGGCAAAGCGATAACACTCGCCCTTGATCAAACGGCAATGCAAAGGCTCAACAATAAATTTTTCACCGCCACCGTATATAACCCTACGGATTATGCCGTGATTGAGCCGAACTACAACGGAAATGTGAGCTTCGGCAGCGGAAGATTTGAGTACGCCGTTATTAACGCCGAGGGAACCGAAATGCCCATAACCGCGGTAAGTGACAGCGAAAAGTCATATCTTACCGAAAGCGGCAGCGGCTTTACCTTTAAGGATAGCGCCTTTGGGGTCGGCTTGAAAGCAGGTGAGACCGCACGGGTTGTGTTTACCGCCCACACAGACGGCGGCGCGGTGGTAAATGTTAAGCCCGACGGCACGGCTTCAGTGCGGCTTTTGAAAAACGGGGCCGTGATTTCGGATTGGTGTGCCGAGCTTACGGGAATTGCGGTTGTTGCGGCGGCAAACGATAAATTTACGGTTGAGGTTAAAGATTGCGGAAAGCTTAGCTTTGAAGCCTTCGGCATTGAAGTTACCGCACGCAACAACAACCAGGGCACCGCAACCGACACGGCCTATTACTCGGTATTCGGTGAGCCCTATGATGCGGAATATGCCGATTACAAGGGCAAATACACCGAGGATGCTTTAAGCTACTGGCGCTACTACCTTTACGATATAAAGGCCGCAAACATAACAAAAACAAATTATTACGATGCGGCTGCCCACAAGCTTTCGCTTAACAACGGAGAGGGCCCCGGCTACAGCTTTACAACACACAACCTGTTGGCCGATATTAACGGGAAATACGGTATCTCCTTAGGCTTTACCGCACCGCGTGACGATATTTTCAATTTCCGCACGGGGCTTGTAATTTCCACAAAGAATGCCACCGCAACCCTTAAAGCAAGGCTGATAAGTGTTTCTGCCGAAAACGGCGCTGTTACCACGCTTTGGCCGAGCTCGGGAGATTGGCACAGCGAGACCGTTAAAACCGATGAAGAAATTTCAGTGCCGTATGTTGAATTTGATTTAAAGCAGGGGGATACAATCCGTTTTGAAGCATATGCTGTTGACAGCAGCTCCGATGAGCTTCAGCTTAACCTTGTTTCACCGGCGGCAGTGCAGGATGTTGTAACCTCCATTTCAAGCAACGACTGTATGGCAAGGGTGTTTTACGCCTCCTCTTACAGCCCGTATAAATATTTCAAAAAATATGCGGGCAACTATACGCCGATGCAGAACAGATGGAATTTTGAATTTTTCGATGCCGACGGTGATTTAAGCTCGGTGGATACAATTTTACCGACGTATTTTTCAACCGGAAATTATAACGAGCTGATATACAAAGCGAGCTCCGCCTGGCCGTCATATAAATTCACGGCAACCAATGTTGCAACCTATCCCGCACGGGAAAAGGCAACCGGCAAAAGCATAGGCACCTCGGCACAGTTTATTTCCCCCATTAACGGCAGTGTTTCCGTAACGGGTGCACCTACCTTAAAAACGGTTATGCCGGTTGAGGGCTCGGGTGTAGCTTTCCGTATAAGGCTGATTAAGGCAGGCACGGGTGTTGCCACCACGCTTTGGCCGAATAACGGAGATGCCTTTGAAAAGCTGAATAACCAAAATAAAATGTCAATGCTGCAGGATATTACGGTTGAAACCGAAATCGGTGATGAAATTCGCTTTGAAGCCTATGTTTACGCCGATGATGAGGCCGCTATGAGCGAGTACATCGCAACAAACAACCTTAAACCGCAAATTGATATTACCGCCGCAATTGTTGTGTACGATTCAATTGAAGCGGAAAAAGCGAATTGGTCGGCAATGAGCGGCTTTATGCCGAATTTGCAAATCAGCCCGCTTTGGAAAATACAGTACACAAATGATTCGGATAACCGGCTTTGGAAAAATTCCACACGCTTCAGTTGGAATTATTGGCTCAGTAACGAAAATTCCTATATGGGCATTTCAAGCGGTTGCCGTATGTGGATAAAGAACAACGCAGGCGGCCTTGACGAGCTTGACACACCCGCAGTGGCGTATGCCTATTATCCGCAAAGTGACGGCTGGCTGATTATGGGTGCCTCCAACAAATGCACACTGCAAACAGTAACCTCCGCTTCGGAAAGCCTTACGGCACTTGTAAGAATAACCGTTAACGATGAGACTGTTTACCCCTTAGGCGGCGGTTGGATTGATGCAAAATCGGCAAGCTTCGGAAAGCTTGAAATTGAGGTTAAAAAAGGTGACATTGTTCGCTTTGAAATGACAACAAATGAGCATTTGGCTTCGGGTGAGGAGGTTTATGTTCATTGGAATCCGTCATTTACATACCAAAAATACAAGAACATCTACACCGAAACATCCGATATTTTCAATATGCTCGACAGGGATATGCTTGAGTATTTTGCGGGTATGAGCGGTCAAATCGGCTTTGATACCGACCCCGCAACCGGAAAAGCTCTTTCGGATGCGGCCGTAGCACGCAAGCTTCAAGCTCTGCTTGATGCTATGAACGGCGGTAATTCCGATAGCGACAGCACCCTAAAGCCCGGTAGCAAGCCCTCGGGCGAGACTACCGTTTACATACCCGGAACCTACGAGGAATGGACCGAGGAAATTTACACACCGGGCGGCGGCTACAGAAAAATAATTCGGAAATATTACACCGAATGGTGGGTATATGCGCTTATTATCGGCGGTTCCGTGCTTGCGGTAGGTGCTGTTGTAACAACCCTTTTGGTTTTAAAGAAAAAGGGTAAGCTCTTTGTTAAAAAAGACCGACAGGTCGGCAACCGATAATTAAACACATTACGGTAAAATTACAGGAGGGACATAATTATGAAAAAAGGTATTATTCTCAGAGCAGCGGCGGCTGCCGTGGCGCTTTTGCTTACAGCCTCGGCTGCAGGCTGCGGGACCCGCACCGAGGTGCTTTCGGAATGGGTTGAGGGCGAGGGCACCACAACTATAGTAAATAAAAACAACGGCGGAACCCAGGGCACAACCTCGGTTGATAAGTGGGGTATGGGGGATGCGGACAGCATTGATAAGATTGAAAACAGTCAAACCGCGAACGCCAAATACGATTTAAAGGGTGCCGAGGTTGTTATTGCAAGCTGGGGCTCTGATGACGGCTCAACACCGAAGCCCACCGACTCAAATTATCAGGATATGATGAACCTTATATCCGATATTGAAAAGAAATACAACTGCAAGATTAAATTTAAGGGTATTGCCGATTCCATGGGCTACCAAAGTGCATGGACAGCTGCGGCTCAGTCGGGTGTTAAATTTGCCGATATTGTTCAAATGGCAACCTCTTGGGTTTGGCCGACACATATGAACAGCGGCTACCTCACCCAGCTTGACAGCTATCTTGACACCACCGATTTGATATTCAACCAGGATGTTACCGAGGCTATGGCTCTTAACGGCAAGCATTACGCGGTTACAATGGCAAACCGTTGGTATGTGGGCGGCGGTATGTTCTACAACAAATCGGTGCTTGCCAAGTTCGGTATAACACAAACACCCGATAAGCTTGTTGCCGCAAACAATTGGACATGGGATTCCTTCCTTAATATCGCAAAGAAGTGTAACGGCGAGCTTAACGGCACAAAGTATTACGGTTATGTGGGCTCAGGCTTCTCAAGCTGGACAAAATCAAACGGCGGAAAAGCAATTCAAACCGTGAACAACAAAAGAAAATACGATCCCGATGCCAAGTACATTAAGGGCGTTCAGTTCGCCTATGACCTTTACAACACCCATGGCTTTACCGCCGGCGAAAACGAGTGGAATGCGGGAACGGCCGCCTTTATGATTTCAGGCTCCTACAATGCACAGGCATACGGAGAGACACTCGGAATGTCAAATGTGGGCTTCACCTACATACCCATCGGCCCCGATGCAAAGGATTATAACTGCATAACAGATGAAACCACCTGCTTTGCAATTCCTTCCACCGTTAAAAATCCTGCTGCGGTTGCCGCTGTTTTGTATGATTATATGTATCCGTATAAGTGGAGAGCAACGGTTGAGGATTCCGCAATTACCATGTTCGGTGATGAAGCCTCCTACAATACCTACATTGATATGGCGCAACGCCACAGAAAGAACATTCAGTTGGCTCCTCTTTACACCTACATTACCCGTACAATCGAGTGGGGTGATTTCGGCATAAAGTCGCAAACCTCACCCCAGGCATACATAGCAAGCGTTAAGGCAGCAGCTCAGTCTGAGCTTGATACTATTTGGAACCAGTAATTTTAAAAGAGGTTTTCTTATGTTTTATAATAAGCTTAAAAGGATAAGCGCCGCCGTTTTGGCTTCGGCACTGCTGCTTCAGGGCTTTTTCGGCTGTGCGGCGGAGCAAAGCACTGCTGCGCCTGCAAGTGAATCCGAGGTGCAGTATGCCGCAGGGGCGCAAAGCATATACGGTGACTTTATAAGCTTTTATAAAAACGCCGATTACCCCGATACCGACATTTGCATTATAGACAGCATTACCTCCTTTAAGGAAGGCACGGCCACGGATTTTACCGTTTCCGTGGCGAGTGCCGGACTTTACGCGCTGAAAATTTCCTACCGATTTACCGAAGCCTTTTCGCAGGCACCTGTTATTTCGGTTAAAATTAACGGTGAAATTCCTTACTATGAAGCATCACGCATTGAACTGCCTCAAAGCTTTAAGGACGTATTCAATGAGGAAAGCGAAAACACCGTAATTCCCGAGCAGGAGCAGGTTGATGAATACCGCAGCATCTATCTTTCGGACACCTGCGGTTACTACGGCGGAATTTTGTATTTTTATCTCACCGAGGGTGAAAACAGGCTTACCGTAGCAATGGATGAGGGAAATGCAGAGGTTAATTCCGCTTTCTTTGCACAGTATGCGGAGGCCCCCGAATATGCGGCGGCGAGCAAGGAATTTGAATATTCAAGATACAAGGGCGAGACCCTGTATTTTGAAGCGGAAAACACCGTAAAAAAATCCGACAGCTCAATTTACCCCATAAACGATTCCTCATCAACCGCGCTCAGCCCATACAGTCCTTATGAAAAGTATTTAAATTCAATCGGCGGCTCCTCTTGGGAAAATCCCGGTCAATATGTTGAATGGAGCTTTACCGTTCCCGAGGACGGGCTGTATGCACTTGCGTTAAAATACCGCCAGGATGTTAACATAGGTATGCGCAGCTATCGCAGAATTATGATTGACGGTCGTGTGCCCTATGCGGAGCTTGAGCAGTATTACTTTGATTACACAAGCACATTTGAAAATGAGGTTATAGGCACCGACGGTGCTCCGTTGCTCTTTGAGCTTAAAAAGGGTGAACACACCCTTACAATGGAGGTTATAATAGGGGAATTATCCTCTGTGCTTCCTTACGTAAACAACGTTATTGACGTACTGACTGCCGACTATCGCAAAATTGTTACAATAACGGGTACTGCCCCCGACACCCTGCGCGATTACAATTTGGAGGATTATATACCCGAGGTTCTCACCTCACTACAGGAGCAAAGAGCGGTATTGAACGGTCTTATCGAAAAAATAGGTGAAACCATGGGCAGCTATTCCTCCGGCACGCAGGCGATGACTGTTTTATCAAAACAGCTTGAAGCCTTTGCGGAGGACTCGTACAACATAACAAGGAATTTATCCGATTTTAAATCAAACATTTCTTCGCTTTGCACCTGGATGCTCGGTGCAAAAACTCAGCCGCTTAAGCTTGATTATTTTGCGGTTATGGCATATGACGGTGATTTAAAGCCCGCACAAAACGGTCTTTTGAAAAACATATGGTACACACTGCAATCCTTTATTTATACCTTTTCCGCCGATTACGAGCATAATCAGCGCACCGAAAAGGCGTCCGATACCATTACGATTTGGGCGACGGGCAGCTCTGCCACCTACAACATTCACGATCAGCTTATTAAAGAAAGCTTTGAAAAGGAGCATTCCGAAATCAAGGCGAATTTAAGGCTGGTCACCTCGGCATTAACCGAGGCCATTCTCTCGGGTGTGGGCCCCGACTTGTACATAGGAACCGATTCCGCAACAACAATGAATCTCGCCTACAGAAATGCGGCGGTCGATTTATCGAAATTTTCGGATTTTGATGAGATTAAGTCACGTTTTAGAGAAAATGCCTTTGTTTCCGTAAGCTACGGCAATTCGGTTTACGGCGTACCTAATTCGCAGAATTTCAGTATTCTGTTTTACCGAACAGATATTTTCAAAGAAATGGAATTACAGCCGCCGAAAACCTGGGATGACGTTATTTACGTGATGTCTATGCTGAAAAAGAATAATCTTGAATTCGGCCTGCCCTTTAATTCCGCAACCTTCCTCAATATGCTTTATCAGCGCGGCGAAACACTTTACAATAAGGAGCAAACCGCAACGGCGCTTAATTCCTCTGCGGCGATAGATGCTTTTTCAACCTTTACGAGCTTTTTCACCGATTACAGTGCACCTCTTTCCTACAATGCACTAAATCGTTTCAGAACGGGGGAAATGCCGATTCTTGTCGGGGCGGTTTCCTTTGCTGCCGAGCTTGATGTTTTGGCTCCCGAAATTGACGGTAAATGGGCGGTTTCGCCCTATCCCGCCACGGAGCTTTCGGACGGTACGCTTTCGGGCGGAGTTGTAGCCGATGTAACGGTTGATATTATTCTGAATGAGGAAAAGAAGGAGCTTTGCTGGGAATACATTAAATGGTCAACCTCGGCAGATACAATTGCAAAATACAACGAACGCAACGAAATGGCTCTCGGTGCCTCGGTAAGGGCAACACCCGCCAATACGGAAGCTTTTTCAAGAATACCGTGGGACAAGAGCATTTTGAAAATCGTCTCGGATTATGAGGCAAACGGAATATATAACATTCCCTCGGTCCCCGGCAGCTATTTTACCGACCGCCATTTGAGCAATGCCATAAAGGCAGTGGTTTACAACAGCGAAATTCCCGGCGATGCGCTTAAAAAATACAGCCGCTCCATTGATACGGAAATCACAAACAAGCGAGAGTATTTCGGACTCAACTAATGTTCCCCGAAACAGTAAATTCGTAATTTGAGATAGGGTGAGTTTTACTTGCTAAAAAGGTTTAAAAAATATATCGGAAAATACGGTATGTCATTATTGTTTTCGGCACCGTTCATTATTCTGTTTACCGTTTTTACGGTTATACCGGTTTTAATGGCGGTGTGCTTAAGCTTTACAAAATACGATGTTTTAAATCCGCCTGTTTTTGTGGGAATAAAGAATTATCTTCAGCTTTTTCTTGAAGACGACGTATTTCTTACGGCACTTAAGAACACCGTGTTTTATGCCGTTATATTTGCTCCCATTTCAATGCTTGCGAATATGGGGGTTGCATGGGTTATAAACGATTATCATCCTGCCGTGCGCACCGTGCTGATTTGCGTTTTCTATGCACCCTCGCTCACAGGCGGAATGGCGGCAATTTGGGCACTGCTTTTCAGCGGTGATGCCTATGGCATTGTAAATCGCTTTTTAATGAATTTGGGACTTATCACAAGCCCTCAGCAGTGGCTCAGCAATCCTTCCTATATGTTTGCAATTTTGCTGATTGTATCGGTATGGCAATCACTCGGCACGGGCTTTTTGGCCTTTGTTGCGGCATTTCGCAGTCTTGATGTTTCAATGTATGAGGCTGCCGCGATTGACGGCATTCGCAACCGCTTTCAGGAGCTTTGGTACATTACCCTGCCCGCCCTTGAGCCGCAGTTTGCCTTTACTGCCGTAACCTCAATAACCGCCGCCTTCGGTGTGGGTACTTTAAGCACCCAGCTTTTCGGAAATCCCAGCACAAACTATGCGGCGCATACACTGGTGTTGCATATGCAGGATTATGCCACCGCAAGAATGGAAATGGGTGTTGCCTGCGTTTTGGCTGTGTTGCTGTTTGTTTTAACGGTGGGCGCAAACAACCTGTTTAAAAAATTTATAAGAAGGGTGGGGAGGTAGCATATGGCAAAAAGACAAAGTCATTTAAACCGCAGTACCTTCGGTTATGTTTTTTCAATAATCGTAATGGCTTTTCTCGGAATTTTTATGCTTATTCCCGCCGGTTATACAATAAGTCAGGCCTTTAAGCCGCTTGACGAGCTCTACCGCTATCCTCCCACAATCTTTGCACAAAATCCCTCTTTTAAGAATTTTACCGAGCTTTTTAATCTGCTTAATGAAACAACAATGCCGTTTATACGCTATTTTTTCAACACCGTATTTTTAACGGCCTCGGCCGCTGCGGGACAGATTATCATTGCTTCGCTGTGTGCCTATTCCTTGGCGAAAATACCCTTTCCCGGTTCGGAATTTATTTTTAAAATGATAGTTTTTTCACTGATGTTTTCAGGCACGGTTACCGCAATTCCGAGCTTTATAGTATACAGAACACTGCATATGGTGGATACCTATTGGGCGGTAATAATGCCGCATTTGGTTTCGACTATGGGCTTTTACCTTATGAAGCAGTTTATGCAAAGTAATGTTCCCAACGACCTGCTTAATGCGGCTCGAATTGACGGTGCTTCCGAAATCAATGTCTTTTTCAAAATAGCAATGCCGCTTTTAAAGCCCGCCTGGTATACGCTTGTTATACTTTCCATTCAGGGTCTTTGGGGCTCATCCGCACAGAATGTTTACCACGAAACCCTGAAAAATCTGCCGCAGGCAATTTCGCAAATTTCAACCGGCGGACTTGAAAGAGCGGGCGTGAGTGCCGCTGCTTCACTGATTATGATTATTATTCCGATATTGTGCTTTGTTGTTATGCAGTCCAAAATTGTGGATACCATGGGCTCTGCCGGACTTAAGGGCTGATTACCGAGATTTTTTATTGACCGCTTTGAAAGGAATATTGACTGATGAAAAAAGTGTGTGTGATTTTCTTTGCTTTTTTAATTATCGGGACTGTGCTCCTGCCGGCTTCCGCCGCGGGCTCTGCCGTGCCGTACGATAATTATACATATTCCGAGAGCGACGGCTCTGCCGTTTTGAATCCTCAGGCATATTTACCGGAGGCGGTAATTTACGGAAGCACCCTTTCCGTCGGGAATTTCAATAATCCCACCGATTTTGATGTTGATGAAAACGGTGACATTTATATTTTGGACGAGGGCAACAATCGTATTGTGGTTATGGATGGAGATTACACACCGAAGCTTGAATTTAAGTGTAATTCGGTTGAAGCCGACGGTAGCCTGATGCCGCTTAACGATGCCGCGGGAATTAATGTGACAAATAAATACATTTATGTATCCGATACGGAAAACAGCCGAATTCTTTTGTTTGATAAGCAAAACGGTGAATATGTCAGGAAATACACTGTCGGCGGTTCTTCGGTTTTGGGGGAGGATTTTATTTTTAAGCCCACAAAAACCGCAACCGATTCGGAGGGCAATCTTTATGTTGTGAGCAACGGAACCTATGAGGGTCTGCTTAATTTAAAAGAAAACGGCGAATTTTTAAACTTTTTTGCGGGAAATAAGGTTACCGCAAATGCATGGACGCTTTTTTGGAGAAGATTTTCCACAAAGGAACAGCGCAAAACGGGTGAACAGCTTATTCCGCAGCAATTTTCAAGCATTGATGCCGATGCAGACGGCTTTTATTTCGTTACCACCTATACACCCGTTTCAAATTCCATGGTAAAGCGTATGAACCCGGGCGGCAACAATGTTATAAGAAATCTTTCAAATATTAATTTAACGGGGGACCCTACCAAGTACTATAACGGTGCTCTTGCGGGACAAAGCAGCTTCAGTGATGTTTCCTCGGGTCCTTATAAAATTTATGCCTGCCTTGATAAAACGCGCGGCAGGGTCTTCTGCTATAACTATGACGGTTATCTGCTTTATACCTTCGGCACCCTTTCCGAGCAGGACGGCGGATTTTCAAGCCCGGTTGCCGTTTCCTATCTTTCGGACGAGCGAATAGCGGTGCTTGACAGCTCGAGAGGCTCATTAACGGTTTTTTCTCCTACCGAATACGCAAAGGAAATAAATCTGGGTACGCGTTATCAAAACGAGCTTAACTACGATGAAGCCGTGAAGCACTGGAACCGTGTGCTTAGATACAATGAAAATTACGAGCTTGCACTGAATATGCTCGGAAGCTCCTATTACGGGGCGGAAAATTACGAAAAAGCTCTGGAATACTTCAGCGTTTCGGGCAATGACGATATGTATTCAAACACCAAAAAGGCAATGCGCTCGGAGTGGATATACGCTCATCAATGGCTGCTTGCGGCGCTTGTAGCAGCCGTGATTGCTTATGCTGCGGTTAAGGGTGCTTTAAAGCTCTTTAAAGGGAAAAACAAAAGGTCACACACCAAGGGGAAGAATTTATGACAGATTTTTTAGCTGAGACGGTAAGCGGGCTTAAATTTACATTTTATATTTTTTCTCATCCGTTTGACGGCTTTTGGACCATGAAGCATGAGAAAAAGGGCAATATAAAGGCCGCAACAACCATTTTGCTGATGCTGATTTTAACAACGGCTTACAGAATTTTGGGCAGCGGGCGGCTATTTACCTCAAGCACCTTTGCTTCTTTTTCGGTTTGGATATTGGTGGTTGGAATAGTTTTGCTTGTATTGCTTTATTGCGTTGCAAACTGGGCAATTACCACACTGCTTGACGGTAAGGGGACTATTGCGGAAATATATATGTACCTTATGTATTCCCTCACGCCGCTTGTGCTGGTTAATATTCCCGTGACACTGCTCACACATATTATTGTCGCCGAGGAAGCGGCATTTTACAGCCTGATAAACATTGTTTGTGTTGTGTGGATTGCCTTTCTTATTTTGGCGGGTAGTCTTTCGGTTCACGATTACACAATGCTTAAAAGCGTATGCACGGTTTTGCTGACGCTTGCGGCAATGGTCGGTATTTTTGTTTTGGCGGTTTTGTTTTTCAATTTGGCACAGCAGGTTTGGATTTGGGCCGCCTCTGTGGTTAAAGAGATACTGTTTCGGATTTAGTGTATTAAGGAGTAGGGTATGAAGAAGCTTTTAGGAAATAAAATATCGCTTCTGCTTGCGGTGCTTACAGCTTGCACGGCCTTAAATGTCGGGGCTGAGCCTGTTGCGGCACCACAGGTGACTGCGGCTGCCACGTCACAAGCGGCTATGCCCGCGGGCGGATTTCAAAAAATGCTTGAAAACGACGGTTACGAGCTTTATTTGCAAACAGAAACCTACAATATAGCCCTGCTTAACAAAACAACAGGGGCATTAACCTACACCTTCCCCGAGAATGTGCAAGCCGAAGGTGAGATAAATTTCAATTATGAGCTTTTGAAAAATCAAATTGTTGTTTACTGTTACGACAGTAATAATTCAATGATCTCCCTCGGTTCTTACAGTGATTGCCTTAAAAACGGAAATGCCGCTTATTCACTCGATGGTAATACGCTTTCCGTAACCTACAAAATAGGTGATCGGGCTTTTCAGGCGGCCTCGCTTCCGCGTGTGCTTACAAAGAAGCGAATGGAAAAGGATATTCTTGCAAAGCTGGATGAAGCAGAGAAAGAACGTGTACTCAAGTTTTATACCCTATATTCGCGTGACAAGATGAATGAGGATGCATATAAATCCGTTAAGCATTCTTTCCCCTCAATAACCGAAAATGACCTTTACATTCGCGGAACCATTCCCGATTATATAGCCGAGGGCATTTATGCTCTGTTCCAAAAAGCGGGCTATACCGCAGAGGATCTACGGCGTGATTGCGATGAAAATCAAGTTCAAAACGAATATAAGGAAAAACCTTTCTTCGTAATAACGGTTAATTACACCCTTACAGAGGACGGCTTCAGTGCCGGCTTTGTCCCTAAGTCAATTGAGTATTCGGAAAGCTACAAGCCGGTTAGAATAGAGCTGTTGCCATATTTCGGTGCAACCGCTTCCAACGAAAGCGGATATATGCTGGTTCCCGACGGGTGCGGTTCGGTTATTGATTTTAATAACGGAAAAACCGCTACGGCCTCATATTGGAAAAAGCTTTTCAATGATGACGGCGCAATTCCCGTGTACGAGCGCATTTCCAATACGGTGCCGTCTGTGCTTCCCATATATGCTCTTTCAGCGAAAAGCCACGGCTTTTTGGCGACTGTAGACAGCGGATACGAAATAGCCGGTATTGCCTGCAATGCTTCGGGAGAGGGAACACCCTACAACAACATTTATTCGTTTTTTGATGTTTGCTCTGCCGATACGGTTACGCTTTCCTCCAACAGTATGGACAGCTTTTTAATGCTGAGCGACCTGTTTTCAGATGATGTTGCGGTTTCCTACCATTTAACGGCAGGCGAAACCGATTACAGTGAATTTGCGCTTATGTACCGCTCGGTTTTGCAGGATGCGGGTATTTTACCTACAAGCGCCAATTCCGATGACACGCTGCTTAACATTGATTTTGTGGGTACGGCGGCCGTTACAAAAAGGTTTTTGGGAATACCCTACAAAACGGTTTCCGCCCTCACCACATATAATCAGGCGCTTGAAATTTTGGAAAAGCTCGGTGAAATCAACACCGAGATAGGTTTTTCAAATTCACTTAAGGGCGGCTACATTCAGAAAAACCTTTCATCCCTGAAACCGCTTTCGGTTTTGGGCACCAAAAAAGAAAGGGAACGCCTGGCAAAGGAAACGGGCTTGCTTTCCTTCTTCTGCTACGGTCAGCGTGCAGAGAAAATCAATAAATCGGATGCAATTAAAGGAATGAACCGCAGCAATGCATATCTTTACGGCTATAACACCGTAAGCCGCTACCGCGAAGCGGGGGACAGTATGATGCTTTTGTCCCCACTAAAGCTCAATAAATATGCCGCTAAGCTGATTAATTCCGTAAAAAGCACGGGGCTTTCGGGAATTGGCTTTTTGGATACGGGGTATGAGCTTAACAGTGATTTTAACACTAAACAGGCTGCCGACAGGGGAGAAGCTCGAAAGGCCGTTCAAGGCTATTTAAAATCGGTTTCCGAAAAGGCGGCGGTTTCGGTAGATGTGGGAAGTGTTTTTTCACTGCCTTATGTTGATAAAATACGCAGTATTCCCGTTACGGACAGCGGCTATGCCATTGAGGATTACTCGATTCCTTTCTATCAAATCGTTATCAGCGGCTTGATTCCTTATGCAACAGCACCGCTCAACACCGCCGATGATAGAACCGCACAGTTTTTAAATACCGTTGAATGCGGTGCTCAGCTATCGGTTAAATGGATATATAAATCAGCCGAAAACACCGTGCGCAGTGCCGAAAATTATTACGGCCTTAATTATGCCGACACATTGGAGGAAACTGCGGCCTTTGCGGCAAGCTACTCAGAGCTTTATGAGAAAATATCCGGTGTGGGTATAAAGCAGCACACAAGCTGTTCGCAATTTGTTCGCAAGACCGAGTGGCAAAACGGTATTTGCGTTTATGTAAATTACGGTGACATGGACGAAACGGTTGACGGAATTACAATCGAAGGAAAAAGCTTTTGCTACACAGAGGGGGAAGGTTAAATGAAAAAATTCAATAATCCGCTTTCCTCAATGAGCCTAAAGCAAAAGCGCTCCTTAAAAGCTTATCTTTTCTTTCTTCCGCTCTTTTTCGGGTTGATATTCTTCTTTATTATCCCGATTGTAAAATCCTTTCTTTTCAGCGTAAGCGATGTTACAAGCGGTGCCGAGGGCTATAAAATCACACTCAGTGGCTTTTCGGCCTATGTGCAGGCGCTCAAGGTGCACACAACCTACCGCCAAACGGTGGTTGCGGCCGCGGCCTCGGTGCTTACCACAACCCCACTTATAATAATTTTCAGCTTTTTTATGGCTTCGGTGCTCAACCAGGAATTTAAGGGTAAAACCTTTTTCAGGGTGGTTATGTTTTTGCCTGTTATACTCACGGTTATGAATTCGCAGACAAATGCACTTGAAAGCTCAATGGGCTCCTTTTCATCCTACAAAAGCGCTTCGGGAACAGCGGCCGTATCCTTTACAACCCAAATCACCGAATGGCTTATAGGAACGGGAATAAGTGAGGAGCTTGCCGGCAGTCTTACGGGTCTTGCGGATTCGGTTTATTCCGTAATCAGCCTTTCCGCCATACAAATACTTATTCTGCTTATAGGTATGCAGGCGGTGTCGCCCTCACTCTATGAAGCGGCCAAGGTTGAGGGCGCGACCTCATGGGAGTGCTTTTGGAAAATCACCTTTCCAATGGTAAGCCCTATGATTATGACCTGCGTGATATACACGGTAATCGACTCGTTCACTTCAAACGACAATGCGGTAATGTCGCTTATGTCGGAAACGGCGTTCACAAAGCTCCAGTTTTCACTTGCTTCCGCAATGGGATGGATATATTTTGCGATTATCGGGCTTTTATTGGCTGTTATTGCAGTTCTTTTTTCAAAATTTATGTACAGGACAAATGAGGTGTGAAAATGGCAACCGATTTCTTACACGTTAACAAGAAAGCTCTTAAAAAATCCATTGCGCCCTTTATTTGGTCTGTAATACGCCTGATTTTGCTTATAGGCATCAGCTATACCATACTTTATCCGCTTATGACAAAGCTTGTGCTTGTTTTTATGGATAGGCAGGATTTAAGTGATTTTTCGGTGCAGTGGGTTCCGAAGCACTTTACGCTTTCAAACATTGTCACTACCGCCGAAATATTGGATTATTGGCCCACGCTTTTAAAATCCGTAGGCTTGTGCCTTACGGTATGCATATTGCAAATAGCGGTTTGCACACTTGCCGCCTACGGCTTTGCCCGCTTTAGCGGCAAACTTCGTAAGCTGCTTTTCGGGCTTGTGCTTGCAACGCTTTTAATACCGCCCCACACCTACATAGTAACCCTTTACACACAGTTTCAGCATTTTGATATATTCGGTCTGATTTCTCTGTTTAACGGCACGGGCATTAACCTTTTGGATACCGCCTGGACCTTTATTGCACTGGCAGCCACGGGTATGGGTATCAGAAGCGGACTGTACATTTATGTGGAAAAGCAAACCTTTGCTTCACTGCCTAAGGAGCTTGAAGAAGCAGCCGAGGTAGACGGTGCGGGAATGTTCAGAACCTTTGCTTCGGTTATGTTGCCGAATGCGGTACCGAGTATGGTTATGTGTATGATACTTTCGTTTATTTGGCAGTGGAACGATACCTTTTACACTTCCTATATGGCTTCCGGTCTAAACACGCTTTCTCAAAAGCTGAGCTCCTTAAACTACAGCATCAGTCAATATCTCGGCGGTTGGGAAACAAGAAACAGCCAGTATGCTCTGCTTTTAACCGCAGCCGGTACGCTGCTTTGCGTATTACCGCTTATTATACTTTATATTGCCTGTCAGCGCTTCTTTGTACAAGGTGTGGAGCGCTCGGGTCTGGTAGGATAAATAAATTCCGTTGCAAAGGAGAATTTGTGTGAGCCCAATTAAAAAATTACTTAGCTTAAGCCTTGCTTTATCGGTTGCGGTAAGCCTGTGTGCCTGCAAAAGCAGTGGAAAAACCGATACCGGCAGCACCGATAATTCGGGTGTTCAGGGAGGTTATTCCTCAAACACGGAATCGGACTACAACAGTACGGTTTCCGACTGGACCGATGAGGAAAACAAAAATCAAAATCAAAACCAAAATCAGAACAATGCAAATCATAGCTTCGATAATAATTCAAAGGGTGATAATTCCGCGCAAAAGCCGGGCAATACCACCCCCACGGTTACCCCTGTTGTTAGAGAAAATCCGCACGCGGGGTTGCCGCTTTCCGAGCTCTCCGATAAAGCAAATTTGCAATATTACTATGAGGGCGGGAATTATGCCTACGGCATTACCGTGCAGGGTAATGAATATATTGCATTCCGTGATGAGGGCGGCCGACTTTACGACGTGATGAACGGCGGAGGTAAGCTCAGGCTTGTTAATGTAGGTAAAGCACAGATTTTATCCCTCGGTATGGTAACGGGAATTGAAAAAACAATGAAAGACTCCTACAATTGCATAACGGTTTCCTACAATACCGTAACAAGCGGCACAACCGATGCAAAGGTTACCACTACCTATGTTTTTAAAGAAAACTGCATTTCCTATTCAACACAGGTCTCGGTTTCGGCAAAATCGGTAATAAGCTGTGATAATTCGGAATTAATACGCGGCTTTGTGAACGATTATACCGAATGTGAGGCAACCGTGCATGAGCAATGGCTTTACCCCACAAACGGGGATTATCCTTATCCCGATTTTGAAAGCCTTGCAATTAAGCACAGAATTGACGAAACGCTTTGGTGCTACTCATTCCTGCGCGGTGACGGTGTTGCAACATATTATTCGCTTGATAATTGGGATTCACCGAATATTCCCTGCGCATTTGAAAATGCCAACGGCCTGCTTTATACCCTCACTTACGATATTGCCTTTGTAGATACCGCAACCGAGGGTGAAAAGCGCGATTATTTGGCACTGTTCAAAAGCTTAAATTCCGATTTTGCCGCCGGAATTGCAAAAGCCGCCGACACGGGCGATAATTCCACAATTTTTGTGGGCAAAGAGGCTGCGCTTAATATTAACATCACAAATCTCACCGAGGCGGATTTGAAATTCAGCCTCCGCTATGATGTGCGTGATTATTACGGTAACATTGTTGATGCGGGGATTTTTATTGACAGCAAGGTTTACAAGTATTCCGAGGCCAACCGTAAAATAACCGTTAAGGCCGGAAATTACGGTATGTACTATCTTAACCTGTATGTTATTTCAAAATATTCCTCTTATATTGAGTGCTATCCGTTTGCGATTTTAGAGGATTACACCTACAAGTATTACAGCACCTCGCCCTTCGGCATTGCAACCTCAAATCACGGCAGTGATGAGCAGACCTATATAGATACCGCACATTTAATGGCAAAATGCGGTGTTGCGAATATGCGCCTCGGTGCAGGCAAGCTGCAGCTAAAGCAAGCCGACGAGCTTATAAAGCTCGGAATTACCAAATTCAACGGCGGGTATAACCCGGTAAACGATAACGAGCTTGAGGTTGAAAACTATGTTTCGGGTGTTTTAAATGCCGTGGAAAAGCTTGAGGATTACATTGATGCCATGGAGGTAGGCAATGAAATGAGCCTTGAAGCCTCTAAGGCGGGCGGAAGACCGCTTGAGCAGCTTTATCCGCTTTTCTACAAATACACCTATATGCCTACATTAAAGGCGCTGAAAGCCAAATATCCCAAGATGAAGTATATACCCTGTCCTTTCTCGGCGTGTGAGCAGTCCTGGATTGATATGTTCGCCAAAGGATATGTTGACAGTGATAACGACGGTATAGCGGATTTTGATAAACTCGGAAATCCGCTTCCCAACTCAGAAAATTCCTCCTGGAAGCAGGTTGAGGTTGTGGCAACTCATATTTACGGTAACCCCTGGATGCCAGACCAATATGCCTCCTATAAGCCGGGGTACGGTGCCACAATGTGGGTTATTGAAGCTGGAATGCAGCGTATGGAGGAAATGTACAACAAGAACCGTGACAAGCGCGACGGTGCCGACCCCGAATTTTACCTTACAGAGGTCGGCTATCCCACTCCGCCGGCATCGGGCAGCTCGGTTTGCCTGAGGACACAGGCAGATTACACTGCACGAATAGGCTTGATTTGTGCCTCCTACGGTGTTGACCGCATACAGTATTATTGTCTTACCGACCGTACCTCAAGCTTTTCGGGCTTTAATCAGGAAAACGGAGAGTGGAACTTCGGACTTTGCTACGAGCAGGATTATTACGGAATAATTAAACCGAAGCCCGCAATGATAGCTTTTGCGGTAATGACGCGTCAGCTTGAAAGCGTAAAAACGGACGGTGCAAAAATTTCCGAAAAATATGACGAGGGCTGGGATGTTGCAGGCGTAAGAGCCTACGAATTTGATACCGCACTGCATGGCAAGGTGGTAGCAGCTTATTCAAACAAGCAGGTGCTTTCAAACGGTAAAAAGAATTCGGCCGGTACAACCGGAGACAGAACCCCCACGCTTCCGTGGAAAACTCTTTGGAACGTAACGGATGATACCGTATTTGAAGCAACGGGAAGCACCGTTACCGTTGTTGATACAATGGGCAACAAAAAGATATACAGGGCCGAAAACGGTAAGGTGACAATTCCGCTTACGGGCGAAGCCGTGTATATTTACGGTGTCAAATAATTTTAAAAAAATATCGGCAAATGTTTTTTCTTAGCTATAAAAATGGGTGTGAGGAATTAAATGATAAAGGCAATATGTTTTGACGGGTCGGTTTTTTATCCGGAATATACTGTGGAGCAGGACGGCGACCGTACACTTGTAAGACTTGATAAGGGGCTTGAAAGCAGTAATATCAAATACATTGATTTTGATTATTACGGCGAAATTGCCCGAGGCGGCGATAACGGCTATATGGTGGTTCCGAACGAGGGTATGATTTGCACCTTCAAGGAGCGTGCGGATACCGAATACATAGCCGAGCGCTATGCAATGCCTATTTTCGGTGTCAAGACCGATGAAAGGACGTTTTTGGCAACGGTTATCGGTATGCCTTATGATTATTCCTTGATTTGCGGTGTTAAAGACGGGAAATATTATATTTTCCCGCGCTTTAACATCAACGGTGATGCGCTCTATGAGGATATAATTATTTCCTACCTTGCCCTTTACAAAGAAAATGCCGATTATTCGGGAATGGCACGTGCCTACAGAAAATATCAGCTTGAAAGGGGAGAGTGCACACCCATTAAGGAGCGCGCAAAGACCTCTCCCGCCCTCGAATATGCACGTGACAGTGTAATGATACGTATTCGCTTGGGGTGGAAGCCGATGCCTACACCGCAAATGCACCAAACCCCCGAAAACGAGCCGGAAATGATAACCGCCTGCTCCTTTGACAGGGTGTGCGACATTATTGATGAGCTTCAAAATCAGGGCGTAAAAAAGGCCGAAATCTGCCTTGTTGGCTGGAACCGCAAGGGGCACGACGGCAGATGGCCGCAGGCTTTCCCGATTGAGGAGCAGCTTGGAGGCGAGGAAGGCCTGAAACGCCTGATTGAAAAAGCACACGCGGCGGGCTTTGCGATTGTTTGCCACACAAACAGCACGGATACATACGAAATTTCCGAAATGTGGAACAGCGATGATCTTATTTTAAATAAGGACGGCACTCTGCCTAAGGACTCCCCCTGGAGCGGCGGGCAGATGTATCAGCTTTGCCCGTGCGTGGCCTTAAAGCAGGCAAAGGAGCTTTTCCCGAAGCTTTCAGCCCTCGGGTTCAGAGGTGTTCATTACATTGATGTGTTAAACATTGTTATGCCGCGAAAATGCTATAACGAGAAGCACAGGCTGAATGTGCGTGAAAGCATTGAGGAAAGCCGCAGGCTTATGAAGCTTGCAAGGGAGCAATTCGGCGGCTACAGCTCGGAGGGCGGTTACGATTTCGGAGCAAAGTATCTTGATTATGCGCTTAACCTCGATTACGGCGAAAAGCGCAAAAATCCTCTCTGTGATTATGAGGTTCCGCTGTGGCAGTTGGTTTATCACGGAATTATTTTATCCAATCCCGATATGACAGATACCATGAATTATTCTTTAAAGGAAGATTGCAGAGCAGCGGAATTAAAGCTTATTGAATACGGTGGCAGGCCCACTTATTACTATTATTCCGCATTCAGGGGCGATTGGCGTTCGGCGGAAGGCAGCGACCTTGTTTGTAACAATGAGGAACAGTTAAAGCAGGGTGTTTCGGCAATTCGGCGCGGCTACGATTTGTGCAGTAAGCTTTCATATTTGCAGAATGAATTTATGGAAAAGCATGAGATTTTGTCCGATGGGGTTCACCGTGTAACCTATTCAAACGGCACAGCCGTAACGTTGGATTACAACAAGCTTACCTACAGTATTGAACAATAGAGGTTCACTATGACTGAATTTAAATTCGGATATAATTTAAAGCCGAAGGTTTTTTACATATTAAACGGCAGCAGAATTGATTTACCGCTCACCGAAACCGAGGCCTGTATTACCGCCTCGGATGACAAAATCAGTGTAAGAATAGCCCTTGAAAAGGATTCTTGCGGCTTTTGCTACCGCGTTACCGCAAGAAACATCGGGAGTACACCATTTACACCCGAAGTTTTGGGAATTGATTTGGGGATTGACACCTACCTTGAAAGCTATCCCGAATGGAACGAAAAATACTTTCCCACGTTTTTTCTTTGTGAAAAAACTCATTTTTGGGGCTATTTTATGCAGCCGTTAAGCTGTGAGGTTATAGGCGTGTTTTGTGAGGAGCCCATTGCTTCCTACGGGTGGGACTACAACTATATTAAAGACCACGGCTGGGGGCACAGGATTCACGGCGCATATATTTCGCTGCTGAATTCATTGCCGCTCCCGTCTCATCACCCGCAGGAATTAACCTCACTCGCACCCGCAAGACAGCTTGAAAGAATAATCCGCTTTGCGCCCTGCAAAAGCCTTGATGATTATTTTAATCTGCTGGCCGACACCGGTATTCCCTATATTTCGGCCGAGCGCTTCACCTTATCCCGCGGGGAAAAAATCAATTATAAAATAACCTGCGGCGACGACTGTAAAGCTGTGCTTATCGCTCCGAGCGGAAGCCCCGTCGGCGACAATACCGTTACCGAAACGGGGTATTACACGCTCAATGTAAAAACAACTGCGGGAAAAACCGCGCAAGCACTGTTTTATTGCAGAAATTCGTGGGAGAGCTATTTAAAACGGGCAAGAACCGAAGTGATAAAAAAGCCTCCGCACGCAACAACGCATTGCGAAAGCTGGTATGGTTTTTACACCGGGTTTTTGGCGGCAAAGCATTATCCGCTCCCCGAAGAAGATAATGCAGTTGAAGCAATGTTCGATGAAATAATGCCGTATGTGTATGATTTTGAGAATATTGAGCCGCGGCTTATACCCGAGCGTATTCAAAACACCGCTTCCCTGATAGGCATTTTGGTTGACAGGTATGAGGCTGACCCGCACCGCAATTTAAAAAGCCTTGAAGCGGCTTCCCGCTTTGCGGATTGGTTAATAACCCGCCAAAGATCGGACGGTGGATATTACCGTGAAAACGCCCACTATACCTGCGTTATTTATCCCGCAAAATCAATGCTTGAATTGGTGCTTGCGGAAAGAAAAGCGGCCGAAAAAACACCGCGTTTTCGCGAGGCGGCCGAGCGGCACTTTGCCTCTGCGAAAAGAGCGGTGGATAATTTGGTGCTTTTGCTTGAAAATATCGGAACCGAGGGTGAGCACACACTTGAAGACGGTATGATTTCCTGTTCATGCTTGCAGCTTGCTTATTTTGCACTGTTTTTGCCCAAAGACGAGCGTGAACCGTATATTACGGCCGCTGAGCATATGCTTAAGGTTCACCGTTGTCTTGAGCTGCTTGCCACACCGGATTGCAGGAGCAGGGGAGTCACAGTCAGGTATTGGGAAGCACAATATGATATTATTATGCGCAAAAATGCCGTAACAAGTCCGCATGGGTGGAGCGCATGGCTTGGCTATGCTCTGTATTACTTATATCTGCTCACAGGCAAAGAAAAATATTTGGTGCAGCTTATGGATTTACTGGGTGCCTGCGCACAGCTTATGTCGGACAAGGGCGAGCTTCGCTGGGCGTTTGTGCTTGACCCGCACATAAGCGTGCCCGCTATGCTTAAAGCGGATACCGAAAGCCCCGTGAAGGATGCTTACAGTTCGGTTAATTTAACCGAGCCTGCCTACAGAGGATGCTTTTCTTCGGGTACACTTTGCGGTGAGCAGTATTTAAAAATGGTTTCCGGTTGGTACCGCACCGGTGTTGAACAGCCGGTTACAGGGGGTCACAATGATTGCGGGCTTATACTTGCCGACAGAGTGCTTGAGGTTGACAAGCAGGGTGCCTGCTGTGACAACGATGTTCACGAGGTATTTAAATGCATTGAGGAAACGGTGCTCGGCAAGGCCTTTGTGCTTGTGCGGAGCAACGGCACGGTGCTTTCCTACGGTTGCAGTGTTGAAAACCGTGACGGCAGCTTAATAGTCAATGCAACCGAGAACGCAGACCGGTTGCACCTTAATTTGAATAAAGAATATAGGGTTCTGTGGAACAAAAAGGAATACTCGTTGCCCGCGGGTATGACCGTTATAACCGATACCGATACTGCCTGAAATGCTATATTTTGTAATAGTTTTTCCGAAATTCCGACGGAGTAATACCGTGCTTCTTTTTGAAGTTAATTGTGAAAAGGGAAAGGCTTGAAAAGCCTACCTCACGCGAAATATCCTGAATACCGGTGTTAGTGGCGATAAGAAGCTGCTCGGCAAGGGTTACACGGTAATTGATTATGTACTGATGCAGTGTTACACCCATTGATTTTAAAAATATTCTGTTAAGATAATACGGGTGATAGTCTATCAAAGCGGCTAATTCCTCATTGGTGAGCTTTGAAGCGTAATTTTCGTGTATGTAGGATATTATCAAATTAATCCTGTTATTGGTTGAGGGTGCTTCATTGTGGAAGCGAACTATATTAACAATACAGTCCTTCAATGCGGCAGAGCTTTTTTCGTAAAAATATATCGGCTTTGAAATGTGTTCACTGACTATTTGGCTCAGCTTCTTTTGCAGAAAAAACATATTATGCAATATAAGCGGCACATTCAGAACCGAGCAATCCGAAAATATTGTGTTTTCACGTTTCTGCGGCATAACAGCCTGCCCGGAGGCCTTTAGGGGCACAGGCGTGTAATAAGCGGTTCTTTCGGAATTTGCGGCTGTGTAATCGAAATTTACGGATATAACATCGATTTTGGAATTACATTCAAAACGGTATTCGGTGCCTGCCTGCCACAGCATAACCGTGTTTTTTGTAAAAGAGTACGGCACGTTATCCAAAACAATGGTTCCGCTGCCGTTCACAACAAAAAACAGGCGATTGTCAAAGGTTGTGTAGGTCTCCGAATTGGGAAGAAATTCAAATTGAAGCGCAAACCGCACAAACGGTGTAATTTCCAAAAGCTTCATAATTAACACATCCGTTTTCAAAAAATATTTGTTTTACAAGCATATTATACATACAAATCATTTTAAAATCAATACTCTTTTAAATAGCGGTGTTTGTTTTAATAAATTATCATTTAAGGGTGGACGGCAAATGAAATTTTCGGTCGGGTATCAAATCAGAGATGATGACACTCTGGTTGAGGCAATTTTGAAAAACAGGGATAAAATCGGTGAATTGTATTTTTCATGGGCTGATTTTCCCAATGGCAGAAGTATGGCTTCAAGCAGTGCTTACAACCCGTATGAAGCCGAAAAAAAGCAGGCGGCGGATTTTGAACGTCTGAAGAAAAGCGGCATAAAATTCAATTTACTGCTTAACGGCAACTGCTACGGTAAATATGCGCAGTCGCGCTCTTTTTTCTGTAAAATAGGGGAAACGGCCGATTATTTAAAGGAGACCTACGGGCTTTCCTCGGTCACCACAACCTCGCCGCTTATTGCCAAATTTTTTAAATCCAATTTTTCGGAGCTTGAGATAAGGGCATCGGTAAATATGGAAATCGGCACGGCCGAGGGAATGGACTATCTTTCCGAGCTTTTTGACGGATTTTATCTTAAAAGAGAATACAACCGTTCGCTTGAAAAAATCACCGCCGCGCGAGGCTGGTGCGATAAAAATTCCAAAAAGCTATATTGCCTTGCAAACAGCGGTTGTCTGAATTTTTGCTCTGCCCATGTTTTTCATGATAACCTTGTGTCTCACGAAAACGAAATTTCCGAAATGGATAATGCCTATGCCTTTGTCGGGCAGTGCCGTGAATATCTCCAAAATGCCGAAAAACGCAGTGGCTGGTTGCGGCTGACAAATTTCATCCGCCCGGAGGATATGTCACTTTATGAAAGGTATTTTGACGGTATAAAGCTTGCCACACGGGTAAATTCAAATCCGGCCGGTGTGATAAACGCATATTGCAAAGGCGCATATTCGGGCTCGGTAGTGGCATTGCTTGAGCCCAATCATTCGGATCTTTTTTACCCCGCAATTATTGAAAACAAAAAAATTCCCGATAATTTCGCAAAAACGGTTTTAACCTGTGATAAAAGCTGTGACAAATGCGGATATTGCTTTGAGGCTTTAAAAAGCGCAACCGTTATTTTGCAGCAGTAAACCAATTTCGTATCTTGGAAGGATATGGTGATACAAATGTTAAACAGTAAGCTAATTAAGGAAGCCGCACTTGCCGCCGGTGCCGATGCCTGCGGAATAGCGCCTATTACCCGTATGAAGGGTGCACCGGATGAAATGAATCCGATGTATCTGTTCCCGGAGGCCAAAAGTATGATAGGCTTTGTCTTCCGCATTCCTCGCGGTGTTCAGCGCGGAATTGAGGAGGGCACACAGTTTTATCAGTACCCGTCAATGGCCTACGGCGGAATTAACGAAATTTTTGCGCCGGCAGTGCTTTACAGTGTAGGCCGCGTTATTGAAGACGAGGGGTACGAAGCCTTTGTTTACAGAAACACCGGTGCGCGCGGATGCGTTTCCGATATGGACGGAAGCCCCGGGAATACGCTTTCACCCGAGGAACAGATAGAAGTGAACGAAAACGCCAAAACCTCCACCGCACACCACAGAAACGTGCAGTTCACAAGGGCAACAAGAGATGATAATGTACCGCCCGATTTACAGTTTCAGTTCCGTTTGGCGGCTGTTGCCTGCGGTCTCGGTGAAATCGGTTGGAGCAAAATGCTGCTGACACCCGAATTCGGCCCCCTACAGCGTGTGGCATTTATTTTTACCGATGCCGAATTTGATGAATACGATGAAATGTACAGCGGAGAACCGCTTTGCCGCAGATGCGGCGCCTGTGTGCGCGAATGTCCCGGTGGGTGTATTCCTCCGATAAATTCGGGGCACACAATCCGTGTGGATATTGAGGGCAAAATTTCCGAGTGGGGCGATATTGATATGTGGCGCTGCTACGCCTTTTACACCCACGCGGGCAGGTATTATAACCCCTTTGTTCCCAAAGAGGTGTGGGATAAAAACGAAAACGGCAGCCTTGACCTTATGGAGGGCAAAACCGATATTGCCGATGAAAAGGAAATAATGAAGGTTTACACGGCGCTTCAAAAGTATTTCCCAAGCTGGGTAGGCTATAATATGGCAAAATGCGGCGGCTGCATAAGGGCCTGTGTAAGTATGCTTGAGAAAAAGGGCGGATGTATGGAAAACCGCTTTAAAGAGCCGCTGAGAACCCGCAAAAAGCCATGGAAGCTTGACAGATAACGGTAAGTTTATTAGGAAAAATATTCTGCAAAGAGGGAGAATTTTGTATGCTTAATTCCGAAATGATAAAGCAAAAAGCAGCCGAGCTCGGTGCTACGGTATGCGGAATCGGAAAATTGGATATTTTTAAGGGAGAGGATATAAGGCGTGACCCCTTAATGATATTACCCAAAGCAAAATGTATAATCGGCTTCGGCTTTGCCGTGCCGCGCGGTCTTTATATGACAATGGATATCGGCAGTCAGTATTATACATACACAACAATGGGTGTTAAATATATCGATGAGGAAATGGCGGAAATCTTTTTGTTTAAGCTCGGCGCAATGATAGAAAACGAGGGCTATGATGCCTGCCTGCAAAAATCGGTGCCTAACCTGCGTGTTAAGGGAGATAAAACCACAAATCCCGAGGTTATGGATACCTATGAGCTCATCCACGCAGACCCGGTTGAACCCGGCAAGCCTGCGCCCGATGTTATCATAGATTTCGGCAAGGCGGCAAAGGCCTGCGGCATCGGTGAAGCGGGGCTCAGCGGCAGAGTAATAAACCGCGAATACGGCCCGTTTATGCGCTACTGCTTTATAATTACCGATGCGCCCCTCGAAACCGACGAACCGTTAACGAAAAAAATATGCGACAACTGCGGAAAATGTATGGAAGCCTGCCCGGGAAATGCAATTTCGGAAAACGGACTCGATACCTGGCAGTGTGCGGTTTACTACAAGGGGGCACATAAATCCAACCCGTTTATGACAGATGACTTTTTGAGGGGTGACCCCGAAAGAGAAAAAATTATTAACGGTGAAAAGCATTTTGACAGTGTTGAGGCTCGGAAGATATTTAAAAAAATGAACTTTTTACCGAATACTCAATGGGGCTATGCACCCTGCCTTTGCGGGAAAAAATGCGATGTTGCCTGTTACCGCCATTTGAAGGGAGAATTGTAGTACAATGAAATCAGAAATAATTAAAATCGCAAAGGATAATCTGGCGGATATTGTGGGCTTTGCTTCGGCAGATTCATTTGAAAAAAGCGACCCGATTTTTAAAATTTTCCCCAAAACCAAAACCGTAATTGCAATTGCCTTTAGAATTTTGCGCGGAATTTACCGCGGAACCGAGGAGGGCACCACATATTATCAATACACTACAATGGGTGTTGAAAATATGGAAGAAACCATTATGCCTATGGCGCAGCTTAAAATAGCGAATTTTATTGAGGCGAAAGGCTATACGGCTTTACCGCAGCGCCGTCATCAGCAAATAATGGCAGAGGAAAACAGCACAAATCCCGAGGTTGCTTACGATGCGGTTTATCGTGGCAAAACCGCCGAAACACAAATGAATTTTGCAGATGCGGCAGTTAAATGCGGCATTGGCGAAAAGGGTCTTTCGGGTGCTGTTTTAACAAAATCCTTTGGGCCTATGATACGCTATTGCTTTATTTTAACCGATGCGGTAATAGAGCCGGATGAGCTTAAAGACTACGGTCTTTGCGACCGCTGCGGTAAGTGCATAAAGGCTTGCCCGGGTCATGCAATATCGGAAACGGGCGAGCTTAATGAGTGGCAATGTGCTGTGTATTACAACGGTGCAAACGGCACTAAAAATCCGTTTATGCCGCCCGATGCCTTTTCCGATTTGGAAAACAGAATGGAAATTATTGCGGGCGAAGCGGATGTCACACCCGAAACCGCGCGCAAAATTCTGGACAGAATTTTCTTTTATCCACCCGCACAGCACGCATATCAGTGCTCAATCTGCGGGCGTGCGTGTGATACCGAGTGCTATGCACACTTAGAGGAAAAGGGCGTTTTGGATAAAAAATTCAACCGCAAATTCCGCACACGCGAGCCCTGGAAATTCCCCCTTGAGGATTTTAAATAATTGTTCAAAAAGCGAAAAAAGGATGGCCCGTTAATGAAGTCGGCAAATGAGAGAATAAATAAGGTATACGGCAAATTATTCGGGAAAGCAGTTATTCTGATTTTGGCGGCGGCATTAATTGTAACGAGCCTGCCTGCGGTTTATGCATTGGTTTCCGAAGCCTTTGAAGCTTCCCCTACGGTACACAGTGCCGTGGCAGAATTTTTACTGCCCGAGGAGGGCGAAAATAAAGAGCAAACAGGTGACTTTTGGCGTTACCAGTATGCACTTGACAGTGAAGCGCCCGATTGGCAAGCCTGCACGCGTGTACACGGTGATTATTGGCGGCCCGCAACTTCCAAGTCACTGGCTTATATGGGCGTATCGAAGCTGGGTAAAATGCAAATCAGAAACTTCAACGGTCATCTTAATAAAGTCGGCACGCCCTCGGTTTCCTATGCCTTTTTGTGTGACAGGGGAGGCCGCATTACCATGGATGGCTCGGCAATGCTTATCAGTGCGTCCGACGGTTATTCGGCCAGGGTGCGCATTACCGTAAACGGCTCGGCGGTTTATCCCACGGCGGGGTGGCTTGCCGTAGGTAGTGACACGGATGCGGTATTTGACGGTATTACCTTTAATGTTTCAAACGGGGATGTTATACGCTTTGAAATGAGCGTAAGCTCACACTTGGAATCGGGGTGTGAGCTGTTTGTCAACTGGAATCCCTCATTTCTGCTTACAGAGGTGGGAACCGAATACACCGAAACAAACGATATTTTCAACCGCCTTACGGCATTTATGAGCGGCATTTTTCGTTCTGCCGCTTCTGAAACCTTGGATTTAAACGCCGCTTCGGATATTTCGGCCGCAAAAGCTATTGCCGAAAAGGGTCAGCTTGGGCTTTATACACCGCTTAACGCAGTTTACAGCGGTTCACGTTTGTTGCCGTCCGCCACTGATTCCGTTTGGAAATTCGCGGTGCTTACAGGCTGTAATGACGAGCTTTACACACCAAACGGCAATTTAGGTCTTTCTGCACAGTGGTCTGCCTCGGGACTTTCGCTCTCCTGGAGCGGCGAAAGTAACCTTTCCGAGCTTTGCCTTGTTTTGAACGACGGCAGTGTGAAGAAATACACCGTTTCAAATAATTCTGTTATTCTACCCCTCACGGCGGATTTATGCCCGATAAAAGCACAGGTTATAACGGAAAACATTTTTTCCGAGGTGCTTACCGTTTATTCGGATACCGACAAAAACACAGCCATGGTTGAAGAAGAACTTATATATTTAAACTCGGTAAGCTCATTTAATTCATCAAAACCATATGCATATTTCAAGCTTTCCGACAGTGCTGTTTCATCATACTACAGCTTTTATTATTCCACAGGCGATTATTCAACCCGAAATACCGATTTAAGCAATTTCCGTAAGCGTGAAATTCTTCTCTTTACCGCTCCGAACGAAAAAATGCGTTTCGGCTTCACAGCTCAAATCGACGGTGAATATGAAATTTCGGCTCCGCTTGCGGTGGCAACCGCGGGGGCGGGTGTGAAATATTCCGTTTTGCGGCAAAGCACCGACGGCACTGTTACGGCTCTGCAAGCGAGTAGAGCATATAGCAGGGAAGAAATATTCTGCAATTTGCGCACCCGACTTTTAAAGGGTGAAACTGTGTGGCTTGAGGTATCGAGCAGTGATGCTGCGGAAATAAGCATAGGTATACCGCATTTTAATCTAAACGCAGTCTCGGTCGGATCAGACGGTACTGTTTCCGCCATTTACAGAGCGGCGGATTATATGGAATCAACCTATAAAAATTCAAATTTCACCTATTCAAATGCCTCATCAACCGAAAAAAGTCGGTCTGCATGGAGCTTCGGATATTTTAAAAACACCGTAGCCTCCGATAATTACGATCCGTTAGGCCTGTCCGATTCGGCAGTGGGGGATAATACAAACGCTTTGGATAGGTTGCTTACGCCTTATGAGCTTATAAGGCATAATATTTACAATGCCTTGCCCGTTTCGGAAACGGCAGAATCAAATTCATTGCCTGTTGTAACCGGCACCTACGGAGTGGTAGGTAATCTTTACGCCGCTCTCGGCAACACCTATGCCGACAGGCAGAAGCTCGGTATCCACAGCAGATGTAGGGGATTGTTCGGTTGCACCGGCTCCGTTATTTATAAACCGAGCGGAGAAAAGCTGAACATCGGGATTTATATGAAGTATTCCGCTCAAACCTGCGGCAATGCGGTTTTGCATTTATCCGACGGGGCGGACATTAAGCAAGATAAGCTTCTAATTGCAAAAAACGGTGCTTTGCTCGCCGTTTACGGCGGCACCGTGAAAAAGGGTATGGTTGTTGATTTGGGCTACCTTGAAGCGGGTGACACGGTTACCCTTTACTATGCAAAGCTTTCCGACGGAAAAAGCTACGGATATATCGGTATGCCGTATGTTGTGACCCAAGAAAATCAGGTGAACGTAATCTTAAAAAATTCCGCCGATGAACCGCCTGCCGAAATTAAGGCTCAAATAGGCACTGAAATAGCCTTAAGCACTGCCAAGGAAAAAGCGGGCCAGCTCTTTTTGGGGTGGTATGATTCCGAAAACAATAGCCTGATACCTCCAACCGAAAAGCTTTCGGTATCGGTTGCCGCCAACCTTACAGCCCGTTATGCCTATTACGGTGATTTGAATACAGACGGAAGTATAACAGCCGTTGACCTTGGTATGCTTAAGAAAAGCCTGTTGGGGCAAAGCGCCGGACTTTACGAAAACAAAGATGTTAATGCCGATGGCAGCCTTAATATTCTTGACCTTGTGAGAATGAAAAAATGGCTTTCCGGTGTGCCGTGTTTTATTGGGAAATAACGGAGGTGTGAAATTGCGTAAACAAAAATTTTTACTGTGCTTATTCCTTTCGGTTTGTGTTTTTTTGAATGCGGCGTTTGCTTTGAATGCCGCTGATAATGCTGCGGGCACAAGCTCGGAAAATAACGCATCGGTATTTAACACCTCCGATATTTCGGTCACCCCTGGGGCTGTGTCACTTCCCGCGGGTACAGCTTCCACGAAGTATCCCACCTCTGGGCTTTGGAATACCTCGGTGCTGAATTATTATTACGAGGGCAATAATTATGCCTACGGAATTAACAGCTCCGGCAATGAAATTATAGCCTATAAGCGGCCTGACGGCACAAAAATCGATTTACTTGCGGGTGCCGGCAACATTAAGCTTTATGACGGCCGCGCAAGCCAGAGACGAGAGATAATGCTGACAAATACAACTGTTTCCTCTTTTGCGGAAAGCACCCTGTCAGACGGAACCGATTGCCTTACGGTGACCTACAGTGTGGCGGGAAATTACTCCGACGGAGCGGAAATTACGGCGGAATACTTATTTTACGAAGCCTCTGTTTTTGTTAAATTCCATATTACTGCCAATGCAGCGGAGGATTTTTCTCTTGCAAATTCTTATTTGGAGCGCACATATATAAACGGTTATAAAAACGAATATGTAAAAATAAATTCCGATTGGATATATCCCGAAACACTCGACTATCCATACCGCGAATTTGAAAGCCTTGCATACATTGACGAGATTGACAGTGCACTGCGGCTTTACAGCTTTATTCGTGAGGAGGAAATGCCGGGCTACTGTATTGCGGAAAATATGCAGGGCACAAGGCTGCCGCTGTATTTCAGCGAGGAAAACGGCGGCGTGCTTGATTATACCTTTTCTTATTCCTTGGCAATGGCCGATATGGAATTTGATAAGCAATCAGCCGATTATTTGGGACTTTTCCGCGGAAAAAACAGTGATTTTGCCGCAGGCATAGCTCCCGTTACACCGAATACAGACAATTCCACACTTTTTTACGGAAGCTCTGTTAAGCTTAACTTGAATGTTACAAACCTGAAAAGCTCCGAGCTGATTTTCAGCTTGCGGTACGATGTGCGTGATTACTACGGCAACGTTGTGCAAAGCGGTCTCTTTAAGGATAACAGAATTTTTAAGGGACTGGATGCAAACCGCGAAATAGAAATCAGCGGCGGGTACGGTATGTATTACCTTAATTTGTATGTAATCTCCGAGAATGACACATACACCGAATGTTACCCGTTTGCTCTGTTGAAAAATCACACTTACACTCATAATGACACTTCACCGTTCGGAATATCATCCGTTAACGGCTACAGGTCCAAAATTAATGCCGGTGAGGATTATTCACAGTACACGGATATTGCGAATATTTGCGCAAAAATAGGGGTAGCCAATGCCAGGCTTAATTCTTCACCGCAAATGCTTCATTTTGCCGATGTGCTTAAAAGCTGCGGTGTAAACAACTTTAACGGACAGTACGGAACGGTAAACACCGATTCCTCAAAGATTAATTTTTATAAGCAGGCTGTGGCAAATTCTATTTCTGCCTTGGCACCTTATGTTCAATCCTACGAGGTTGGCAACGAATACAATTTAAAGCTGATGTCCTCGCAAAATGTTGACAGAGCCGAGGCTTACAGGCTTTATTATAATAACACATTTTTGCCGACCTATAATTTAATCACCTCCGATTATCCCGATATTGACTACATTCCCACAAGCGTATCGGCAGGGGAGACGGCGTGGTTTAACCAAATGGCAAATGCCGAAATTTGGAATTTATTTGACATCATATCAATACATACATATGCCGATTGCAGAATGCCGGACGGCTTTTCAAAAAATTCCTCAAGCATTAACGGCAGTGACCTTTGGAATATTGAGGATGCGTTAATCCGTTCAAAAAGTGCAATTAATTCCTATGGGAATAAAAAGCTTTATATCACCGAGGTTGGGTACAATACCGCGCCGCTTTCGGTAACAAGCGTCGATTTAAGAACACAGGCGGATTATACCGTGCGTATAGGTGTGCTTGGGTTAGGCTACGGTGCCGATAAAATTCAGTATTACTGCTTCAGTGACCGAACAAGCTATTTTACCGGCTTTAGCAATTCCAATGCGGAATTTAATTTCGGTTTGTTTTACGAGGCCGATTATTACGGCAATGTGATGCCAAAGCCCGCTGCCGTTGCCTTTGCGGTTATGACAAGCTGCTTGGAGGGTGCCGATGTATCAAAGTGCTGTATTGCAGAGCAATATGACGAGGGAAATACCGTAAACGGCGTAAGAGCCTTTAAAATCGTAACAAAGGCGGGCGACAATGTTTATGTGGCATATTCAAACAAAGAGGTGCTTTCAAACGGTAAAAAGCTTGAAACCGGCCTTACGGGTCGGCGCACACCGAATTTGCCATGGAACAATCAATGGAAAAAGACCGACTTAACAACCTTTAAAGCAGTTTCCGACACCGTTACATCGGTTGATATAATGGGGAACGAAACCGTCTATACCGCCGTTAACGGAAGTGTTGAAATTCCGCTTACCGGTTCACCGATTTATATTTACGGTGTGGAATAGTATCAATTTCAATGTCATAAAGCCTTCGGCTGTGGCAGAAAGGATGATAAATATGCAAAAAAAACTTACAAACGACAGTGTGGGCTTGTGGAGCCTGCGCGCAGATGAACGGGTTTCCATCGGTGACTTCGGCAATACCGATGGCATTATGCCCGGTCAAAACGGGGATAATGCCTACAGCTTTATCCCGGCGGATAAACCGCAAACAAGCTCTTATCCGCTCAATACCGCAGATTTTGAATACTGCATTCACAAAGCCGGATATTTTTACGGTATTAAAAAGGATAATACCGAGGTTTTGGGTCTTTATGACGGAGCGCTTGTGACTCCTGTTTACAGCGGTGCGGGCTTCTTCTTCCTTAAAAGCGGCAAGGGTGAGCTTTTGTTGAAAAAAACCGGTGTAACCGACTTTTGCGAAACCGAATATGAAGAATACCCCGCGTTTAAGGTTACATACTCCACCGACGGAAATCACGGGACGGTTTACACTGCCGAAACTGTTTACGTCTTTAAGGAAAGAAGCTTTTCGGCAGTTTCACACCTGCATTGCATAGATATGGCCGAGGGACTTTATACCGCGATTTTTGAAAGGAGTCCCTTAAATACGGCAGATATTTATAAAAAGCGTGTTTCCTACGATTGGATTTATCCTGAGGATAACGATTTTGCTTATATGGAGTCAGATGCCTATGCAGTATCGGCCGCTTTCGGTAACAGTGTTCTTTACAGCTTTGTGAGGGACGAAAACAGCAGCCATAAATTCCGTGCCACCGGCAATGATTTCGATAATTTACCGCTTAATATTGCACGTAACACCCGTAATACCGATTACACCTACCGGGTTGATTATGCCGTGGTTAAGGCAAGCGAAGCCGAGAGCTGTGAAGCGGTATTCAAAAGCAAAAATGCGGATTTTGCTGCCGGTATTGCTTCTGTTGATAAAAATGAGAATACGACCATGTTTTACGGTAAGTCACTAAAGCTTGATTTAAGTGTTAAAAATATTTCAACCGAGGATATTGAATATACCGTAAGATACAATATTATGGATTATTACGGCAACGAAACGGACTCGCACATTTATTACGGAAATGCACTTGCTGCGGGAAAAGCCGACACACGCCGACTTGAGCTGTGCCTTGAAAATTACGGAATGTATTACCTTAATTTTTATGTTGCCACAAAGAATTATGAATATCGTGAATGCTATCCGTTTGCAATGCTTGAGGAATTTGAATTCAAGCACAGAGATGTAAATCCCTTCGGAATTTGCGCCACGCACACCGAAACCGAGGGTCAGGGCGATTCCACAATCAGCATAGTAAATAAAATGGGACTCTCTATGGTTAGGCTCGGTGAATCTTATAATCAGCGCCACTTTATAGATCATATGAAAAATGAGGGCATTAAGCGCTATACCGCCGGCACAACCTGGTGCGGCAGGGAAGAGGACGTTGAAAGATTTACCAAGAATTTGGAGAACGCCTGCAATTTGTATATGCCTGATTGCACATATTTCTTACTTGCAAATGAGGTTGATTCACCCTCAAAGGGTAATTACGATAAGAGCAAAAAATTCCTTGAAGAGCAGTATATTCCGTATACGTATAAAACCGCATATGATTATATTTCAAAGAAATATCCCGATAGGGTAAAGGATGTTATTTGGCAAAGCAATTGCCATGGTTCTATGGAATGGCTTGAGGCATTTAATGAAACCGGTATGTGGGATGCATCCGATATTATTGATATTCATTCCTACAGCAGCCCCTCGGGTCCCGATAAGATATTCTGCAATCAAGCGGTAAATATGTATGCTTCTATGTACTCAAACGAATATGCAATGGTACGTTGGAAGCGCCTATTAAAGCATTACGGCTCAAAGCGTATGATGGTTGGCGAAACCGGTTATCCCACACCTCCGAACACAGGTACAAGCGATACCTGCGAGATTGATATACGCACAGGTGCGGATTTCAATGTGCGCATAGCGCTTATGTTCCTGGAAGCAGGCGCTGAGGATATTGTATACTACTGCCTATATGACCGCACCGGCGCCTTGGTGGGCACAAGCGATTGGAATGAAATGTATTTCGGTGCTTGCTATAATTACGATTATTACGGTGTTTATAAGCCGAAGCCGTGGGCAGCTGCTTACGCCAACCTAACCCGTAGGTTTGACGGCTTTAAGGCCTGCAGCTTTAACAAAAAGTATGATGAGGATGAATACGGCACCTTGCGCGCCTATGATGTTGAAACCGATGGTAACGGCAGCTTTACGGTAGCGTGGTCAAACGCTTATCAGCAACCGAACACCTCGGCTGAGGGCCGCGTTAATAAGGTGAAGCGTATACCTAAGCCCGCTTGGGAGACACGTTGGGTTGAAAAGGAAACCAGAACCTTTGATACCGAGCTTGACACTGTGCGCGTAGTGGATATTATGGGCAACACCAAGCTGATAAAATCCGAAAGCGGAAAGGTTGAAATAGAAGTCACCGGATCACCGATTTTCATTTACGGTATTATTTAATTTCTTGATATTGTTAAATTAAAATCTCTTTACAGAAATGACCGTACACGATTTTACTTGTGTACGGTCATTTGCCGACTGTAAATGTTAAGAGACGCCAATAGAGACTGTGAGCGTTATTCTTTAGAAAGGTGAGTAGTAAAACTGAAGATGAATTTTTAAATTACTAATTGCGCGAAATGGATATTTCGTGCAAGTTAGGGAGGGAATTTACTTATTTTTACGGGTATGAGCATTTTAAGGCGCAGCACCGCTGTTGTCAATTACTTAAACTATGCTGTCAAGATGGCCGAAATAGTCATCAATACCCTGAAAATCGGCATTTATATCGTACACATAGTGAGTCGGATAATTCACGCAAAAATAATCTATATCGTGTATATATTCGTGTGCTGTGAACAGTGCATCCAAATTATTTGCTTTAACGGCACCGTTCCATATTTTTAATGCTTTTTTAAGCAGTGCTTCCGCATTACCGTTATTAACATTTTTTATTGCGCTGTTTAATGCTTCTTTAACAGTAGCATCAACATTAAAACGGTGTTCATAACTGGCTATGGGATCCACAAATGCCTCACCGTTTTTTAAGATAACCCCAATACACACTGTTTTCCGACTTAAGCAGCGTTACATTTTCAAGCAAAAATTCTTCAACCGAATAATGCGCAGCACGAATTTCTTTGCGTACGGCTTTAATTTCATCGTTATGACCATTCCTTTCCGCTGTGCGGAAGGCACAAAAAGGCATGAAA